>CBIHPE010000177.1:0-8546 GCA_966212015.1 uncultured Frankiales bacterium | reverse complement strand
GAGCCGCCACCGACTCCAGGGTGGGCAGACCGGGGCGTCCCCGGGGGCGCGGTGGTGGTGCGGGGTGTCGCCCCCCGCGCCCTCGCCCCCCGCGGCGCCCGCGTCCGCCACGCCCGGCTCCTCGGCGGCCGGCTCCTCGGCCGCCGGCTCCTCGGCAGCCGGCTCCTCGACGGCCGGCTCCTCGACGGCCGGCTCCTCGACTGCGGGCGCCCGGAGCTCGGGCAGCTCCGGCGGCACCCACTGCGCGTCGAGGGGCGAGGGGGCGTTGAGGACGGTCGGCTCGACGAGCGGCGGCGGAGGGGCCGGCGCAACAGGCGGGGGCGGCGTCGCCGGCACGACCGGCTCGGACGCCGCGGCCCGGCGCTGCGCCTCGGCCTGCGCACGCCACCACGCGTCGGAGCCGGTGTCGTAGGTGGTCTCCTCGACGTCCTCGGGGAGCTGCGTCGACGCCGGCCCGGCATCAGCGGGCGGGGCGTGGGGGTCGACCTCGGGGAAGCCCCAGTCGTCGCCGGGGTCCTCGGGTCCGGTCACTGCAGGTGCTTAGGCGTCCATGCCGAGACGGCGCGCCGACCGGGTGCGCTGCCGGGTAGTGCGCAGCCGCCGCAGGCGCTTGACCAGCATCGGGTCCGCGACGAGCGCCTCGGGACGGTCGATGAGCGCGTTGAGCACCTGGTAGTAGCGCGTGGCGCTCATGTCGAACAGGTCCTTGATGGCCTGCTCCTTGGCGCCGGCGTACTTCCACCACTGCCGCTCGAACGCGAGGATCTCGCGCTCGCGCTCGGTCAGCTCACCCTCGGTCGTCGGTACGACGCTGAGCGCGGCATCCATCGCAGGTCCTCCTGTGCAGGCGAATCACAAGCGTGTGGTTCGCCCCCATCATGGCACAGCAAGCGTGCCAGACCGCGGTAGCGCGAAGGTGAATCAGGGGTACAGGCCGCGCGTGCGGTGCGCGTCGGCGACGCGGCCCACCCCGATGACCTGCGCCGCGGTGCGCAGCGAGAGGCCCTTGGCAGCCGCGAGGGCCGACACCTCGTCGTACGCGTGCTCCATGAGGACCTTGAGCCGGTCGTTGACCTCGTCCTCGGACCAGAAGTACGCCTGGAGGTCCTGAACCCACTCGAAGTAGGACACGGCCACCCCACCGGAGTTGGCCAGGATGTCCGGCACCACGACGACGCCCTTGTCCTCGAGGACCTTGTCGCCGTCGGGGGTCGTCGGGCCGTTGGCACCCTCGATGACGAAGCGCGCCTTCACGTTGGCGGCGTTGCCCTCGTGGATGACGCCCTCGAGCGCCGCCGGGACGAGCACGTCGACGTCGAGCTCGAGCAGCTCGGCGTTGCTGATGGTGTCGGTGCCGGGGTAGCCGACGACGGTGTCCGCGCCGCTCTTGAGGTGCTTCAGCAGCGCCGCCGGGTCGAGGCCGTCGGCGTTGTAGATGCCGCCGCCGACGTCGGACACCGCGACGACCGTGCAGCCCGCGTCGTGGAGGTACTGCGCCGCCAGCCCGCCGACCTTGCCGAACCCCTGGACCGCGATCTTCACCTCGCGGTGGTCGACGCCGGCCTCCTTGAGCGCCGAGAAGCAGGCGTACATGACCCCGGGCGGGGCCGCGCCGCCGCGCCCCTGCGCGCCCCCTAGGGTGCCGGGCTGGCCGGCCACGACGCCCGTCACGGTGTAGCCGGAGTGCATGGAGTAGGTGTCCATCATCCAGGCCATCGTCTGCTCGTCGGTGCCGACGTCGGGCGCGGGGATGTCCTTCTCCGGGCCGATGATCGGGATGATCTCGGAGGCATACCGGCGGGTCACCCGCTCCAGCTCGTTCCTCGACAGCGCGCGCGGGTCGACGGCCACGCCGCCCTTCGCGCCGCCGTAGGGGATGCCGATGAGCGCGCACTTCCACGTCATCCACATGGCGAGGGCCCGGACCTCGTTCAGGTCGGTGTGCGGGTGGAACCGGATGCCGCCCTTGGCCGGGCCACGGCTCAGGTTGTGCTGCACGCGGTAGCCCTGCAGGACCTCCAGCGAGCCGTCGTCGCGCCGCAGCGGGACGGCCACCTCGAGGGAGCGGCGGGGCGTCGCGAGGAGCTGGTGCAGCCCCTCGTCGATCCCGAGGACGTCGACGGCGCTCTCCAGCTGGAGGAGAGCGCTTTCCAGCGCGGACTGCACAGAAGCTCCCTACGAGCGCCGGCGTCGTTGACGGCGAACTCGAGCGAGAGGATGCCAGATCTTGAGACAGTGCAGTATGCGCCGCGCACTGCCCGTCCTCGTGCTCCTCGCGAGTGCCTGCGGCGCAGCTCCGCGCCTCGGTGCCGCGGCCGAGCCGCGCACGGTGCTCCAGGTCTTCGACGCGTCGACCGGAAGCACCCGGTGGACGCGCGAGCTGAGCCCTACCGACGGCGCGACCGAACCGGTCCTGATCGACGACGTCGTGCTGGTGGCGGCTCCCGGCGGCTCGCCCACCACCGCGTACGCGCTGTCCGACGGGACTCCGCGCTGGAGCGTGCCCGAGGGCGATCTTCCGCAGGCCGTCGTCGGCGGCCTGGCGGTCTTCGACCTCCGGGACCGGGTCGAGGCGAGACGGGTCGCCGACGGGTCACTCGCCTGGAGCGTGCCCAGCTCCGGTGACGTGGTCCAGTCCCGGGACACCGGCATCGTGCTGCTCGAGGACCCGAGCCGACCCACCGCCGACTGCAGCCCGTGCACCGTGACGATCCCCGTGCCCACCGGGCCGGCAGTCACCACCCGTGGCACCGCTACCCGGCTCGACCCGCGCACCGGCAAGCGGACGTGGCAGGCCACGGTCTCGGGACACCCCGACAGCAACACCAGCGCGGTCAGCGCCACGCTGGCCCTCGTCGGCGTGACGAGCGACCAGGGCGGCCACTCGACGGTCGTCGCGCTCGACCTCGCGACCGGCCGGCCGGCGTGGACGTTCACGTCCGACTACATCGGTGGCACCGCCGTGAGCGGAGACGTCGCGGCGGTGACCACCGGGACCGACGACCCGACGGCTCACGCGCTCGACAGCCGCACCGGCAAGGAGACCTGGAGCAGCACGGGCGAGGAGAGCCTGCTCCGCGACTCGCCCTTCCTCGGCGTCGACCGCAGGCAGCGGGGCTTCCGACGCGACCCTGCGACAGGGCGCGAGCTGCCCGGCCGGGTGCCGTTCACGTACGGGCTGGCGGCTCATGGCGACGTGCTGGTGGGAGCCGGCTCGCGCGAGCTCACCGCGGTGCGAGGGTCCTCTCGGCTCTGGGTCGTCCCCCTGCCGAGCGGTCCACGGCCCGCCAGCTACGTCGCCGTGGCCGCATCCGTCGTGGCCGTGGTCACCGGGGTGGGCCAGGAGGAGACCGGCGACTGAGGCGTACGGCGCGGAGCGCCGCTCTGGACCAGGTAGACCGCCATGGCCACGCAGCCGGCCAGGTCGAACACCAGGTCCCAGCCGGTGTTGAGGTAGCCGCCGACGTAGCGCCCGCCCGAGACGAACTCGACGACCTCGTTGATCGCGCCCTTGCCCATCCCGCCCAGGCACGCGATCAGGGCCTGCGCCCGGGGCGGTGTGCGGCCCAGGTCGAGGTAGGCCCCGACCAGCTGCCAGCTCGCCCACGTCGCCGTCACCGACCCGAACACGTGCACCGCCTGGTCGTACCGGAGCACGCCGTCGACGAGCCAGTAGTCGTAGAGCACGCCGCCGCTCGAGGGGACAAGGCCTCCGGCCAGGTGCAGTACGCCGAGCGCGACGAGCATCCCGAGGAGCGCGCGGCTGAAGCGGGCGGCCGCATGGGCCGTCGCGACGACCGCGGTCATGACGAGGCAGACCGTCACGTAGGCCCAGACCCGCCGGTCCCCCGTGACGACGGCGGCGCCGGCCACGCTCGCGAGCACGAGCGCCCAGACCCCCGCGAGCAGCGGCTGCTCGGCGGCCAGGTCGGCGATGCGGCGTCCGGGCCTCACGGCTGCTGGCCCCGGTTCTTGCGGACCACGAGGGCGAGAGCGAGGGCCACCAGGATGACGAGCAGGGCAGCGAGCAGGGTCGGGAGCAGCCGGTTCTTGCGCTCGTCCGGCAGCGACGGCACGACCGTCACGTGCCCCGGCCGGTCGACGGTGATGGTCAGGTGCACGTCCCGCGAGTGCACGGTCTTCGGCGGGTCGCTGAAGGGCCCGCTGTAGTCCGGCAGCTTCCGCACCGTGATGCCGCTGCACGCCCGATTCACGGCTCCGAAGGGGTCCTCGGCACCCAGCGGCTGGTCGTCGACCCGCACGCCGAGCGCGCCGAGCAGGCAGCTGAGGACCAGGAACGGCGGCAGGTTCCGGAGCGTGCCGTAGAGGACGGTGCCGACCTTCGGGATCACCTTGTATCCGTCGAGGTCCGGGGTGATCTCGAAGCTGCCGTCGGAGGTGCCCGAGCCGCCGTCGGCGGACGCGGGGGCCTGCGTCGAGCCCGGCTTGCTCCCCGTGCCGCCGCTGCTCTTCGTACCGCCCGTCCCGCCCGAGCCCGTACCGCCCTTGCTCCCGGAGCCCTTGCCGCTGGAGCCGTTCGAGGACCCGTTGGACGAGCCGTTGCTCGAGCCGTTGGAGCTTCCGTTGGACGAGCCGTTGCTCGACCCGCTCGAGGAGCCGCTGCTGGACCCGGACGAGGAGGACCCGCTCGACGATCCCGACCCGGACGCGAGGTGCCGCCCCGCCGACGTCAGCGCCGGCGCCGCAAGGCTCCCGGCGACGACTGCGAGGAACACGGCTTCCGCGACCCACCCCTTCGCGCGCACACCCGCAGGCTAGGGACGAATCCGGCATCCTGATAGGCCTGCTGACACACGGGGATGCA
This sequence comes from uncultured Frankiales bacterium, assembly GCA_966212015.1. Taxonomy (GTDB): domain Bacteria; phylum Actinomycetota; class Actinomycetes; order Mycobacteriales; family SCTD01; genus RYN-111. The sequence goes on along the minus strand of CBIHPE010000177.1, from coordinate 3,721 downwards.
ACGGCTACGTTGCGGATGAGAACCTGTTCTACTGCCATGACGAGGGAGTCATCGATGGAGACGCGCGCCGCCATCCTGTGGGAGCCGCACACCGACTGGAGCGTCGAGGACATCACGCTCGACCCGCCGAAGAAGGGCGAGGTGCTCGTCAAGCTGGCGGCCTCGGGCCTGTGCCACTCGGACGAGCACATGGTCACCGGCGACATGGTGCTGCCGCCCGAGATCGCCGAGCTGATGGGTGTGTCCCAGTTCCCCGTCATCGGCGGCCACGAGGGCGCCGGCGAGATCATCGAGGTCGGCGAGGGCGTCACCGACCTGCAGGTCGGCGACCACGTCGTGTTCGCGTTCATCCCGAGCTGCGGCAAGTGCCCCAGCTGTCGCATCGGCCAGTCGCACATCTGCGACCTCGGCGCCTTCCTGCTCGGCGGTCGCCAGTTCACCGACCAGACCGCCCGCCACCACACCAAGGACGGCAAGGACCTCGGCATCATGGTCGGCGTCGGCACCTTCTCGCCGTACTCCGTCGTCGCCGTCGAGTCCTGCGTGAAGATCGACAAGGACATCCCGCTCGACAAGGCAGCGCTCGTCGGCTGCGGCGTCACCACCGGCTGGGGGTCCGCGGTCAACGCGGCTGACGTGCAGCCCGGTGAGACCGTCGTGATCTACGGCGTCGGCGGCATCGGCACGGCGGCCGTGCAGGGCGCCGTCCTCGCCGGCGCTCGCCAGGTCGTCGTCGTCGAGCCGGTCGAGTGGAAGCGCGAGAAGATCAAGGAGTTCGGCGCGACCCACACCGCCGCCTCGCACGAGGAGGCGTTCTTCCTCGTCCAGGGCATCACCAACGGCGCCATGGCCGACAAGGCCATCCTCTGCGTCGGCACCGGTGACGGCTCGCACGTCGCGCAGCTGATGAGCATCATCAAGAAGGCAGGCCGCGGCGTCGTCACGTCGGTGACGCCGATGCTCGCCGAGGACGTGAAGCTCAACCTGTTCGAGTTCGCCATGCAGCGCAAGGAGCTCGTCGGCTGCATCTTCGGCAACGCCAACCCGTCCGTCGACATCCCGAAGCTGCTAGCCCTCTACAAGGCCGGCAAGCTCAAGCTCGACGAGATGGTCACCACCGAGTACACCCTGGACGAGATCAACCAGGGCTACCAGGACATGCGGGACGGCAAGAACTTCCGCGGCCTCATCAAGTACTAGCTCGTCCTCGGAGGGGGCTCGCGCCGAGAGGCGGGGCCCCCTTCGTCGTGCTCAGGGGTCGCAGGACGGCCGCGGGCCGCGGGCCCTAGCCGAGGTCGAGTCGGCCCTCGTGGCAGATCTTGGTCTGCGGGCCGGGGTAGCAGAGCGCCTGGTGCCCGTCCTGCCAGAGCACGACGTACGGCGGCCTGCCGTCCGCGCCGCGGACCTCGACCACCTCCCCGAGGCGACCGGACTCACCCACGTGCAGACCGGGAACGGCGATGGTGTCTCCCACGACAGCGTGCATGACGACCTCCCTCCGGGATCGTCCTGCTGACGAGGCGACGTCGCAAGACCCACAGCCGCCTCACAGCGGCACCCCAGGGACCGTCGAGCCCCGCCCCGGACCGTCGACTCATGGACGGACTCACCAGCTCCACCCCCGCCGCTCGCGCGAAGGCTCGCAACGCCGTCGCCGGCGTCACCGCCTTCATCGGCGTCGCCGCAGTCGGTGGTGCAGGTGCCCTCGCTCTCGGGCTCGGCACCGGCCAAGCGCCAACGACGACAGACGACACGAGTACGACGCAGGTGCCGCAGTCGTTCGACCAGCCGTCGAACGGCGGCAGCTCGCAGCAGTCCTTCGGCGGGCCGATGGCCACCAGCGGCGGCTCGTGATGGACGGCCTGCAGAAGGCGCCGCAGGGCCAGCGCGCCCGGGCCCGCCGAAGCGTCCTCCTCGCCTCCGCCGGCACCGGACTGGTGGCCCTGAGCGGCACGGTCGCCCTGACCCTGGCCATCGCCCCGGCGGGAGCGGCGACGACCACAGCCGCAGCCGTGGCCACCACGGTGACCCCCTCCGCGAGCGCGACGACCAGCAGCACGTCGAGCTCGACCACAGCCACCGAAGCACCGTCGTCGCTGACCACCACAGCCAGCACCGCCACAACGGCCTCGTCCGCCGCGTCGAGCAGCGGCGGCTCGTCGAGCGACGCCAGCGCGTCGTCGTCCGCTGCCAGCTCGTCGTCGAGCTCCAGCGGCTCGGTCGCGACCTCCGGCGGGAGCTGAGCGCCGTGTCGCAAAACCGCCAGCCGGGAGCGACCTGGACCCGCAGGCTGAGGACATGCAGATCACCGGAACCCCCACCCCGCTGACGATCCGCGACGAGGACCAGCGCGTCGTCGCTGACGCACCGCACGCCTTCCCCTGCCGTCGCTGCCTCACCGACGCCGAGCCCGGCGAGGTGCTGGTCCTGACCAGCTACGACCCGTGGACACTGCCGAGCGCCTACCGCCAGCACGGCCCCGTCTTCGTCCACGAGCGGTCGTGCGAGCCCGCTCGGCTGACGTCCCTGCCCGAGCAGCAGACCCGTCGGCTGCTGTCGTTGCGGGGGTACGCCGAGGACGGGTCGTCGGTCCACTGCGAGGTCGTCGCGGGCGTGGACGCCGAAGCGCGTCTTGAGGCGATGCTCAGCGACGCACGCACGGCCTTCGTGCACGTCCACAACGCTGCCCCCGGTTGCTTCGCGGTGCGCGTGGACCGTTGACTCAATTATACCGCTTTTGTCGAGCAAGTCCTATGGGCACGCTCCCATGATTTGAGCCCAAGTAGTGTGCGTACTCACATGTGTGTTCTATCCCGGGTGGGGTAGGTTTGTGGGGTGACCAGCTCCTCGCCCGTGCGCCTCGCGGCGCAGCGGGCTGTCCTGGAGCAGGTCGAGCAGCTCGAGGCCCGGAAGGCCGCCCTGCACGTGGAGGCGGCGGCGCTGCGGGCCCAGATCGCCGAGCTGTGGCGGGAGGAGCGCATCGGCTTCGCCGAGATGGAGCTGGCCGGGACGGCCCTGATCGGGCAGATCCGCGCTGCCCGTGAGCTGACCGACGGGACCCGCTTGACCGAGCTGTTCCCGCGCCTGGCGGAGCAGGCCGCGGCCGGGGCGGTGTTCGTCCCGACCGTCGAGGCCGTCCTGCAGGCGACCCGCCGCTGCACCGAGCAGGTCCAGCAGCTCATCGACGCCCGCCTCGCCGGGCTCCTGGTCGGGCGCAACGTCACCGACGTCCGGCGGCTGGTCCGGCACACCATCCTCGCCGTCGAGGCCGAGATCGACCCCGACCTCACCCGCCAGCGCGAGGACCAGGCCCGCCAGGACGCCCGCGTGTGGGTCAGCCCCGGCGAGGACGGCATGACCAGCATCGGTGCCGTCATCGAAGCCGTCGCCGGACGCCGCTGGGCCCTGGACTTCGAGCAGCTCGTCCACGCCCAGCAGGTCCTCGACCAGCGCGAAGGACGCACCCGAACCCTCCAGCAGATCCAGGCCGACGTCTTCGCCACCCTGCCCTCCCTCGTCCTCGCGCTCGTGAAGGCCGCCCGCGACGGCGTCCTCACCGACCTCGCCGACCTCGCCGAACAAGCCGAACTCGACCTCGAGCCGGACGCCGTCGCCGACGTCGAAGCCCTCACCGAGCACCTCACCGACCAGGCCCAGGCCCAGGCCCAGGCCCCGTCCGACGATGCGGGTTCGAGGGGGTCAGAGCACCACAGGACTCACA
>CBIHPE010000176.1:0-8559 GCA_966212015.1 uncultured Frankiales bacterium | reverse complement strand
TTCTGGGAGACTGTCCGGCATGCGCATCCTCGTCACCGGCGGCGCCGGCTTCATCGGCGCCAACTTCGTCCACTGGACCCTCGCGAACCGACCTGACGTCGAGGTCACCGTCATCGACAAGCTGACCTACGCCAGCGACGGGACCTCGCTCGACGCGGTGAAGGACCGGATCCGGTTCGTGGAGGGCGACATCGCCGACGCGAAGGTCATGGACGAGCTGGTCGGGGAGGCGGACCTGGTCGTGCACTTCGCGGCCGAGTCGCACAACGACAACTCGCTCAACGACCCGACGCCGTTCGTGCAGACGAACCTCATCGGCACGTTCACGATCCTCGAGGCCTGCCGCCGGCACGGCCGCCGCCTCCACCACGTGAGCACCGACGAGGTCTACGGCGACCTCGAGCTCGACGACCCGAAGAAGTTCACGGAGGACACGCCGTACAACCCCAGCAGTCCGTACTCGAGCACGAAGGCGGGCTCTGACCTGCTGGTGCGCGCCTGGGTGCGGTCCTTCGGGCTGCAGGCGACGATCAGCAACTGCAGCAACAACTACGGGCCGTACCAGCACGTGGAGAAGTTCATCCCGCGGCAGATCACCAACGTCATCGACGGCGAGCGGCCGAAGCTCTACGGCAAGGGCGAGAACGTCCGCGACTGGATCCACGTCGACGACCACAACTCGGCGGTCTGGACGATCATCGACAAGGGCCGCATCGGCGAGACCTACCTGATCGGCGCGGACGGCGAGAAGAACAACAAGGAGGTCGTCGAGGCGATCCTGCGCGCGTTCGGCCGGCCGGCCGACGACTACGACCACGTGACCGACCGCCCGGGTCACGACCTGCGCTACGCGATCGACGCCGGCAAGCTCCGGACCGAGCTGGGGTGGAAGCCGCGGTACGACGACTTCCAGGCCGGTCTCGTGGCGACCGTCGAGTGGTACAAGGCCAACGAGGCCTGGTGGCGCCCGTTCAAGGGCGCGACCGAGAAGAAGTACGCCGCGGCCGGCGAGAAGGTCGTCGGCTGATGGCGCTCGCGCTGCTGATCACGGGTCACAAGGGCCAGCTCGGCTCCGACCTGATGCGCAAGGCCCACGCGGCCCCGGACATCGCGTTCGCCCGTGGGATCGACCTGCCGGAGCACGACCTCACGGACCCGTTCACGGTGCGCGACACGATCGAGGAGTGGGCCCGCGTGGTCCGCTCGGACTCGCCCGACCACAAGCTCGTCGTGCTCAACCCGGCGGCGTACACCGCCGTCGACAAGGCCGAGTCGGAGGAGGAGCTGGCCTACGCGGTGAACGCGACCGCGCCGGCGCTGATCGCGGGCGCGTGCAAGGAGGTCGGGGCCGGCCTCGTGCACGTCTCGACCGACTACGTCTTCCCCGGCGACGGCACGGCGCCCTACGAGCCGGACGACCCCAAGGGACCGACCAACGCCTACGGCCGCACGAAGCTTGCGGGCGAGCTGGCCATCGCCGAGATCCTCCCGGACGCGCACTGGATCGTCCGGACCGCATGGCTCTACGGCGGGGGCGGCGCCAACATCGTGAAGACGGTCTGCCGGCTCGAGCGCGAGCGCGACACGTGCAGCTTCATCGCCGACCAGGTCGGGTCGCCCACGTGGGCAGGTCACCTGTCCACGCGCCTGCTCGACATCGCGCGGGCCGACGTCGCCGCGGGGGCCTACCACGGCACGAACCGCGGGCAGACCTCGTGGTTCGGCTTCGCCCAGGCGATCTTCGAGGAGCTCGGAGCGGACCCGTCCCGTGTCTCGCCCACGGACTCGGCCAGCTTCGTCACGCCCGCCACCCGTCCGGCGTACTCGGTGATGTCCGGTGCCAAGTGGGACGCCGCGGGCCTGCCGCCGTTCCCCGACTGGCGGGACGCGCTGCGCGAGGCCTTCGAGGTCGAGGGCGACCTCCTCCGCGGCGCCTGACCCCGGCCCTTGCGTCCTAGGAGCTGGCGCGTCAGTCAGGCTCAGGAAGAAGGACGCTAGATCGTGATCGTGCGGCAGCCGAGGCCGCTGGCGGTGCCGGGGGTGCCGCTCACGTTGTCGGCGCCGGCGCAGATCGTGTGCCTGCCCTTGCCGGGGTGGAGCAGCGTCGAGAAGCCGTGCTTGGGGCCGTAGTCGGGGTAGGCGGAGCCGACGTCGGCGCGGGGCAGGACGGCCCCGAGGACGCGGACCTGCTTGCCGTCGAACGTGATCCGCACGGTGACGCCGCCCGTCGTGTCGGGGTCGATCGCCCAGCCGAAGACGGCGAGGCCGTCGGAGCGCTTCGTGACGGACGTGAGGTTGCCGAAGGGCGAGTGCTTGACCACGGTCGTCGCGCAGCCGAGCAGGGCGTTGGTGCCCGCGCCGACGTTGATGCCGTAGGCGCAGACCTTGTGCGAACCGGCAGGGAGGTCGAGTGACGCGGTCCAGCCGTGCGCGGTGCCGTAGCCGGACCAGGGGGCGGCGATGTCGGAGCGGGTCGCGGAGGCGACGGTCTTGGTGACGAACTTCCCGTCGACGTAGACGTGCGTCTCGACGGTGCCGGTGGTGTCGGGGTCGACCGCCCAGCCGGAGGCGGTGACGGCGTTGCCGCGACGGCCGAGCACGGGCGCGACGCCGACCGGCGAGTGCCGCACGACGGCGGTGGTGCACGGGAGGGCCGTCGGGGAACCCGGTGAGCCGGAGACGTTGAGCAGCGTCACGCAGACCTTGTGCGACCCCTCCGACAGGTCAGAGACGACGACGCGGAAGCCGTGCAGGCCGCCGAGCGCCGGGTAGCTCGCCGCGATGTCGTCGCGGTTGCCGTTGGCCCGGGCCTCGATCGGCGCGGCGGAGTCGACGGCGACCTGGACCGCCGAGGAGGCGGCGGTGTCGGGGTCGAGGGCCCAGCCGCTCACGACCAGCCCGTCGACGGTCTGCGTGACCGACTCGACCGTGCCCTTCGGGGTGTGCGCGACGAGGACCGACTGGCAGCCGAGGAGCCGGTTGCTGCCGGGGGTGCCGGGAGCGTTGAGGGCGTAGGCGCAGACCTTGTGGGTGCCGTCCGTCAGCACGAGCGAGGCGGAGAACCCGTGGCTGTCGCCCCAGGCGCTGTACGCGGACTCGGCCGGGCGGCTGGCGGAGGCGGGGGTACGACGGAGGAAGCTGCCGTCGACGTAGACGTCGGCGTCGACCGGGTCGGGCGTGTCGGGGTCGAGGGCGGCGCCGGACACGGTGACGGTGCCCGGGGGAGTGGCGAGCGGGTCGAGGACGCCGACGCTCGAGTGGACGACGGTGAGGCTCTTGCAGCCGAGCAGGTTGTTGCCGCCGGGGGTGTTGTCGGCGTTGATGCCGAACGCGCAGACCTTGTGCGCGCCGTCGGCCAGGTCGAGCGCGACCTGGAAGCCGTGGCCCTGGCCGTAGTCGGGGAAGCGGCCGGCCAGGTCGGGCCGCGGGGTCTCCGCACTCGGCACGACGATCGTCGTCGTGTCGTCGACGAGCAGGTGCACAGCGATCGGGGTGTCGGTGTCGCCGTCCAGGGCCCAACCGCTGGCGTGGATGCCGTCGGGGGTCTGCGCGAGCGACTCGAGCGCGCCGACCGGACCGTGCTGGACGTTCGTCGTGAGGCAGCCGAGCTTGCCGGTGGCGCCGGCGGTGCCGGGCGCGTTCAGCGCGTAGGCGCAGACCTCGTGGGTGCCGTCGGACAGCTCGAGGGGGACCCGGTAGCCGTGCGCCGCGCCGTACTGCGTGTAGGTCGCGGTGACGTCCGGGCGCGCCTGGTCCGTCGTCGTGGACTGCACGTAGGTGCCGTCGACGTAGACGTGCACCTCGAGCGGGACGTCGGCGCCGGCGTCGATGGCCCAGCCGGTGAGGTTCACCGGGCCGCGGGCCGGGTCGACGTGCTCGACGGCGCCGAAGGGCACGGTCGGCTTCGGGAACAGCCGCAGCCACGCCTCGGGCGTCCAGCTGCCCACGGGGAGGCCCTGCTGCTTCTGGAACTGCTGGACGGCGGTGGTGGTGTCGGAGGTCCAGGTGCCGGTCGCGGTGCGCTTCAGGCCCCGCTGCAGGGCCGCGACGGCGTCACCGCTGGAGGCGGCGGTCAGGGTCTGCGAGCCGTAGGACGCGAGCACGGGCAGGTTCGCCGGGACCGCGACGGGGGTGACCGTCGGGACGGAGGGGGCACTGCCGGGGCCGTAGTCGATCGGGGCGACGTGCCCGGTCCAGTAGGACGTCGACTTGTTCGCGCCCGCCCACCCGAACGAGAAGTGCACGTGGTCGGTGTGCTCGGAGGCCCCGCTGTAGGGCTGCCAGCCCTTGTCCGCCTGGTAGCCCTTCCAGATCTGCTTGTTCCAGATCATGTACATCAGGCCCAGGCGCCGGAACATGGCGTCCTTGTTGCCGTACTTGTCCGTGGCCAGCAGCCACGCCGTGACGTCGTTGACGTGCTTGACGTCGGTGGGGTTGGACGCGGAGACCTGCCAGTCGAAGGCGCGGCCCTCCTTGTGCTCGCTCTGCCCGCCGATGCCGCAGTCGCGGACGATGCCGTCGCTGCCGGTGTCGGTGTAGGTGTCGAGCAGCAGGTTCATGAACGCGCGGACGCCCGGCTTCGCCACGGGGTCGCAGGTGGACTGGCCGACGTACGGCTGGAAGTCCTCGATCGCGGCCGTCAGGCCCGCCGGTGTGGGCGGCGCGGCGAGCGCGGGCACCCCGAACGCCGTCGTCAGCAGCGCTGCTGCTGTCGCGAGCACCAGCGCCCAGCGTGCGCGCACCTTCAGACCTCCTCGGTTCCCCCCTCGGACACCTTCGTCGCTTTCAGGCGATCCCTTGAGTCACACGCGTCTCACTGGTCCGGTCACTCGTCGTCGCCCAGGCGGTGGACCGGGGACACGCCCAGCTTGCCGTCGCAGACCCGCAGGTTCGTCACCACGCCCCGGGGCTGAGTCGTGCCGGGGAGGGTCACGGTGATCGCGGTCTGGTCGTCGCACCTGGTGCCGGGGCGCGCCGTGGCCAGCGCGAAGCTCAGCGAGGTGCTCCGCGAGAGCGTGTACGGCTGGGGCAGCTCCGGCGGGAGGCCGCTGCCGCCGTGGGTGACGGTCGCCCCGTTGACGAGCACCGTCGGGTAGCCGTTCAGCTGGCACGGGGCCCCGGTGGTCCGCAGCACGTAGATCTCCGCGCGGTAGCCGGGCTTCGTGACCAGGTCGGCGTCGGTGATGGTCACGGCAGACGCCTTGCAGGTGGGCTGGCCGAGCGGGGCCGGCGACTCGCTGCCGGTGGGGACGACCTGGCTGGGCGTCACGGTCGGAGTGGGGGACGGGGTGGGGCTCGGCGTCGGGCTGACCGTCGGGGTGGGGGACAGGGTCGGCTCAGGAGTCGGTTCCACGGTCTGGGTGGAGCCTGTGCAGGCTGCGGCCAGCAGCAGCGCCACGCACGGGACGAGCAGGGTGGACCGGGCCATGTGACCGACCTTACGGTGCCCGCGCCACGCGCTCGGGGACCCCGGGGGTGAGGGACTGATCCCCTAGAGTGGGCGGGTTCCTTGCCCTCGAGTAGACGAGACCGATGCCGCAGCTCTCCGCGATCTGGACCTACCGGGGCCTCATCGGCAACTTCGCGCAGCGCGAGCTCCGGGGCAAGTACAAGGGCAGCGTCCTGGGCCAGCTCTGGTCGCTCCTCAACCCGCTCGCGACCCTCGCGATCTACTCGCTGGTCTTCGGCATCTTCCTGAAGCAGCAGCCGCTGCCGGCGGGCAACGGCGAGCTCCGCAGCTTCGCGATCTACCTGTTCACCGCGCTGGTGGCCTGGAACTTCTTCAACGCCGTCGTCACCGGGTCGATCACGGCGCTGGTCGGGGCCGGCCCGCTGCTGAAGAAGATCTACTTCCCGCCGTTCGCGCCGGTCATCGGCGGGGCCGGGGCCACGCTCTACCAGGCGGGCATCGAGGTGGGCCTGCTGGTGGTCGTCATGATCGTCGCGCAGAACGTCAGCTGGACGTTCCTGCTGCTGCCGGTCCTGCTGGCGATGCTCGGGCTGTTCGCGCTCGGCCTCGGCATGGTCCTGGCGCGGCTCAACGTGAAGTACCGCGACGTGTCCTACATCGTGTCCATCGGCATGAACCTGCTGTTCTACGGGACGCCGATCATCTACAAGCTCGACATCGTCCCCGAGCACCACGACGGGCTGCCGCTGCGCCGGATCATCGAGCTCAACCCGCTCACCCAGTTCGTCGAGGCGTTCCGCGACTGCGTCTACTTCCTGCAGGTCCCCAGCGCGACCCGGATGCTCGTCATGCTCGTGGTGAGCGTCGCGGTGTTCCTGCTCGGCTTCACCTACTTCGAGCGCGGCTCTCGGGACGTGGCGGAGGAGCTGTGAGCGAGAGCAGCGACGTCGCGATCCGGGTGGACGGGGTCAGCAAGAAGTTCGACCTCCACTCCGACCGGCGCACCAACATCAAGGAGCGCTTCGTCCGCGGGCGTCCCAAGGGCGCCGACGAGTTCTGGGCGCTCCGCGACGTCTCCTTCGAGGTGCCGCGCGGGTCGACCTACGGCCTGATCGGTCACAACGGCTCGGGCAAGTCGACGATGCTCAAGCTGCTCGCCAGCATCCACCGGCCGACCTCCGGCACGGTCCTCGCCGCCGGCCGGGTCAGCTCGATGATCGAGCTCGGTGCCGGGTTCCACCCCGAGCTCTCCGGGCGCGAGAACGTCTTCCTCAACGGCTCGATCCTCGGCATGACGCGCAAGCAGATCGACGCGTCGCTCGAGGAGATCATCGAGTTCAGCGGCCTCGAGACCCGCTTCATCGACGCGCCCGTCAAGGTCTACAGCTCGGGCATGTACGTCCGGCTCGGCTTCGCCATCGCGGTGAACCTCGACCCGGAGATCCTGCTCATCGACGAGATCGTGGCCGTCGGCGACGAGGACTTCCAGCGCAAGTGCTTCGACCACCTCTACAAGCTGCGGCGCAAGGGCGTGACGATCGCCTTCGTCTCGCACTCGCTGCCCCTCGTGCAGACGCTCTGCGACCACGCGCTCTGGCTCGACCACGGGCACATGAAGGCGTCGGGCACCGCGCTGCACGTCGTCGACTCCTACCTGCGCGAGGTCAACAAGGCAGAGGCCGACCGCCTCGGTCACGCCGAGGAGCTCGACGACAGCGCGAGCCGGCGCGGCACCCGTGAGATCACGATCGGTCGGGTGGAGTTCCTCGACGCGGTGGGCAACCCCTCGCCGGTCGGCACGACGGGCGAGGCGCTCACCGTCCGGGTGCACTACGACGTGCACGACCCGGTGCACGAGCCGGTGTTCGGGCTCGCGTTCCACCACGAGAGCGGTACGCACGTGAGCGGGCCCAACACGAAGGAGGGCGGGATCATGACCGGCACTCCTCGAGGGTCAGGCTACGTCGACTTCCGGATGGATCCCCTGCTGCTGCAGCCGGGGGCCTACGTCGTCAGCGCGGCGGTCGTCGACACCTCGATGGCCTACGTCTACGACTACCGCGACCAGGCGTTCGCGCTGCACGTGCAGCCGGGGCACGGGGCCGCGGGGGCAGGTGTCGTCGACCTGCCGGGCACGTGGACCATGAAGACACTTGATCAGGGAGAGCTGTCGTGAGAGTCAACCTCGGTTGCGGCCAGGCCTACATGGAGGGCTGGACCAACGTCGACGAGAGCCCCGACGTCAAGGCCGACATCTACATGGAGGCCGCGGAGTTCCTGCGGCAGTACGCCGGCGAGATCGACGAGATCTACATGGGCCACGTGCTCGAGCACATCATGCCCGGCGACGCCCTCGTGACGCTGCGCATCATGAACGAGCGGCTCAAGCCGGGCACCGTCATCTCCGCTGTCACGCCCGACATGGACGCGATCTTCCAGGCGTACCTCGACGGCGAGGTCAGCAACGACCAGGTCAACGCCTCCTTCATCTACTCCTACGTCCAGCCGTCGCCCCACATCTGGTGCTACGGGCCGGACTCGCTCGCCGAGCTCTTCCGCCGGGCCGGCTTCACCGACGTCCAGCCGATCGACCCCGCGTCGTGGGGGCCGGTCTTCTGGAAGGAGGGCACCGAGTCGCAGTGGCAGTGCGGGGTGATGGCGCACGCCAACGGCACCGCGGGCCCGCGTGACGAGGAGCTGCCGCTCGAGGCCAAGCTCACGCACGAGGACGCGCGCAAGCCCGCCAAGGCCGACCTCCCCGACATCCCGACGACGGAGGAGCTGCTCCTGCGCCGCGTGCGGCACCTGCGCGACGAGCTGCTCAAGGAGAACGACCGCCGCGCCGCGCTCGAGGCCCGCGTTCGCGAGCTCGCCCCGCCGGCGCCGCCGGTGGCCGAGCCCGCTCCCGAGAAGCCCGAACCCGTCGCCCCCCGTCCCAGGCCGGCCGCCGCCGTGCCCGGCAGCCCCGCGGGACCGCTGACCCCGAAGCAGAAGGCGCGCGCCGCCTTCGACCGGCACGTCCCGGTCGGCACGCCGCGCCGCGAGCTCGCCAAGGCAGCGCTGCTCACGGCCAAGGAGGGCCGCCGGGTCCGCGGCAACCTCAAGAAGATCTGGGACATCCCCGGCGTCATCGAGGCCGGCGAGCCGTC
>CBIHPE010000175.1:0-8560 GCA_966212015.1 uncultured Frankiales bacterium | reverse complement strand
TTGCGCCGCTTTCTCGTGATGGCCCTGGCCGTGACCGGCCTGACCGTCCTTCCCGCCGTGTCCTCCGCCGGCCCGGTCGACGCCGTCGTCCGGTCGGCTGTCCTCAGTCTCGGTACGACGACGGCCGGCCTCAGCTCCGAGCGCCTCGTCGGCGTGACCTGGCGGTCGGGCACGGCGACGGTCCGGTACCGCTGGCACACCACGAGCGGCTGGTCGCCGTGGCAGACCGCCGACCAGGACACCGGCGACGCGGGCAGCACCCCCGGCACGGAGCCGCTCTGGCGACCGGCGAAGGCCGACCTCGCGCAGGTCACCGTCACCGGTGACGCGACCGGCCTCCGGCTGGCGCGGGTCTCCGACGGGCACGCGCGCTTCGGCCTGCAGCAGGCCCACGCCGCTGTCGCGCACGGCATCCTCGGGACCGTCCAGACCCGCGCCGACTGGGGCGCCGACGAGTCCTGGGTGCGGCGCTCCCCGTCGTACGCCTCTCGCGTGGTCGCGGTGACCGTGCACCACACCGACAACCAGAACGGCTACACGCCGGACGAGGTCCCGAGCCTGATCAGGGCCGACTACGCCTACCACGTGCGGACCCGCGGCTGGTCCGACCTCGGCTACAACCTGCTCGTCGACCAGTACGGCCGGGTGTGGGAGGGCCGACGCGGCGGGCTCGGTCGCGCGACGATCGGCTCGCACGCGCAGGGCTTCAACACCGGCACCCTCGGGGTCGCGATGCTCGGCGACATGACCAAGGCGCACGCGAGCGACGCCGCCGACAAGGCACTGGCTCGCGTCGTCGCCTACGCCGCCACGACGTGGCACTTCGACCCGCGCACGACGGTCCGCCTGACCAGCAAGGGATCTCCGCGCTACTCCTCCGGCCGGACCGTGACGCTGCACCGCGTCTTCGGCCACGGCGAGACCGGCATCACCGACTGCCCCGGCTCGCTGCAGCAGGACCTGCCGATGATCCGCGAGCTCGCGTGGACAGCGATGAGCGCGCCGCCGCGCATCGTGTCGGCGCAGCTCTCAGGCGCGCCGCTGCACGCCCCGACGCCGGTCGTCCTCAACGCGACCCTCAGCCGCGACGTGCGCTGGCAGCTGCTCTTCCGCGACGGGACAGGCACGGTCGTGGCGTCGACGTCGGGCAGCAAGAGCCGGCCGCACCTGTCGTGGGACGGCACCCGCGCGGGCGTCCCGGCACTGCCGGGCACCTACACCTGGCTGCTCCGCGCCGACGACGGCTTCCACGACCCGGTCGTCCGGCAGGGCTCCTTCGAGGCCGGCCTCCCCGACGCGACCGGCTTGGTGTGAATGGACACTGCGCTGCGGATTCAGGGCTGACTTCCGCAGCGCTGTTTCCATTCGCGGCCGAGGGTCAGCCGACCCAACGGCCGTCGTGGAAGGTCAGCACGCCGGCTGCCATCAGGGGCACCGACACGACGACGTACCCCCACTGCACCCACGGCCGGGCCGCAGCGGCCCGCGCGAGCATGATCCAGAGCGGGAACCACAGCAGCGTCGCGCGCTCGATCGACAGGTAGACGGTCGACGTGGCGAGCGCGCCGAGGGAGAGCCCGACGTAGACCGCCTCGCCCCACTCCTTGCGCGCGAGCGAGACGGCGACGACGACGAGACCGGCGGCCACGCAGACGATCTGCGCGTAGTAGGACCACCGGAACTCGGCGCTCAGCCCGGGTGAGTGGGCGGCGTCCCAGGTCGCGCGCAGCGACGTCCACGGGTCGGTGAGGTGCCTGCCCCAGCCCTCGGCCTGGGCGTGCTGCCAGGCGAGCCAGTCGCCGGTGAGGTGCTTGAGGTAGGCGAACCAGCCGAGAAGCACGACGAACGGGACGGGCAGCCAGGCCAGGGCGCTCCGCTCCCGCGAGGTCGTCGCCCAGAGCACGAGCAGGCCGATCGCGAGGAACAGCCCGCTGATCCGGACCAGGCAGGCGGCACCGACGAGCAGCGAGGCGCTCTCCCAGCTCCCGCGCCGGGCGGCGTACCAACCGGGGATCGCGAAGGCGAGGAACAGCGCCTCGCTGTAGCCGACCGCGAGGAAGACCGCGTACGGCGACAATGCGAGCAGCAGGACGGCGCGCGGGCCGTCCGCTCCCTCGAGCTCGGCCAGCTTCGCCAGGTAGACGACCGCGACGGCCCCCGCGACGAACGAGACGAGCAGACCGGCTGCCGTCCACGACGGGACGAGCACGTGCACCGCGGCGAGGACAAGTGGGAAGCCGGGGAAGAACGCGACGACGTCCTTGTCGGGGTAGTGCTGCGGGTAGCCGCCGTAGCCGTACTGCGCGATCTTCGCGAACAGCGTGACGTCCCAGCTGTCCCAGCCGGCGAGCCACCCTTCGCCGCGGCCGCTGAAGACCTGCCGGGTGCCGGCGAGGACGAGGACGACCAGGGCGACCCGGGTGGCGAGCCAGGTGCGCAGTGCGGTCATGCGCGCGAGAACGCCCTGTCCGGAGCGCCGTCGAGCACGCCGCCTGCCGGGTCGTCGTCACCGTCGCGGCGGACGACGTCCGCCTCCGGGCGGAAGATCTCGCGGATCACGAAGGCGCTGTAGACCAGCAGGAGCAGGTCGCGCAGCAGCACGGCCCCGAAGAACCACCGCATGCCGATGCCCTCGACGCGAATCGGGTTCTTCGTCGATCCGTCGTTGTTGATGAAGAAGTAGAAGCGCGAGAACAGCACGAGCACCTCGGTCGCCTGCCACACCAGGAACAGCCGCCAGCGCGGCCGGGCGAGCACGGCGAGCGGCACCAGCCACAGGACGTACTGCGGGCTGTCGACCTTGTTGACCAGCAGGAAGCCCGTGATCATGAGGAACAGCACCTGGGGGACGCGCGGCCTTCGCGGGGCGAGCAGGCACAGCAGCAGCACGATGACGCTGACGAGGATGACGCCGACGGCGACGACGCCGTTGAGCTTGCTGGGCACGACGCCGTCGGAGTGCAGCGCGTTCGTGAGCCAGTGCCCGTTCGTCCAGCCGCGGCCGTCCATGAGCTGCAGGTAGAGCGAGTCCCAGTCGGCGCCGCGGGTCTGGTTGAGGTCGAAGAACCGGTAGACCGCGTTCGTGACCTGCACGCCCGTCTCGCCGTCGCGCAGGGCGGTCGGGCAGTGCCCTGTCCTCAGCGTCGTCACGCCCTGGTAGGTCAGCTGGCAGTGCACCGGCAGCAGGCTGTGCGTCTCGATCTTCCTGGGCTGCCCGTTGACGTCGCCGTACGACGGAGCCGTCAGGTAGAACGGCAGCGTCAGGCCGACGGCCGTGACGAGGGTCGCTGCGGCGGCGAGGTTCCAGGCGCGCATCCGCTTCACCCTGATGCAGAGGCCGAGGAGCGGTACGAGGAACAGCACCGGGTAGAGCTTGGTGGCCGCACCGAGGCCGAACAGCACGCCGGCGAGCAAGGGGTACTTGCGGGCCCAGGCCCACATGCCGAGCGCCGCGAACGCGACGGCGACCAGGTCCCAGTTCGTCGTGCCGTGCAGGAGAAGTGCTGGCGACAGGGCGAACAGCGCCGCGTCCCAGGGACGTCGGCCGGCGGTCCTCGCCAGGGCGATGACGACGATGAGCGCGCACGCCGTCATGAGGAACCAGGTGACGTCGTAGAAGTGCCGCCCGCGGGCGATTGCCTTGCTGTAGTCGACCGAGCTGCGCGCGGAGGCCGCGTCCTGCGGGGTCTTGGCGTTGTTGACCGCGGCGAGCGCGCGCTGCGTCGCGCCGTCGTGGTGCAGCGTCTCCAGGCCGCGGGCCAGGCCGGACGACACCCACATGACGCCGCCGATGACGACGGGGTACTCGACCGGGTGCTCGTAGTAGGGCCTCTTCCCGTCGGAGAGGCCCTCGGCGCTGTAGAGCGCGACGACGTCGGTGTAGCAGGCCCGCGTGTACTGGTACTCGTGCTGCCAGTTGCTGCCGCTGCGGCAGGGCGCCTTCTGCGCGAAGCCGAGCAGCATCGTCACCGAGGTCAGCGCGAGCAGCACCCGCAGGACGTTCCAGAACCGCCGGCGCCCGAGGCGCGCGTGCTGCCCGGGCGGACCGCCGATCGCCTCGGCCGCGCCCCGCACCATCGGGTCGTCACAGGACGGCAGGACGAGCGGCGCGGTCACGCCGCCACCCTACGGCGAACTACGGCGAACTACGGCTGACTACGGCGATGCAGCAGGCGATGCGGCCTGCGACTGGGGCGGCGGCGTCGGGCTCGAGGTCGGCTGCGGCGGCGCGGTCGTCGGGACGACCGTCGGCACCACGGGGGGCGGCGAGGTCGGGATGACCGGCGGCTTCGTCGGGGCCGTCGTGGCGGACGCGGAGGCCGTCGGGGTGCTCGTCGTCGTGGAGGTCGGACCGGTGGAGGGGGTCGCCGGCGAGCCGACGTTGGCCTTCTTCGGCAGCTGGGTCACCGGCTGGCCCTGGAGGGCGACCTCCATGTACTGCTTGAAGATCGTGGCCGGGACCGTGCCGCCGTAGACGCCGTTCGGGTTGCCGGGCAGCGTCAGCTTCCCGCCCTTGGGACGGCCGAGCCAGACGGCCGTCGCCAGCTGGCTCGGGGTGAACCCGCAGAACCAGGCGTTGGTGTTCTGGCTGGTCGTGCCGGTCTTGCCGGCGGTCGGCCGTCCGTCGAGCTTGGCGCGCGTGCCGGTGCCGCCGTCGACGACGGCCGCCATCGCGGAGGTCGCGTCCGCCGAGACGTCCGCGGAGAACGCCCGCGACTGGTCGCGGTGGGTGTACTTGCACTTCTTGCGGTTGATGTCGCAGACCGCCTCCACGAAGTGCGGCTTCACGTGCACGCCCTGGTTGGCGAAGGTCGCGTAGCCGGCGGCCTGGTCGATGGGCCGCACCTCGTAGCCGCCGGAGCCGAGCGCGATCTGCGGGCTGAGGGTCCCCTCGCCGTCGAGCTTGTCCTTGGCGTTGTCGAGGCCCGCCTTGCGCATCAGCTCGACGACCTTCTTCGGCCCGACGTCGCAGGCGAGGCGGAAGTAGACCGCGTTGACGGAGTACTTCAGGCCGGTCGTGAGGTCGATGTCGCCGAACGCCGGGTCGCCCTCGTCGTTCTTCACGTTCTTCTGGCCGCAGATGTCCTGACCGCTCTGACCGGGGTAGCGGGACGACAGCGACTTGCCCTGCTCGAGGGCGGTGGCGAGGACGTACGGCTTCATGGACGAGCCCGGCTGGACGGCGCCGTCGCTGGCGCGGTCGAACCCGCCGGCCTCGCGCCCGCCGTAGTAGGCGACGATGCGCCCCGTCTTGGCCTCGATCGAAACCAGCGCCCCGACGACCGGGTTGGCGTCGCCCTTGGCCGGCGTCGGGATGTTGGACTCCATGGACTGCTTGGCGGCGTCCTGCGCGTTCTTGTCGAGGGTGGTGATGACGGTCAGGCCGCCGGCCTGGACGGTCGCCTCGTCGTACCCGAGGCCGGCGAGCTCGGCGAGCACCTGGTCCTTCACGTAGCTGAGCGGCCCCGGGAAAGCGGAGGCGCTCTGCTCGGCGCGGGGCTTGACCTTCGGGTAGGCCGTCGGGACGTCCGATTCCTTCAGCCAGCCCTTCTTCACCATGCCCGCGAGCACGAAGTCCCAGCGCTGCTTCGCCTTGTCCGGGTGCCGCTCGGGGTCGTACCCCGCCGGGGAGCGGATGCTGCTCGCGAGGACGGCCGCCTGCGCAGGCGTGAGGTCGGCGGCGTGCACCCCGAAGTACGTGCGGGCCGCGGTCTCGATGCCGTAGGCGCCGCGACCGAAGTAGATCGTGTTGAGGTAGTCGGCCAGGATCGTGTCCTTCGGGACGGTCTGGCTCATCTTCACCGCGATGAAGACCTCCCGGATCTTGCGGGTGAAGGTCCGCTCCTGGGTGAGGAAGGCGTTCTTGGCGTACTGCTGGGTGATCGTCGAACCGCCCTGCTGCACCCCGCCGGCCCTGACGTTGGTGAACAGCGCCCGGCCGATGCCCTTGAGGCTGATACCGGGCTCGGTGTAGAAGTCGCGGTCCTCCGCGGCCAGGACGGCGTGCTGGGCGGCCGGGCTGATCTTGTCGAGGTCGACGATCTGGCGGTTCTTGCCGAGCGCGCCCATCGGCTTCTTGTCGAGGTACAGGAACTGGGTCGACTGGTCGGTCGCGAACTTGCTCGGCGCCGGCACGCTCGTCGTCACGTAGCCGAGCACGAGGAGCAGGACGAGGACCAGGAACCCGCCGCCGCTGAGGGCAAGGAGGCGCTTGGGCCAGGACAGGCGGCGGAACCAGGTGATCACCGCTCTACTCTGCCCCAGTCACAGTGAGTTCACGCTGAGCGACAGGTCACGCTTCTCGCCGCCGCGTGCGGCGCGCGGCGGGCGTGCCCGGGGTGCCCGTCCGCCAGGTGCGCACGAGGTGGTTCCAGTCGCACGCGGTGCAGACCTCGATGTCGTAGACGCTGAAGTCGGGCCGCTCGGTCGCCAGGCGCTCGACCTCGGCCAGCGTGCGGCTGGTGCCGTCGGCGTCGCCGATCGCGTCGCCGTAGACCCACAGCACCTCGTGCAGCTTGGCCTTGCGGCACACGGGGCAGGTGCGGTCGGTCTCGACGCCGAGCCGCTTGGCGGCGGACTTCAGGTACGGCGACGCGTCCTGCACCTCGCCCGGGCTCACCCGCCCCGAGTACAGCTCCGCGAGGGCGGCACGGCGCTTCAGCGCGTGGTCCACCACGTCCCGCCGTTCCATGCCCTCAGACCCTACGCAACGTCCTCGGAACTGGCGCCGCAGTCAGGCTTAGGAGAAAGGACGCAAGGTCCTAGATCATCGCGCGCATCGGGCCGGGCGGCGGCTCGTGGCCGACCTGGCCGAGAGCGGACACGTGGTTCACCGACCCGGGCACGTGGATGGCGTGCGCCAGGCCCATGTGGGCGTCGCGCCAGAACCGCTGCAGCGGGTGGTCCATCCGCAGGCCGTTGCCACCGGAACGGGCCACGATCTCGTCGACGGCGCGGACGGCGCGCCACGCGGCGGAGACCTGGTTGCGGCGGGAGTCGGCGCGCTCGGCGAAGGTGAAGGTGCGGCCGGCGGCCGTGCCGTCGTACAGGCGGTTGACGTTGTCGAGCAGGACGGTGCGGGAGGCGTGGACCTCGGCCGAGGCCTCGCCGATGGCCGTCAGGACGTACGGGTCGTCCTTGATCCTCGTGCCGGTGATCTGCACGCGGGTGCGCTGGTAGGCCAGGTGGTGCGCCAGGGCGCCCTCGGCGATGCCGATCACGGCGGAGGTGATGCCCAGCGGGAAGATGCCCGAGAACGGCACCGAGTAGAGCGGGTTGTCGATGCCCATCTCCTTGGCGAGCGTGCCCTCGGCCAGCTTGTCGTAGTTGACGACGCGGTAGCCGGGCACGATCGCGCCCTTGACCTTGATGTCCTTCGAGCCGGTGCCCTTCAGGCCGACGACGTCCCAGGAGTCCTGGACGATCTCGTAGTCGGCGCGGGGGATGAGCACGTGCCGCATGACCGGCGGCATGATCGGCGCGCCGGTCTCGTCGCCCATCAGCGCGCCGAGGAACAGCCAGTCGCAGTGGTCGGTGCCGGACGAGAACTGCCAGTGGCCGCTGAAGGAGTACGTGTCGTCACCGAGCGGCTTGAGCACGCCCATCGGCGCGTACGGCGAGCCGACCCAGACCTCCTGGTCCTCGCCCCAGATCTCCTCCTGCACCTTGGGGTCGGCCATCGCGACCTCCCACGGGTGCACGCCGACGATGCCGCCGAGCCAGCCGGTGGCGCCGTCGAGGCTGCCGAGCCGCATGACCGCCTCGGCCCACTCGACCGGGTGCGACTCGTAGCCGCCGTAGGTCTTCGGGGCGAGCATCTTCATGATCCCGACCTCGCGGAGCAGCTTGACCGCGCTCTCGCTGAGCTGGCCCTCCTGCTCGCTGATCGGTCCCTGCGCGGCGATCTCCTCGGCGCGCTCCTCGATGGCAGCGAGAACGGGTGTGCTCACGGGCGGGGCTCCTTCTAGAACGGGTTGCAGGAATGGTGCTCCGGACGCGGCTCGGCGCGCCACACAGGGCATCCCGCTGAGCGGGACTCGGTCAACAGGACGCCAGATGTGCTCACCGTCACGACACGCCTGGTTCACCTGCTGTTGCGCTTTCGCCCCGATCTGACGTAGCGTCGTCCCTGTCACCGCGATGTATCGCCCCGATACATAACCCAGATACATCGCTCGAGCAGGAAGGGGTACGACGTGCTCGAGCTCGCCGTTCTCGGACTGCTGCACGAGAGCCCGCTGCACGGCTACGAGCTGCGCCAGCGGCTCAAGGCCACGCTCGGCGGCTTCCGCGCCTTCTCCTACGGCTCGCTCTATCCCTCGCTCCGCCGGATGAAGGACGCCGGCTGGATCGCGGAGGACGAGGGCGACGCCGAGATCGTCGCCGGCGCCCCCGCGCTGACCGGCAAGCGCGGCAAGGTCGTCTACAAGCTCACCGCCGAGGGCAAGGAGCGCTTCACCGAGCTCCTCGGCGAGGCCGGACCGTCCTCCTGGGAGGACGAGCAGTTCGGCGTGCACTTCGCCTTCTTCGCCAAGACCGACCCGGAGGTTCGCGTGCGCAT
>CBIHPE010000174.1:0-8577 GCA_966212015.1 uncultured Frankiales bacterium | reverse complement strand
TTAGTTGTGAGGGGGGCGGTTGTGGTGGGCTGGGGCGGGGGGGGTTTGTCCGGGCGGGTGGGTGGGTGACCCCCAGACGATGACGCGGTTGCCGCGCAGGACGAGTGAGACCTCTTGCGGGGAGGCGGCGCGGACGATCCAGACGGCGCGGCGCAGCTGGGTCGGGAGGCCGGTCAGGACGGTGAGGGCGGCGGTGCGGGCGTCGCCGGTGGCCTGGAGGCGGACGACGCCGCGGGGCGGGGCGGAGGCGCCGTCGAACTGGACGCCGGTGGAGTCGAGGAGGTCGTACTTCGCGCCGTCCTGGACGGCCACGGCGGCGGTGCGCTCGATGACCGTGACCTTGAGGGTGTTGGGCCAGCTGCGGGTGACGGTGACGGAGGCGACGGCGTCGAGGGCGCGGACGCGACGGGCGACGGCGCTGGTGTCGATGCGGGCGAGGGGGGTGCCCTTGGGGACGTCGGCCGCAGACTGGACCTGCTCGGCGGTGAGGCGATGCTCGCCGGAGACGAGGACCTTGCTCACGCCGAGGAGGCTGGTGCCGAGCACGACCCAGCCGAGGACGGCGAGCGGGACGACGGCGGCCAACGCCCAGGCGATGCGGCGCAGGGCGGTCATGCGGCGGTCGTGGCGCTCGGCCTGCGCCTTGGCCTGCAGGCGCGGGGCCGCGGACACGACCTTGGGCATCCGGCTCATGCCTCTCCCCCTTCGAGCAGCCGCAGCACCTCGGGGCCGATCTGCGTGACGTCCCCTGCTCCGAGTGTGAGCACGAGATCGCCTGCATGGGCGCGCGACACGACGGCGGCGGGGACGTTCGACCAGGACGGCTCGAACAGGACGTGCTGGGCGGGCAGCGTGACGGCTGCGGCGACCAGGCCGCCCGTGACGCCGGGGACGGGGTCCTCGCGGGCGCCGTAGACGTCCATGACGACGACCTCGTCGGCGAGGGCGAGGGCCTCGCCGAACGCGTCGGCGAAGGTGGCGGTGCGGGAGTACATGTGGGGCTGGAAGACAGCGATGAGCCGGCCGCCACCGGTCATGCCTCGGGCGGCCTCGAGCTGGGCCCGCACCTCGGTGGGGTGGTGGGCGTAGTCGTCGTAGACGCGGACGCCGGCGGCAGAGCCCTTGAGCTCCATCCTGCGGCGCACCCCGGAGAAGCCGGCGAGGCCCTCGATGACCAGGGCGTCGGGAAGCCCGAGCTGCACGGCCGTGAGGAGGGCAGCCGCGCTGTTGCGCGCCATGTGCTCCCCCGCGATCGGCACGGTGACGGTGCCGAGGCGGCGGCCGCGCAGGACCGCCTCGTAGGTCGAGGTGCCTCCGGCAGCGGTGAGGCTGCGCATCGTGAGATCGGCGTCCTCGGCCGTTCCGTAGGTGTGGACCTCGAGCCCCTTGGACCGGGCGTAGTCCGTGAGGGCGCGTGCGCCCGGGTCGTCGGCGCTGGTGACGAGGAAGCCGGTGACGGTGTCGACGAAGTCGCGGAAGACCTGCTCGTAGGCCTCGGCGGTGCCGTGGTGGTCGAGGTGGTCGGGCTCGACGTTGGTGACGATGGCGGCGTGGGGGCCGTAGGCGAGGAAGCTGCCGTCGCTCTCGTCGGCCTCGAGGACGAACAGGTCGCCGGTGCCGTGGTGGGCGTTGCTGCCGGCCTCGTTGAGGTCGCCGCCGATGGCGAACGACGGGTCGACGCCGCAGTGCTGCGCGGCCACCGTCAGCATCGACGTGGTCGACGTCTTGCCGTGGGTGCCGGCGACGGCGACGGAGCGGTAGCCGGTGAGCAGCTGCGCCAAGGCCTCGGCGCGGCGCTGCACCGGGATGCCGGCCGCGCGGGCAGCGGCGAGCTCAGGGTTGGTCTCGCGGATCGCGGTCGAGATGACCACGACGTCTGCGCCGGTCACATGTGCTGCGTCATGGCCCACGTGGACGTCGGCGCCGAGGGCACGCAGGCTCGCGACGGCGAGGGAGTCCTTGGCGTCGCTGCCGGAGACCTGGGTCCCGCGGGCGAGCAGCACCCGCGCGATGCCGCTCATGCCGGCGCCGCCGATGCCGACGAAGTGGACGCGGGTCATCGGGCGGCCTTCAGGACCAGGGCGGCGAGCTCGTCGTCCGCGTGCGGGTGACCGAGGCGGCGGGCGGCCTGGCCCATCACGGCGAGCCTGCCCGCGTCGAGGGCGAGCGGCAGGACGGTCGAGGTCACGTAGTCAGCGTCGACCTCCTCGTCGGCGACGAGCAGGCCACCGCCCGCCTCGACGATCGGTCGCGCGTTGAGCGCCTGCTCCCCGTTGCCGATGGGGAGCGGCACGTAGACCGCGGGCAGGCCGACGACCGCCAGCTCGGCGCAGGTGTTCATGCCGGCCCGGCAGAGCACCAGGTCGGCTGCGGCGTAGGCGGCCTGCATGCCGTTGACGTAAGGGACGACGTGATAGCCCGCAGGCGCCTCACCGAGGGCGTCCTTGACGTCCTGCGCGTTCTTCTCCCCCGTCACGTGGAGCACCTGGACCCCCGCGCGGTCGAGCTCGTGCGCGGCGCCGGTCGCCGCCGCGTTCAGCCGGCGGGCGCCGAGCGAGCCGCCGGTGACGAGCAGCACCGGCCCGTCCGGCTCCAGACCGAACTCCGCGCGGGCCCGCGCCCGGGCTGCCGTCCGGTCGAGGGTCGTGATGTCCCGGCGCAGCGGGAGCCCGACGAGCTGCTCGCCCCTGAGCCCCACCGGCACCGTGACCGCCACGACCTTCGCCCAGCGCGCCCCGAGCCGGTTGGCGAGGCCCGCGCGGGAGTTGGCCTCGTGGACCACGATCGGGATGCCCCGCTTGCGGGCGGCGAGGTAGGCGGGCACCGACACGTAGCCGCCGAAGCCGACCACCGCAGACGCCTGCACGGCGTCCAGGTGGTCGCCCGCGGCCTTGACCGCCGCGCGCAACCGGCCGGGGACGGCGAACAGGGCCGGTGTCGGCTTGCGCGGCAGCGGGACCTTGGGCACGACGGCGAAGTCATAACCGGCCTCCGGGACGAGCCGGGACTCGAGGCCCTCCTCGGTGCCCAGGGCGCTGATGCCGATGCCCGGCTCGGCCCGGCGCAGCGCGTCGGCCGTGCTGAGCAGCGGGGACACGTGGCCCGCAGAGCCGCCGCCGGCGAGGACGACGTGCACCGTCACCGCCTGCGGGTCGCCGGGCGGCGAGCGGTGGACGGCTTGCCCTTGGGAGAGCTCTTCGCCGCCTTGCCCGGGCCCTTGCCGGAGGACTTCCGCTGCTGCGGCACGGAGATCCGCGTCCGGACGAAGCGGGAGCGGACGACGCCCTTGCGCTGCGCGAGTGCCTTCTGGGCGCCGGGCTCCGTGCGGGCGAACGCGAGCAGCATGCCGAGGCCGAACAGCGTGAGGATCAGGGCGGACCCGCCGAAGGAGATGAGCGGCAGCGGGATGCCGGTGATCGGCACGAGCCCGGCCACCGTGGCCATGTTGACGAGCGCCTGCACCGCGATCCACACCGTGATGCCCGTGGCGGCGAGGCGGACGAAGGGGTCGTTGGTGCGCTTGGCGATGCGGATGCCCGCGAAGGTCAGGGTCGCGAACAGCAGCAGCACGGTGAGGGTGCCCAGCAGGCCGAGCTCCTCACCGATGATCGCGAAGACGTAGTCGGTGTAGGGGTTGGGCAGGCCGCCGGCCCACTTCTCGCGGGAGGCGCCGAGGCCGAGGCCGAAGACGCCGCCGCTGTGGAGGGCGGTGAGGCCCTGGCAGGCCTGGAACCCGTGGTCGAGTCGCTGCGTCTCCGAGCACGGGTCGGCGAAGGAGGTCAGGCGCCGGAGGCGGTAGGGCTCGGCGACGGCCATGAGCGCACCGAGGGTCAGCGCCGACGTGAGCATCACGGCGAAGACCCGACCCGGTGCGCCGACGACCCAGAGCAGCGCCATGAGGATCGCCGACACCACGATCGTGGTGCCCATGTCCGGCTCGAGCATGACCAGGCCGGCGACGAGGGCGACGGCGGGCACGAGCGGGATGACCAGGTGCTTCCACTCGCCGAGCAGCTTCTTCTTGCGCACCAGCACGTCGGCGCCCCACAGGGACAGCCCGAGCTTGGCGATCTCGGAGGGCTGCAGGTTGAAGCCCATCGGCAGCGGGATCCAGCGGCGCGCGCCGTCGACGTTGCGCCCGATGCCCGGGACGAGCACGGCGACCAGCAGGAAGAGCGCTGCGAGCAGCAGCGGCAGGCCGAACTTGCGGTAGACGCGGACCGGGATGCGCGAGCCGAGCCACATGGCGGGCAGACCGATGCCGATGAAGATGCCCTGCTTCACCGCGATGGCGAAGACCGAGCCGTAGGTCGAGTAGGCGCGCACGCTCGACGCCGACAGCACCATGACGAAGCCGATGGCGAGCAGCAGGCCGGTGCTGACCAGTACGAGGTAGTAGGAGGCCAGTGGGCCCTGCAGCACGGACGGGCGCGCAGCGGCCGCGGCCTCGGCTCGCTTCTCGCCGGCCTTCTCACGGACCCGGACGTGGGGAACGGTCGTCACGCGCTGCCCGCCGTGCCCTGGCTGGCGAGCTCGGCGAACAGGTCGCCGCGCTGCTTGTAGTCGGTGAAGCAGTCCATCGAGGCGGCCGCGGGCGCGAGCAGCACGGTGTCGCCCGGACGCGCCAGCGACCGGGCCGCTGCCACGACCTCTTGCATCGCCCCAGTGTCGAGGCGGGAGACCTCGACGACGGGGACATCGGGCGCGTGTCGCTCGAGAGCCTCCCGGAGGACAGCCCGGTCTGTCCCGAGCAGCACCACGGCCTTCAGCCGAGGGGCGGCCTGGCGGACTAGGTCGTCGACGTCGGCGCCCTTGAGCAGACCGCCTGCGACCCACACGATCGAGGGGTAGGCGGCCAGGCTCGCGGCGGCCGCGTGCGGGTTGGTCGCCTTGCTGTCGTCGACCCAGGCGACGCCGTCGACGGTGGTCACGAGGGCGTTGCGGTGCGGGTCGGGCACGAAAGCGCGCAGGCCCTCGGCGACCGCCTCGGCCGGGACGCCGAAGGACCGGGCCATCGCCGCGGCGGCGAGAGCGTTCGCGACGTTGTGGTCGCCGGGCACGGTGATGTCGTCGAGGTCGGCGAGGGCTGTCGCCTCCCCGGGGACGTCGGCGAACGCGCGGTCGACGAGCAGGTGCTCGACGACGCCGACCTGGCCGGGCTTCGGCGACTGCAGCGTGAACTCGACCTTCGCCTCACGTGCCTGGCCGAGCAGGCCGCGCACGACCGGGTCGTCGGCGTTGGCGATCGAGGTGCCCGCGGCGAAGATCCGGGCCTTGGCCTGGGCGTACTCGTCGAACGAGCCGTGCCAGTCGGTGTGGTCGTCGGCGAGGTTGAGGATCGCGCCGGTGTGGGGCCGCACCGTCGAGGACCAGTGCAGCTGGAAGCTGGAGAGCTCGACGGCCAGCACGTCGTAGTCGTCGAGCACCGCCTCCAGCAGCGGGAGCCCGACGTTGCCCGCGGAGACCGTGCGGTGACCTGCGGCGCGCAGGACCGACTCGAGCATCTTCACGGTCGTCGTCTTGCCGTTCGTGCCGGTCAGCGCCAGCCACGGCGCAGCGCTCTCACCGCGAAGCCCCTGCGACAGCCGCCACGCCAGCTCGACCTCGCCGATGACCTCGACCCCGCGCGACGCGGCCTCGACGAGCATCGGCACGGTCGGCCTGAAGCCGGGCGAGGTGACGACCAGCCCGAGCTCGTCGGGCAGCGAGCGCTGCACCGGGAACTCGTCGAGGTCCCCGGCCCGGTCGTCCACGACCGTCACGCGGGCGCCCAGGTCCCGGAGGACGCGCGCTGCCGCCGTACCGCTCACCCCCGCGCCTGCGACGGTGACCGGTAGCCCCTGCCATTCCATCAGCGGTCCCTCGTCAACCCAGCGGGCCGTTCGACAGGAACTCGGCGTAGAACAGGCCGAGGGCGAAGGCGACCGCGAGGCCGCAGATGATCCAGAACCGCACGATGACGGTGTTCTCGGCCCAGCCCGCGAGCTCGAAGTGGTGGTGGATCGGCGCCATGTTGAAGACCCGCTTGCGGGTCACCTTGAAGAAGCCGATCTGGATGACGACCGACAGCGTCTCGATCACGAACAGTCCACCGAGGACGACGAGCAGCAGCTCGGTGCGGGTGGTGATCGCGAGTCCGGCGAGCAGACCGCCCAGGGACAGCGAGCCGGTGTCACCCATGAAGATCTTCGCCGGCGAGGCGTTCCACCAGAGGAAGCCGAAGCAGGCGCCCATCGCGGCGGCCGCGACCAGGGCGAGGTCCAGCGGGTCGCGCACGTCGTAGCAGCCGGCGCTCGGGACCTTGGCCGTGCAGGCGTTGCCGAACTGCCAGAACGCGATGATCACGTAGCTCGCGAGCACCATCACCATCGAGCCGGAGGCAAGGCCGTCGAGGCCGTCGGTGAGGTTGACCGCGTTGGAGGTCGCCGTGATGACGAGGTAGGCGAAGACGAGGAAGCCGACGGTCCCGAGAGTCCAGCCCTTGTAGTCGCGCACGAACGACAGGTGCGTCGAGGCGGGGGTCAGGTTGGTCGTGTGGTTCTTGAACTGCAGGGCGAGTACGGCGAAGCCGACGCCCGTGATGAGCTGGCCGCCGAACTTGGCCAGCGCCGTGAGCCCGAGCGAGCGCTGCTTGCGGATCTTGATGAAGTCGTCGAGGAAGCCGACCAGGCCGAGCGAGCCCATGAGGCCCAGCACCAGCAGCCCGCTGGCCGTCGGGCCGCGCCCGGGGTTGCGCAGCGCGATGACGTGCGCGACGACGTAGCCGGCGAAGGTCGCCAGCAGGATGACCGTGCCGCCCATGGTCGGGGTGCCGCGCTTGGTGGCGTGGCTCGCGGGGCCGTCCTCGCGGATCTCCTGGCCGTAGCCCTGACGGCGGAAGAACCGCACGACGGCAGGGGTGCCGATGAGGCTGAGCACCAGCGCGGTGATCGCCGCGGTGAGGACGGAGATCACGAGGCAGCGCCGAGGGCACGGGCGACTGAGGGAAGACCGGACACGAGCACGACGTCATGGTCCCGAAGCTCGGCCCTCAACAGTGCGACCGCGTCCTCCTCAGTTGCGACGTGTCGCGACTCCTCGCCCCACGAGCCCTCGAGGACGGCCCCCGCGTGGACCGGACCGGCGTCGCCCACGACGACGAGCACGCTGATGTCGAGACGCACGAGGAAACGTCCGAGGTCCATCAGCTCGTCGCGCTCGCCGGGCAGGTTCCCCAGGACGGCGACGGTCCGGTGGGTCTTGCCCTCGCTCGCGACGGCGAGGTCGCGCAGGCCCTCGCGCACCTCGGCCGGGTCGACGACGATCATGAGGACAGCACCTCTCGGAGCACCTCGCGGTCGTCGAACGGCGTGACGACTCCCCCGATGTCCTGCCCGCTCTCGTGGCCCTTGCCGGCGACCACGACCGTGTCCCCCGGCCCGGCCATCGAGACGGCGAGGGCGATCGCCTTCCGTCGGTCGACCTCCTGCAGCGCGTCCCGCTGGTCCATGTCCGCGAGGATGACCAGCGGGTCCTCCGAGCGCGGGTTGTCGCTGGTGAGGATCGTGACGTCGGCGCCCTCGACGGCGGCCCGCCCCATGAGCGGCCGCTTGCTGCGGTCCCGGTCGCCTCCGCAGCCGAGCACGACGATGACCCGCCCCGTCGTGACGGCCCGGACGGACCGCAGGAGCGTGACGACGGCGTCCGGCGTGTGGGCGTAGTCGACGAGGGCCGTGAAGGGCTGGCCTGCGTCCACGCGCTCCATCCGGCCCGGGACCCCGGGGCACCCGGCGACGCCGGCGACCGCCTGCTCGAGCCCGATCCCCGCCTCGACGAGGGTGACGACAGCGCCGGCGGCGTTGGTGACGTTGAACGCCCCGGGCAGCTGCACCGACGCCTCGACGCCTCCGACCCGGAAGCTGCTGCCGTCGGTCCGCAGGTCGACGTCGGTCACCGGCCACACCGGGACGAGCGGGATCTGCGGGTCCGCGAGCAGCCGCGCGCCCCACGGGTCGTCGCCGTTCACGACGCCCTTGTCGCTGCGCTCCGGCGTGAACAGCGACGCCTTGGCGCGGAAGTAGTCCTCCATGTCGGCGTGGAAGTCCAGGTGGTCCTGCGAGAGGTTCGTGAAGGCAGCCACGTCGAACCGCACGCCGTCGACCCGTCCGAACGACAGCGCGTGGGAGCTGACCTCCATCGCGACGGCGGTGACGCCCCGCTCGATCATCGCGGCGAACAGCGCGTGCAGGTCGGTCGACTCCGGGGTCGTGCGGACGCTGGGCACGGTCTCGTCGCCGATCCGGGTGAGGACGGTGCCGAGCAGCCCAGTGCGGTGACCACCTGCGCGCAAGCCGGCCTCCAGCAGGAACGCTGTCGTCGTCTTGCCGTTCGTGCCCGTCACGCCGAGGACCATCAGCGCGCGGGAGGGGTGGCCGTGCACCCAGGACGCGATCGCGCCCAGCACCGACCTGGGGTCGTCGGCCACGAGCACCGGCACGCCGTGGACGCGGTGGGCGCCCGCCGGGTCGGTGAGGACCGCGACGGCGCCGGCTGCCACGGCGGCATCGGCGAAGTCGGAGCCGTGGACGTGGGCGCCCG
>CBIHPE010000173.1:0-8727 GCA_966212015.1 uncultured Frankiales bacterium | reverse complement strand
CCGACCTCTGCTACGGCTACAACGCGTTCTGGGTGCACTGCCTCGACGTCCTCGACCTCGAGTCGGGCCACCAGGAGGACCAGATGCTCTGGGGTGACGGGTTCGAGATCGAGACCGTCATCAACACCCGCATCGCCAAGGCCAAGCTCCGCATCGCCGAGGTGAAGAGCTTCGAGTTCGACCGCCTGCACGGCACCAGCAACCTCAACGCGGTCACCGACGGCCTGCGCGTGCTCAAGGCGATCTGCATCGAGCGCTTCGTGACGCGCCCCGCCGCCAAGCCCGAGGTCCCCGCCCACATCCGCTTCCTGCAGGCTGCCTGACTCCCGGCCGTAGCAGGAAGTTCATCGAGAACAGCGAACCTGCTCAGTGGCAGCAACCTTAGAACTCGGAGTCAGTGACGTGAGCGCAGCGCTCTTCGTGCCTCCGCCGCTGGCGGAAGCCGACGCACGCACGCGGTCCGACGCGCTCCGGCGGTGCCTCGAGACCGTGCTCTCGCAGATCCTCCAGGAGACCCAGCTCCTCACGCTCCAGGTCGGCTGCGCGCTCCTGCTCGACGGGCCGGTCATCGCCGAGCGGCCGCCGGGCACGAGCCCGCGGGGCGACGGGACGCTCAGCTTCACGAGCCACCCGATCCCGCCGACCAGCCACGTCCCCGAGGCGATGCTCTGGGTCAGCGCCAACTCCGAGACGGGGCGGCACGAGGCGCACGCCGTGCCGGTCATGCTGTCGGCCTTCATGGAGGCCGAGATGAGCCGGCTGATCGCCGAGAGCACCGCCCGCGGCGCCCTCGAGATCGCCAACCGCGACCCCGCCACCGGCCTCGGCAACCGCCGCGCCTGGCTGCACACGCTGCACGTCGAGGCCGGCCGCGCCCGGCGCACCGGCCGCCCGATCACCATCGTGATCCTCGACATCGACGGCCTCAAGCAGGTCAACGACGCCTACGGCCACGCCGCGGGTGACTCCCTCATCACGCGTGCCGCCGCGGCGCTCTCGAGCGCCCGCCGGGCCACCGACGTCGTCTGCCGCCTCGGCGGGGACGAGTTCGGCATCGCCGCAGCCGACACCGACCCCGCCCAGGCGGAGGCCCTCGCCGTCCGGCTCAAGGAGGCCCTGCTCCAGCAGGGCGTCAACGTCTCCATGGGCTGGGCCACCAGCGCCCACCTCGGGATCGACGACCTGTGGCAGCGCGCCGACGCCGCGATGTACGAGGACAAGCGGGCTCGACGCTGACGACCCCGAGCGTTTGCCTGATCGCAAGGTTAGGTCTGCTCGAAATGGAGAGGCTTCCTGTCAGGAGGCGATCCCACCATGGGTTCCGAGCAAGGCACTGCCCTGCGGTTGCAGGGGACGATCGACAGCGAGGCGTGCTCCGCCGTGCGCCGCGAGCTGGCCCCGCGGCTGGCAGAGGGCATCCGGCACGTGGTGCTGGACCTGGGCGACGTCACCGAGCTCCAGACGCCCGGCGTGCTGATGCTGCGCTCGCTCGACGCGCACCTGCGCCGGCTGCAGGGCGGGTTGGTGGTGGTGCACCCGTCACCTCATGTCGCGAGCACGCTGCGGGTGCACGAGCTCGACCACCTGCAGCGGGTCCGCGACCTGGAGCGGCAGGCCAGCCCACCGCCGCGCCGCGCCGAGCCCGAGACGCTGTCGAACCTCGTCCCGCTCGTCCGCCGCGCCTGACTTGCACGACAGGGTGACCTTCTGGTTGCCTGAGTGCAAATGAGCGGGGATGAGAAGCCGTTCGACGCCAGCTTCGGCAGCGGCGAGCGGTACACACAGCCACAGGGGGACGACGCCGTGACGGCGGTCGTCGTGGAGGGCGAGGTCTGCCCGGGAGAGATCCTGGGGCGCAACGGCCCACGGGTGCAGGTGCGCTTCGCCCTGAAGGGGTCGACGTACGTGCGCTGGTTCGACGCGACCGAGCTGCTCGAGGACCCGCCCGAGGGCTGACTCGAGGGGTCGGCCGCGACGATTCGCCGCCCGCAGCGTTGTACGGGTGGCACCATGTGTGAGGGAGGGGGTCCCGGGATGTCGGCACACACGCATGACTCCGGTCCGGTGCTGCGCGCCGTGCCGTCGGCACCGCACCCCCTCAAGCGCCCGACCTGGGAGCGCAAGTACGCCCTCTGCCTGGCGCTGCTCGACCTCGTCCTGATCTGCGGCTCGGCCCTGCTCGCCTACGAGGTGCGGCTCGGCGGCTCCGAGGACGCGAGCCTGGTCGCAGGCGGCCGCAACATCCCCTACGGGCTGGTCGTCGGCGGTCTCGCCCCGCTCTGGCTGCTGATGCTCGCCGCCAGCCGCTCCTACGAGGCGCGCTTCCTCGGGGTCGGCTTCGAGGAGTTCAAGCGGGTCGGCAACGCGTCGGTCCGTCTGGTCGCGCTGATCGGCTTCCTCGCCTTCGCCTCGAAGGCCAGCATCGCCCGCGGCTTCGTCGCCGTCGCGATCCCGCTCGGGCTCATGCTGCTGCTCCTCGGCCGCTACGCCGCACGGCGCGTGCTGCACTCGCTGCGCAGCCACGGCGTCTGCGTGCACCGGGTCGTCGCCGTCGGCTCGGTCGCCGAGGTGCTCGCGCTCGCCGAGCAGGTCGACCGCGAGCCGTTCGCCGGCCTGCGCGTGGTCGCCGTCGCCCTGCCCGACTACGACAAGAAGTCCGAGCTGCGCTACCTCGACCGCACGCTGCCCAACGTCGGCCCGGCCCGCGACATGGTCCTCCAGCTGCCCGGCATGGGCATCGACACGGTCGCCGTCGCGGGCGCGTCGGCGCTGTCGAGCCGCGAGCTGCGGCAGCTCTCGTGGGACCTCGAGGGCACCGGCACCGACCTGGTCGTGGCGCCCGCGATCACCGACGTCACGGGCCCGCGCATCCACGTGCGTCCCGTCGCCGGCCTGCCCCTCCTGCACCTCGAGGCGCCGGCGTTCGGCGGTGCGCGCCGGGTCCTCAAGCGGCTCATCGACGTCGTCGGCGCGCTGGTCCTCCTGCTGGCCCTCGCCGTGCCGTTCCTCGGCCTGGCGCTCGCCATCAAGCTCGAGGACGGCGGACGGGTGTTCTTCAAGCAGGAGCGGGTCGGCCGCGCGTCCAGCCGATTCAAGATCTGGAAGTTCCGCAGCATGCGCGAGGGCGCGCACGAGGAGATCGCCCAGCTGCTGGCGCTCAACGAGTCCGACGGCCCGCTCTTCAAG
Source organism: uncultured Frankiales bacterium (assembly GCA_966212015.1). Lineage (GTDB taxonomy): Bacteria > Actinomycetota > Actinomycetes > Mycobacteriales > SCTD01 > RYN-111. The sequence goes on along the minus strand of CBIHPE010000173.1, from coordinate 5,541 downwards.
CTGCGGGAGGACCCGCGCGTCACGCGCGTCGGCAACGTCCTGCGCAAGTACTCCCTCGACGAGCTGCCCCAGCTGTTCAACGTGCTCGGCGGCTCGATGTCGCTCGTCGGCCCGCGGCCACCGCTGCCCACCGAGGTCGACGTCTACGACGACCACGTCCACCGCCGGCTGCTCGTGAAGCCCGGCATGACCGGCCTGTGGCAGGTGTCCGGCCGGGCCGACCTGCCGTGGGAGGAGTCGGTCCGCCTCGACCTCTACTACGTCGAGAACTGGTCGGTCGCCCTCGACATCCAGATCCTCTGGAAGACGCTGTTCGCCGTCGCGCGGAGCTCCGGCGCCTACTGAGCCGCCACTGAGCCGCCACTGAGCCGCTACTGAGCCGCTACTGGGCTGCTACTGGGCCGGCCGGGCCTGGGCCGCGATCAGCCAGCGGCTCGGACCCGTCGTCGTCAGCGTGAACGTGTACCTCGTGTCGACCGTCACCGGTGCGTCGGCGAACACCCCGAGCTGACTCGGGATCTCCTGCCCGTCGCACGTGAAGGACTGCTCGGCCTGCGACGTCGGTGTCGTCTTCACGCTGACGCTGCCGCGGCCCTGGCAGATGACGGTGCTGCCCACGACCTTGCCCGCCGGCACCGTGATCGTGAACGTCGTGCCCCGCACGCCCGGCGTCAGGTTGTTGTCCTTGCGGATCACCTCGCCCAGGAACCGGTCGGGGACGGGGAGCGGCGAGATCTTCCCGGCGTCAGCCGGATAGGGGTACGCCGTGGGCGCGTCGGTCGGGGAGGTCGTGATGCACCCGGGGGCCGGCGAGGCGCCCAGGCACGGGTTCTCCTCCGTCGGCGTGGGTTGCGCGCCGTGCTTGCCCCCGCCCGTGCAGCCGGCGGCCAGGAGCAGCGGGATCAGGAGCAGTCGGGCACGCACCCGCTCAACCTATCTAGTAGACGAGCGCCTGCACGCCGTCTGCGAGCACCTGCTCCACGAAGCTGGCGGCGCCGGCGATCGTGACGCCCGCGGCGAGGTCGTCCTGCACCAGCCCTCGGCGTGCCGCGCACTGGGTGCAGACCTGCACCGCTCCGCCCGCCACGACCGCCGCCAGCAGCGCCGAGGCCGGTGGCGACTCGGGGATCACCAGCTCGCCCCCGGGTACGGCGAGGTGCACCGACTCCCCGGTGAGCCACAGGCTCACCTCGGCGCCCGCGGCCAGGGCCACCGACGCGACCGTCAGTCCCTGCAGGCACCGCTCGGGCGCGTCCGCACCAGCGGTCAGCTTCACGACGAGTCTCCGCACGCCCCGTAGACTCGCACCTGTGAAGATCGAGTACTTCTACACCGGCCTCGACATCGCCGTCTTCCTGCTGATCACCTGGCTGTCGCTCTACGTCGTCTACCGGCTGTTCCAGGGCCAGAAGTAGGCCCCCCAAGCGGGCCATGCGCGTACTGCCCGGACGGGCTGCTGACGCCGGGTCCCCGCGCTCGTACGTTCGCAGCGTGACGGTCATCCCTGAGCAGCGCAGCGCGCAGGAGCGACTGTGGCGCGCGATCACGCTGCTCGACGCGATCGACCAGCCCGGGTCGGAGCTCTCGATCGACCGTGGCGAGGCGGAGCTCGAGCTGGTCATGGCCTGGTCGGAGTACGAGACGTCCCGGCAGCCCGACTGACTCGGAGTTGACGGCTGCCGACCGGGGCAGCAGGGTCGGCCCTATGCACACCACGAGGGACACCGCGACCTACGGCAAGCTCTTCATCGACGGCGAGTGGATCCCGTCCACCAGCACCGGGACCATCGACGTCGTCAACCCGGCGACCGAAGAGGTGATCGCCCAGGTCGCCGCGGGGACGGCGGAGGACGTCGACAAGGCGGTCACCGCTGCGGCGGCCGCGTTCGACGGCTGGGCGGCACTGGCTCCCAAGGAGCGGGCCGACTTCCTGCAGGCCGCGGCCGACGCGCTCGGTGCGCGGACCGACGAGCTCGGCCAGCTGATCAGCGACGACATGGGCATGCCGATGCCGCTGGCCAGCATGGTCCAGGCCGGGCTGCCGACGTTCAACATGGCGAACTTCGCGGGCCTCGCGCGCACCTTCGACTTCGACGGCGAGGAGATCGGCAACAGCCTGATCGTCCGCGAGCCGGTCGGCGTCGTCGGCTGCATCACGCCGTGGAACTACCCGCTGCACCAGGTGGTCCTCAAGGTCGGCGCCGCACTGGCCGCCGGCTGCACCGTCGTGGTCAAGCCGTCCGAGGTCGCCCCGCTGTCGGCGTACGTCCTGGCCGAGGTCTTCCGCGAGATCGGTCTCCCGAAGGGCGTCTTCAACCTGGTCTCCGGCGACGGCCCCACCGTCGGCGAGGCGCTCGTCGTGCACCCCAAGGTCGACATGATCAGCTTCACCGGGTCGACCCGCGCCGGGAAGCGCATCGCGTCGCTCGCCGGAGAGCAGGTCAAGCGCGTGGCTCTGGAGCTCGGCGGCAAGTCGGCCAACGTCATCCTCGACGACGCCGACCTCGAGAAGGCGGTCGCCGACGGCATCGGCAAGTGCTTCCTCAACAGCGGCCAGACCTGCTCCGCCCTGACCCGCATGCTCGTCCCCGCCGACAAGCTCGAGCAGGTCGAGCAGCTCGCCGCGGCGACCGCTGCTGCCTACGAGTCGCAGCTCGGACCGCTCGTGAGCAGCACCCAGCTCGAGCGCGTCCGGAGCTACATCGAGACGGGTACGAAGGAAGGCGCCAAGCTCGTCACCGGCGGACCAGAGCCCGTGGGGGACAAGGGGTTCTACGTGAAGCCCACCGTCTTCTCCGGCGTCACGCCCGACATGACGATCGCGCGCGAGGAGATCTTCGGCCCCGTCCTCGCGATCATCCCGTACTCCGACGAGGCCGAGGCGGTCCGCATCGCCAACGACAGCGACTACGGCCTGGCGGGCGGCGTCTGGGGCAGCCCCGACCGCGCCCTGCAGGTCGCCCGCAAGCTGCGCACCGGTCAGGTCGAGGTCAACGGCGGCGCGTTCAACCCCGCTGCCCCCTTCGGTGGCTACAAGCAGTCCGGCATCGGCCGCGAGGCCGGCACCTTCGGTCTCGAGGAGTTCCTGGAGACCAAGGCCATCCAGCGCTGACCCCGTCGATGAGCTCGTACCGGTGCCCGTCCTCCGGGAGGGCGCCCAGGTCGTCCCGCGTCAGCGGTCTCCCGAACGGCAGCGTCGTCACAGCCGTCATGGTGCCCTCCGATCCCTCGCACTCGAAAGGCTCCGGCAGATCGCACCCCCCCGCCACGACGTGACGCGGCATCTGTGGGCGAGACTGGCTCGCTGTGGAGCTGACGCGTGCGCGAGTGCAGGACGCCGACCCGGGGACGGACCTGTCCGCCCCTGACCTGGACGACAGCGGCTGGCTGCCGGTCGACGTGCCGGGCGACCTGCACACGGCGCTGATGAGGGCCGGTCGGCTGCCCGACCTGGACCACGGGCTCAACGACACCGCGGCGGCGTGGGTCGAGGACCGCGAGTGGTGGTGGCGGCTCGACGTGCCGGAGGCGGGGCTGCTCACCTGCGAGGGCCTCGACACCTTCGCGACGCTCTACCTCGACGGCACCGAGATCGGCCGCTCCACGAACCAGTTCCTGCCGTTCGAGGCCGAGCTCGACAAGGGCGGCGTGCTGGCGATCTGCTTCCACCGGCCGCACGACCACGCGCAGACGACGGCGCAGATGCGCAAGGCGCAGTTCTCGTTCGGCTGGGACTTCGCCCCGCGCCGGCCGCGGCTCGGGCCGTGGCGGCGCATCACCCTCGGGCCGGTCCCGTCACCGATCGGGTTCCGCACCGTCAGCCTCGACCCGGTGACGGTCGAGGTGACCGTCGACGAGGGCGCGACGGTCAGCATCCTCGGCAGGAGCCGGACCGGGAGCGGCACCCTCGAGCTGCCCGGCGCGACGCTCTGGACGCCTGACGACCCGGTGCTGCACGAGCTCACCGTCGACGGGATCGCCTACCCCGTCGGCATCCGCACCGTCGAGCTCGACCGCACCGACGGGGCCTTCACGTTCGTCCTCAACGGCGAGCCGCTCCCGGTGCGCGGCGCCAACTGGGTGCCGACGACGACCGATCACGACACCCTGCTGCGGCTCACGAAGGACGCGCACCTCAACATGCTCCGCGTCTGGGGCGGCGGGGTCTACGAGGACGACGACTTCTACGCGACCTGCGACCGCCTCGGCATCCTGGTGTGGCAGGAGTTCATGTTCGCGTGCCAGGAGTACAGCGACGCCGACCCCGCGTACGTCGAGAGCGTCCGCCGCGAGGCCGAGTTCCAGGTACGGCGACTGCGCCGCCACCCGTCGGTCGCGCTGTGGTCCGGCAACAACGAGGTGGAGCTCCTCGCCTACGGGCTCAGCTGGGCCTCGCCCTCGCCGGCGCACGGCCTGTTCTACGAGCTGCTGCCGTCGGTCGTCGAGGCGCACGCACCCGGCACGGCGTACGTCGCGACCAGCCCCTCCGACGTGACGGACCCCTCGAAGAGCGACCGGCACAACTGGCAGGTCTGGCACGGCGTCGACGAGCTCGGCGACCGCGACGGCATCGCCTGGCAGGTCGACCACCCGCCGGTCGAGCTGGGCTCGCCCGAGGCCGACGAGTTCCTCAGCAACGCCGTGCCCAGCCGCTACTACGAGGACCCGACGCCGTTCGCCAGTGAGTACGGCCTGTGCGGGGCCCTCAACTGGCAGACCCTCGTGCGCGTGACCGAGCCCGAGGACCTGGTCCTCGGGTCGGCGTCGGTCGAGAACCGGCACCGGCCCGGCCGGCTCGGGCCGCGCAACAAGATGCAGCTGCTCATGGAGGCGACCGTCGGGACGCCGCGCGACCTGCGCGAGTGGGTCGAGCTCAGCCAGCTGATGCAGGCCGAGGGCGACAAGACCGGCGTCGAGCACTACCGGCGGCAGTGGCCGCACTGCGGTGGCAACCTCATCTGGCAGCTCAACGACTGCTGGCCCTCCGTCAGCTGGGCGCTCATCGACTCCGACGCCCGGCCGAAGCCGGCCTACTTCGCCGTCGCCCGCGCCTCCGCCCCCACTCTCGCGTCCTTCGTCCCGCTCGGCACCGACTGGGCGCTCTGGCTCACGACGGACGAGGCCTGGTCGGGTGAGCTCGTGGTGCGGTCCCGCACGTTCGACGGCGAGATCCGCTGGGAGGCCAGCAACCACGTCGAGGCCGACCGTCGCTCGAGCCGCCAGGTCGCGATCCTCGACGACCTCGGCGACCCGACCCGCTGCTACCTCACCGTGTCCGGCCCCGGCATCCGCAACCGGCAGCTGCTCACGGACTTCGTGCACCTGGACCGCACGCGCCCGCTGCCGACGTACTCGCTGAACGACGGCGGCGCAGAGGTCACCAGCCCCACCTTCGCGCTGCACGTCGACCTCGGCGACGGCTGGAGCGAGCGCTTCTTCGACCTCGACGCGGGAGAGACCCGCTTCGTCGCCGGCAGTGGGCCTGTGGACCTCCGCGCGCTCTAGGTCTGGGGTGTGCCCAACCCCCGCTGGCCAACTGAG
>CBIHPE010000172.1:0-8730 GCA_966212015.1 uncultured Frankiales bacterium | reverse complement strand
CGATGTCCGACCAGTCCATCTGGGCGTCCTCGAGCGCGCGGGTCGCCGCCTCGCGGACGAGGCCGCCGAGGGAGACGTCCCACCGGCGGGTCTTGTGGTGGGTCTGACCGACGCCGACGACGGCGCAGGGCTGGTGGCTCATCGAGCATCTCCCTCGAGGACGCAGACCAGGTTCTGCTGCAGGCACGGACCGGACGTGGAGTGGGCGACGCCGCGGCGGCCCTGGCCGTCACGGATCTGACGGGCGGACTCGGCGATGCGGACCAGGCCGCTGGCCATGATCGGGTTGGCTGCGAGCGGACCACCCGAGCGGTTCACCGGGGTCTCCGCACCGAGGCCGAGGGCCTCGCGCAGGATCACCTCCTCGTGGCTGAAGGCGACCTGCAGCTCGGCGAAGTCGACGGGCGCCTCGTCGACACCGGCTGCCTTGGCGGCCAGGGTCGTCGACGGCGACGTGAGCAGGTCGCGCATGCCGGGGTTGTGCAGCTCGCTGTAGTGCGCGAACCCCTTGATCCACACCGGGTTCTCGCAGATCTCGCGGGCCTTGTCGGCACGCGCGATGACGACGCACGCGGCGCCGTCGGTGATCGGCGGGAGGTCGTGCTTGCGCAGCGGCGCGCGGACGTAGTCGGTCTGCAGCGCAGCCTCGAGGTCGAACTCCCCTGACACCTGCGCGTGCGGGTTGTCCTTCGCCGACGTCCTCGAGCGCAGGGCGATCTCGGCCATCTGGCGCTCCGTCACCTTCCCCGCGTCGATCAGCGCCCTGGCCTGCAGCGCGGAGAAGCTCAGGGCGTCGGCACCGAGCGGCGCGAGGTAGAACGGGTCCATCTCCATCGGGTAGATGAGGGCCGGGTCGGCAGTGGAGGACCTGCCGGAGCCGGTTGCCAGGGCGATGTCGATGTCGCCTGACAGCAGCCGGATCCAGGTCTCGTAGAGCGCCCAGGCGCCGTCCATCTCGACGTGGCTGTCGCGCTTCGGCGGCCACGCACCGACGGCGTCGATGTTCTGCACGAACGAGAAGGCCTGGCCCGCCACGTAGTCGCACGAGCCGGCCACGGTGAAGTCCACGTCGGCGCGGGTGATGCCCGCGTGGTCCACGGCGTCGGACACGACCTCGAAGAGCATCTGCTGCTCGGTCTTGGCGGTGCGGCGCTCCATCGGGGAGACGGCCCAGCCGATGATCGCGATGTCGTCGGCACTCATCAGTAGATCCTGTTCACGAGGTCGGGGTCGGTGACGTCGGGCTCACCGGTGGGCTGCCAGCCCTCGATGGCCTCCTCGGCGCCCGGCTCGCCCCAGACCAGCTTCACGCGGACGCCGACGCGCACCTGGTCCACGGGGAGGTCGATGACGGGCTGGTAGCCGAGCACCATGTCGCTGTCGTCGACGAGGATCATGCAGCGGGCGAACGGCTCGGTCTCGGTCTGGCCGGGGTACTGCACCGGCGTGATGATCGTGTAGTTGCTGAGCGTCCCCGTCTGCGGCAGCTCGACCTCGTGCTCGGCCGTCAGGGCCGTGGTGTCGATGGGGCAGAAGGCACGGTCGCCGGCGTAGTTGCGGCTGCACACCGGGCAGCGCAGGCCGATCAGCCGGTGCTCCCGCAGGGCGGCGGCGTTGCGCATGGTGTTGACGGCGATCGGCAGCGTGTAAGGGATCTCGGCGTTGTAGGGCATCATCGCGACCAGCTCCTCGGGCCGGACGTCATCGAGTCCCTGCGGCTCCTCGCCCGGCACGAACGCGTCGATGTCCGTGATGTGGCCCTGGCGATCCGCCTTCCACCGCGGCGCGACCCGCATGCCGGTCGACATCGCGTCGATCGAGCCCGCGTCGACCGCGTGCGTCAGCGAGGTGTCCGCGCCGTCGAGCTTGATGAGCGCGAGCGCGAAAGGCTTCTGCATCGGGTGCTGCGCCGACGGCTTCGGCACCCACGTCCACGAGACGACGGTGCCCGCGGGACCGACCTCGACGAGGTCGTCGTGCTTGAGCTCCTTGCCCGTCCTCGGGTCCCACTCGAGCGGTGGGCACATGACCTCGCTGCCGTTCCGGATCCCGAGGAGCTTCTGGCTGGCGAGCCCCGTCATGAAGGCACCGATCACAGGCCCCAGGGATCGCTTGTACGGGAACCGGATCGTCATCTCGACGGTCCCCGTGGCGGGTGATGTCACTGCGTCTCCTCGACGTTGAGCAATTCGCGGCAGTAGCCTGTCACCACTCTGTTGCAAGCGTCAAGGAGGGTCGGGTGACGGCAGCCTCACGGCCGTACGACAGCCCTGCGCGCCGACGCCAGCAGGAGGAGACCCGCGAGCGGATCCTGGACGCGGCGACCGAGATCGCGCGAGAGCAGGACGACTGGGACTGGCAGGGCCTCACGTTCCGGGCCGTCGCCGAGCGGGCGAGCGTCGGGGAGCGCACCGTCTACCGGCACTTCGCCACCTCAGACGACCTGCACGACGCCGTCATGCAGCGCCTCATCGCCGCCGCGGGCATCTCCTACGACGACATGACGCTCGACGACGTCGCCCTGCTGGCCCGCCGGTTCTTCCGCGCCCTCCCGCGCTTCAAGGTGCGCCCTCCCGCGAGCGGCGGCCCCGCTGCGCAGGAGGCCGACCGCCGGCGCCGCGAGGCGGTGCTGCGCGCGGTGTCGGCAGAGACAGCCGACGACGCCCTGGCCCGACGCAGCGCCGCCGTCCTCGACGTGCTGTCCACCCAGGCTGCCTACGAGCGCTTCGTCGGCACCTGGGGCCTGAGCCCCAAGCAGGCCGGCGAGGTGGTCACGTGGGTCGTCGACCTCCTCGGCCGCGAGCTGTCCCGCTCCGACGCGTAGTCCCGCTTCCGTCCGGTTCGGCGACGATCTTCCGGGTGTTGTGCCCGACACGCCGTCAGCAACCCCAGACGCGGAAGATCGCGGGGACGGGCCGGCGATCTTCCGCGTGTTGTGCCCGACACGCCGTCAGCGACCCCCACGCGCGGAAGATCGCGGGGATTCAAACTCAGAGCCCCGCGAGAAGGTTGTCACGCACCGGGCGACGGGCCGTGGCCGGCCCCGACGTCGCCCTGGATGTTCTCGACCGGCAGCAGCCGCCGCTCGGTGGCGCGCACGATGCGGGCGCGCAGGACCCCCGCGACCTGGGCGGCGTGGGCGTCCAGGTCCTGGACGAGCTGCTGCAGGACGGCCTCCAGCACGGCCAGGACGGCGTCGCTGCTCCAGGCCGTGTCGCAGTAGCGCAGGACGTCCGCGAGGGCGTCCCGGTCGAACAGGCACTCGTCACCGACGAGCTCGGCCGAGTCGACGGCACGCGTGACCACCGCGGCCAGCACCGCCTCCGTCGCCACAGAGCCATGGTGGCACTCAGGCGCAGCTGCTGCTCGCGTTCAGGGTGTGCGGGCTGGTCCAGAACCGGTACATCGCGGTGGACGCATCCGGGGCGAGCGGATCGGCGCTGACGTCGCTCGAGTCGGTGGGCGTGCCGCCGGACCAGGCGTGCTGCTCGCCGTAGACGACCCAGTTCACCCCCAGACCGCAGCCGCGGGAGTCGCGCCAGACCTGCTCGCGGTACGGCTTGTGGGGAGGCGGCGGCGTCACGACGCGGCTCACCGAAGCCGAGCGGCTGACCGACCCGTCGTCCTTGCCGTTGTCGAGCAGGTCGTCGACGGTCAGCCACGACGGGATGACCAGGTTGCTGCTGACACCGGCAGCGATCGGGTCGGCGTTGCCGTACTCGTTGAAGACCGGCAGGTGGTGGGCGTACTTCCCCATCGCCTTGATCGCCGCCGCCGCGGACTGGTCAGCGGTGACGGACCCGCCGCCACAACCCGCGTTGTCGAACGGGCAGCCGGCCTCGATGCCGAGGCCGAAGTAGACGTCGGGGTAGCTCACGGCCATCGCACTGGCCATGCCGGCGCCGGCGGAGATGCCCATCACGTAGACGTGCTTCGGGTTGAGGCCCAGCCGGCTCGTCACGTACTTGGTGAGGCCCGCGATGATCGAGCCCTCGCGGTTGGCACGGCCCTCCTTGCTCGTCGTCGCCCAGTCCCACTCCTGCGAGGAGTTGTAGGCGACGCTCTGCTCCGGGTAGGCGACGACGAAGCGGAGCCGCTCTGCGACCTTGTTGAAGTTCGACCGCGTCATCGCGCCGTCGGAGGTCTCACCGGCACCCGGGAGCACGACGACCAGGTTCGTGGGGCGGGTCCCGCCGGACGGCGGCGTGTAGAGCGTGTAGGACAGCGTGCCCTTGGCGTTGGTGAACGAGTGCTTCGTGTAGCTGCCGTGAGCGGCCGCGCTGGCGGCGTGCGGGAGCACTGCGGTCAGCAGTGCAGCCGCGGCGAGCAGGCGCAGCCTCATGGCGCCGGGACCCGGCGGACGGCGGAGGTGTAGGTGATGCAGTTGCACCCGGCGCTGTAGCCGAGCTGCCGGTAGCTGCTCGCGCCGTCAGGACGGCCGGGGCGGAACGTCGTCGAGAACGTCGTCACGGGCGAGTACGTCGAGCCGAGGCCGTGGAACGTCTGGGACCACGCGGACGACGACACCGCACCGGCGGTCCGCTCGGCGACGAAGGCGAAGGAGTAGAGGATCTCGCAGTAGAGCGTGCCGGTGAGGCTGCTGTAGCGCGAGCTGTAGCCGCCGATCGCGTTGTTGAGGACGGTCAGGCACTTCTTCTCGTTCGCCGACGACGGGTACTGGTCGGCCTGCACGTTGGCGAGCGGGTAGGTGCCGGCGCCCCAGATGCGCTTGATCTGCGCGTCCGGCGCCTGCGACCCGACGAAGTTGGTGTCGGTCGAGTCGCCCATCAGGTACGCCGGGCGGAACTGCTGCTGGTCGGCTGACTGCATGAACAGCACCTCGGGGATGCCGCCGCTCCCGAGGCTGAACACGACCGTGTCGACGTTGGAGGTCTTGAACTTCAGGACCGCGTTGTTCATGCCGCTGGTGTCCGAGCCGCTCGAGAGCGACTGCTCGATGTAGGGGACGCCCCACGACCTGAGCAGCGGGATCACCGTGTTGCGCATGACCCGCGGGTACATCGGGTCGTCGGCCTGGTCGATGAGGCCGACGGTCTTGCCCGCCGGCAGCTTGCCCTGCTGGTGAGCGAGCGTCAGGACCAGCTTCTGCTCCGCGTCGCGGGTCATCTGGCTCGGGCTGAACGCGAGGTTCTTGGCCTGCGCGTAGAGGTGCTCGTCACCAGCCCCGAGGGCGACGTCGATCATCAGCGTGTTGGACTGCTGGACGCACTTGGCCAGGCCCTCGGTCAGGTTGAAGATCGCCATCAGCGCGACGGGGTGGTTGTCCTGCACCGCCCCCAGGCACTTCTGCTGACGAGCGGCGTCGTTGTCGGTCGCCTCGATCGCGATCCAGACCGGCTCGATCCTGTGAGGACCCGCGAGGTGCCGCTTGTTGATGTCGTCGATGATCGCGGTCGCCTCGCGCTTGCCGTCGCCGAAGCTGACCGAGCTGCCGGGGAACGCGGAGCTGATGAGCTGGTTCCCGCCGTTGAGGTAGAAGACGCCGACCTTCAGCGGTGCCGAGTTCGAGACGACGGGTCCCGTGGTGCCGCCGATCGGTCCTGACGACGAGCCGCCGGCACCGCCGGTCCCAGTGGTGCCCGGGCCGGTGGTCGTACCCGTCCCGAGGCCGGTCGGGCTGGACCCGCCCGTGCCGGCGCCCGACCCGCCGGTCGCTCCGCCGCCCGTGCTGCCGCCGACGCCGTTCGTGCCGCCGGCGCTCCCACCCGTCGTCGACGAGCCGCCGACGAGCGAGCTGTCACCGCTCGTGCCGTAGCTGCCCTGCTGGGACACCGGGACCGTGGTCCCGCACCCGACGAGCGTGGCGAGGAGGACTGCGCTGCGCACGTAGCGAGACGCGTGGCGAGCTGGGATTCGCACCATGATCGGAGTGTTCGGCAACACAGGCGTGCTTCCTATGTGCCGACTCCCCACAATGCGAGGCCCACCACAGTGGACCTCCCCAGGGTTCTACGTCAGGGTCTGGGGGGTCTACGTGAGGGTCTCGGTCCGCGTCAGGTCGATGGTCGTGCGAGGTGCGGGGATCCGGCCTCCGGCCGCCAGCAGCGGCGTGACCTCCGCGGCGGGCTTCGGCCGCGACACGTGGTAGCCCTGGGCCAGGCTGCAGCCGAGCTCGCGCACCCAGTCGAACTGGGCGGTGTCCTCGATGCCCTCGACGACGGTCCGCATGCCCAGCGCGTCCGAGAGGCCGACGATCGCGGAGACGATCGCGCGGTCGACCTTGCTGTGCGCGAGGTTGGTGACGAAGGACCGGTCGATCTTCACCTCGTCGACGGGGAACCGCTTGAGGTAGTTGAGGGACGAGTGGCCGGTGCCGAAGTCGTCGATGGCGAGCTCGACACCCAGGTCCTTCAGCTCGTGCAGGGTGCGAACCGTCAGCTCGAGGTCCTGCATCGCGAGGCTCTCGGTGATCTCGAGGCACAGCCGCTCCGGCGGCAGCGCGCTGAGCCGCAGCGCCGTCTCGATCTGCTCCGTGAGGCCGGAGTCCTGGAACTGGCGCGGGGACAGGTTGACGGCGACGCTGACCTGCACGCCGCTCTCGGCCCAGACGTGCGCCTGCTGCGAGGCCTCGGTGAGGACGAACCGGCCGAGCGGCAGGATCAGCCCGGACTCCTCGGCGACGGGGATGAACTCCCCCGGCATCCGCAGGCCCTGCTGCGGGTCCGGCCAGCGGATGAGCGCCTCGACGTCGTGCATCGCACCGCTCTTGAGGTCCATCTTCGGCTGGTAGTAGACCTCGAGCGCGTCCGCCGCGAGAGCGGCCCGCAGGTCGGCCTCGAGGTCGAAGCGGTGCGCGGAGCGGGTCAGCATCGCGGCGGCGTCGTAGGAGTGCACGTTGCCGATGCCGGCCGCCTTCGCCTGCGACATCGCGACATCCGCGTCGTGCAGCACGTCGTCGGCCGTCGGGCTGCCGGCGGTGCTCGCGATCCCGATGCTGACGGACGCCACCACCTCGCGCCCCTCCGACAGGCGGACGGGCACGGAGAGCTGGTCGACGATGCGCGCGGCGATCATCCGGGCCCGCGCGGGGTCGGCCTCCACGAGGACCGTGAACTCGTCACCGCCGAAGCGGGCGATGGTGTCGGACGGGCCGACGACCAGACCGATCCGTCGAGCGATCTCCTGGATCAGCTCGTCGCCTGCCTGCTGGCCGAGGTTGTCGTTGAAGACCTTGAAGCGGTCGATGTCCGCGAGCAGCACGGCTGATGTGGTCCCTGTCCGCTCGCCGCGCAGCAGGGCCTGGTCGAGGCGGTCGAGGAACAGCCGCCGGTTGGGCAGCCCGGTCAGCTGGTCGTGGAAGGCGTTGTGGGTCAGGGCCCGCTCGGCCGCGATGCGCTCGCTGACGTCGCGGAACACGAGGACCGCACCGACGGCAGCGCCGTCATCGAGCACGGGGGCGCACGTGTAGCTGGCCGGGAAGGTGGCGGCGTCGAAGCGCAGGAACACCGCGGCCTCGTCGCTGATCGCGGCCTTGGACCGCAGGCAGCGACGGGCGATCGCGACGAGCGAGTCGCGAGCCGTCACTACCTCGCCGGCCTCGAGCGAGGCGTCGGTGACGAGCAGGGCAGCGCCCGCGGGGTTGACGTAGACCGGCTGCCCCTCTGCGTCGAACGCGACGACGCCTTCGGCGAGGCCGCCCATGATGGCGGTCAGCTCGTCGCGCTGGCGCTGGGCGCGGGCGAGCAGCTCGGCGTGCGAGAGGGCTGACTGGCCGACGACGGCGAGGGCGTCGAGGAGCCGGTGGTCGGCGGCGTCCATCGGCTCGGAGTGCTGCCGGCCGGTGACCGCGAGCCAGAGCGGTGAGCCCTCGACGTCGATGCGGCTGCCCGTCTCGTCCGCGGCGGGCTCCTCGGGGGACAGCCGCACAGAGGGGGAGCGCAGCAGCTCCCCCGCAGCGGTGGTCAGCGCCGCGCTGACGTCGCTCGCCGCGAGTGGCCGGTGCACGGCGAGCGTCGCGTCGAACAGGCCCAGCAGCCGGTCACGGTCGTGCCGCGCGTCGAAGCGCCCGGCCAGCACCCAGCGCATGCCGAGGTAGAGCGGAGGGAGCAGCGCCACGGCCCACCTGCTGGTCTGCGACGCGAGCCCGACCGGTGCGGTCAGCAGGCAGCCGACGCCGAGCACGAGCAGCCGCAGGTCGGCCCCGTCGAGCAGCGCAGCACGGAAGGTCGTGGTCGACGTGACCGCGATGATCGCGGCGATGAGCACGGCGCTCACCACGAAGAACGTCGCGACGCCGGCGAGCGCTGTCGCGAGAGCCGGCCCGGGAAGGGCCTGCGTCACGAGCACCGCCAGCGACACGGCGACCATGACCTGCGCCCAGTTGAACGCGGTCTTCACCAGTGGCCGCTGGTGCACGACCTGGCCGGCCACCGCTGCGACCGCGACGACCACGAGCACGCCCTGGGGCGGAAGCAGCATCAGGGCGACGAGCAGCAGGCCCTCGTCGGCGTGCACGGCCTCGGAGGCGTGGCCCCGATAGACGATCAGCGGCCGCGCCCAGCAGGCTGCGACGACGGCGCCCAGCAGCACGAGCGTGGCGGTCTCCCCCACGCCGTCAGCGCCGTACCCGACCTGGATGCTCAGCACGAGCACGAGGGCAAGGGCCACCACCGCGTAGATGACAGCTCGTGCGCGGGTCGGGAGGGCCATAGGTCAGTTCCAGGCCGACGAGTTCCAGGCGCTGCTGTTCCACGCGCTCGAGTTCCAGGC
>CBIHPE010000171.1:0-8772 GCA_966212015.1 uncultured Frankiales bacterium | reverse complement strand
TGTTCCGGTAGTAGGCGGCCGCGCTCACCGAGCGGCCCTTGGTGTCCTTCGGCAGCGGGTTGTCGGCGAGCACCAGGGTGTCGAGCACGTCGAGCGCCTTGGGGTTGCGGCTGATGTCGCCGGAGGCGATGGCCTTGAACGGCCGGTTCATCAGCTTGCTGGTGTCGGCGAAGAACTTCATGCGCGTGACGTCGTAGTGGTGCTGCACGACCTTCTTGCCGTCCGCGCCGACGCCGTCCTGCTTCGGGCCGGGCAGCGTGCCGGGGTCACCGTCGGAGTCGGTCACGTGCACCGGGTCGACGACGTAGCCGGCCTGCCCGCCGGTCTCGACCTTGTGCTTCGCGAACTCCTTGTCCTGGAAGAGCGCGTAGGCCATCGCCGTCTTGATGATCGCCCGGCTGGCGTTGATGTGGTTCTCCTGCAGGTAGACGTCCCACGTCTTGTCCGGCACCGTGTGGTTCAGGAAGATCTCGTAGTCCATGCCCGTCACCGCGGCGTCGGTCGCGAGGTAGTCGCCGATGAAGCCGGTGTCGGTGTAGGCGAGCGTGTCCCAGACGGTGGCCCAGTGGGCCGGCTTGGTCGGGATGGTGTTGTTGGCGTTGCCGGTGATGTCGCAGAGGCCGGGGCCGAAGTCGCAGGGGATCGTCTGCTCGACGCCCTCGCCGTCGTCGCCGCCCGTCGCGTTCTCGATCTGGTTCTGGATGCCGGCGTAGAGGGTCGCGTCGATGACGGACTTGGTCCGCTCGGCGATCGCCATCAGCTGCCGGTGCTTGATCGAGCTGAACTCGCCGGCGGGGTACATGATGTCGACGTACGCGCGGCTCGTGAGCTCGCCGTGCACGTCGGCGCCGTAGGCCATCAGGCCGCCGGGTGAGCTCTTCGCCAGCTCGTCGATGAAGCGGGTGCCGTACTTCGTCTCGTGCTCCAGCAGCGGGTTGCGGCTGGTGTTGATCGAGCCGAACGAGGCCATCTGCCGGTTCAGGTCGGTGCCCGTGCCGTTGGTCCGGCTGTACGGCGCCGTGGCCCCCGGCTGTGCGATGTCACCGACCGTCCAGCCGTCGATGTTGAAGTCGGTGAGGTAGATGTCCTCCTTCTTCAGCACGTCGTGGATCGAGTACGTGTGGAAGACAGGGGTCGTGCCCGTGCTGCTCTTGTAGCCGGGCACGCCGTCGCTGATCGTCTGGTCGGGGTTCATGCCGCCGATCGCGAGGTCCTCGGCGGTGCGCAGGCCGCCCTCGAGACCACCGCGCTCGTTGCCGTGCACCGACAGGCTGAAGAACAGCTTCTTCTTGCTCTTCTCCGGCGCCTGGAAGTCGGTGATCCGGATGACCCAGATCTCCTTGCCGTCGCCGGTGTCGCCGGGCTCCCCGGCGCGCTTGCCGTCCGGCCCCGCCGTCACCGCGAGCTTGTCGTGGAAGTGCTGGCTGAGGGTGAACACCTTCACGTACCTCGGGTACTTCTGGGCGAGGTAGGCGATGCCGTCGGCGTACTCCCGGAAGCCGGTCGCGTTGGGCCGGTACTGCACGTAGGCCTGCGTCATCGACGACTCGGGGAAGATGCGGCCGCCGCACAGCGCCGCGGGCGGGCCTCCCTTGTAGCCGTCGGTGCAGACGGGGGTGGCACGAGCGGTGCCGGACAGGCCGGCGAGGCTCAGACCGAGCGCGAGCAGGGCAGCAGCAGTACGTCGCATGCGGCTCGGTTCGACGGGGCGGACCTGTGTCCTGCCTGACTGACCGAGCTGTCTCAGGTGCGGTGCACGGCGTAGGAAGCGTCCAGCAGCTTCGCGACGACGGCCTCGGTGTGCTCCGTCCCGCGGGTCTCGACCTGCAGCTCGACCTGCACCTCGTCGAGGTGCAGCTCCTTGCCGGTGCGCTGGTGCGCGACGTCCAGGACGTTGGCTCCGGCGCCGGCCAGGCAGGCGAGCAGCCGCGCGAGCTCACCCGGACGGTCCGGGATGCGCACGCTCATCGACAGGAACCGGCCGGCGGCGATGAGACCGTGCCGGATCACCTTCGACAGCAGGAGCGGATCGATGTTGCCGCCGCTGAGGACCACCACGACCGGCGGGGCGAAGCTGGTCGGGTCCTCCATCACCGCGGCGAGAGCGGCCGCACCCGCCGGCTCGATGACCAGCTTCGCCCGCTCGAGCGAGAGCAGCAGCGCCCGCGAGAGCGCGTCGTCGTCGACGGTCACGACCCGGTCGACCAGGTCGCGCACGTGGCTGAAGGTGATGTCGCCGGGGCAGCCGACAGCGATGCCGTCAGCCATCGTGCTCATGCTCGCGAGCTTCAGCGGCTCCCCCGCATCGAGGCTGGGCGGGAACGCCGCTGCACCCGCCGCCTGGACCGCGACGACCTCCACGTCGGGGCGCTTCGCCTTCACCGCGGCCGCGATGCCCGCGACCAGACCTCCGCCGCCGGTGCAGACGACGACGGTCCGCACGTCGGGGCACTGGTCGAGGATCTCCAGCCCCGCGGTGCCCTGGCCCGCGATGACGTCCTCGTGGTCGAACGGGTGGATGAACACCGCGCCGGTGTCCTCGGAGAACTGCTTGGCGGCGACGAGGGCGTCGTCGACGGTCGCGCCCGCGAAGCGGACCTCCGCCCCGTAGGCCTTCGTGGCCTGGACCTTCGGGATCGGCGCGCCCTCCGGCATGAAGACGGTCGACGCGCAGCCGAGCAGCTGCGCCGCCAGCGCCACCCCCTGCGCGTGGTTGCCGGCACTCGCCGCGACGACGCCGTTCGCTCGCTGGTCGGGACTGAGCCGCGCGATCCGAACGTACGCACCGCGGATCTTGAACGAGCCCGTGCGCTGGAGGTTCTCGCACTTGAGGTAGACCGGCCCGCCGACCTGCTCGGCCAGCGCCCGGCTGCCCTCCATCGGCGTCGTCCGCGACACCCCGTCGAGCAGCACGCGAGCCGCCTCGATCTGCGCCAACCCGACGAGCGGGATCTCCCTCACCGCGCCCCTCCCGCCCGCGAATGGACACAGCGCTTCGCTTTTGGCCCCAGATTCCGCAGCGCAGTGTCCATTCACGCGCTCCAGTAGCGGTCGTCGAAGAGGGCAGCCGCACCGAGCAGGCCGGCCTCCTGGCCGAGGCGCGCGGGCTCGACCCGGACCTTGCGGGCGTACGAGAGCCGCGCGTGCACCGCCAGGGTCCGGCGCAGCGTCGGCCAGAGAGAGGGCACCTGCGAGATGCCCCCACCGATCGCGACCACCTGCACGTCCAGCAGGTGGATCGCGGAGGCGATCCCGATGCCGAGGGCGTTGCCGGCCAGCGCGAAGGCCTGGAGGGCGAGCGAGTCGCCCTGAGCCGCGAGCCTGGCCAGCTCGACCCCGTCGGTCGCCTTCGAGCCCCGGGACCGGGCCCAGGCGACGATGGCCGGACCCCGCGCGACGCCCTCGAGGCAGCCGCGGCCGCCGCAGGGGCACACGGGGCCGGCGGGGTCGACCACGATGTGCCCGACGTGGCCCGCGTTGCCGGTGCCGCCGTCGACCAGCCGGCCGCCGAGGACCAGCCCGCCACCGACCCCGGTGGACACGACCATGCCGAGGAGGTCGTCGACGTCCCAGCCGCCGAAGGCGTGCTCTGCGGCGGCCACGCAGACGGCGTCGTTGTGGAGCCGGACCGGCACCCCGTACTTCTCCGCGAGCCGGTCACGCAGCGGGAAGCCCCCGACCCAGGCGGGGATGTTGAGCGGCGCGACGACCCCGGCGGGCCACTCCATCGGGCCGCCGCAGGCGACACCCAGCTGGTCCACGCCCTGGGCGGCGAGCGGGTCGAGCAGCGCGGTGATCGTCTCCCACGGGTCCTCGGCCGTCGGCTTGCGGACGACCTCCCCCAGGCTGCCGTCGTGGACCGCCGCAGCGACCTTCGTGCCGCCGACGTCGAGGCAGAGCGTCCTCACGGGAAGACGACCAGCGACGCCGTGAAGCCGTGCAGATGGGAGCGACCCGCGACCGGCCCGATCTCCCCGCCGGCGAAGAACCCGGCGACGGCGTCCGCGGCGAGCTCCTCGGTCACCGCCAGCACGTCGTGGTTGGCGCCGCCGTACGTCGGGCCGAACAGACCCGATCCCCTGCCGTTGCAGGAGAACAGGAGCGCACCGCTGCCGGGCTGCCCCGGGCAACGGGCCAGGGCCGAGCGGAGGTCGCCGTCGGCAGCCTCCGCGTCGCGCACCTGCAGCCGCAGGGTCTGCCCCTGCGCAACCAGGTCGCCGACGACGAGCGAGCTGCCCTCGCTGCCGAGGATGGCGCGGATCAGGTAGTCGTGGTCGTCGGTGTACTCGTCGGCAGCGATGCCGATCTGGAGTCCCGACGACGCCATGGCCTGCTCCGGCGGCGGGAGCGCCTCGATGACGCGGCGGACCTTGTCGAGAGCCGGCAGGCCGGCGAGCTCGTGCACCACGTTGCCGGCGGCGGCCGTCACGGTCATCGGCGGGCCGATCGGGCGGCAGCCCTGAGACACCAGCGGTCGCGCCCCGGCACCGTCGAGCAGCACGCCCACCGCGCCACGGTCGACGGTGCGGTCGTCGACCCAGAGCCGGGTCGAACCCGGGCCGGTCGGTCCGTGGGCGACCCCACCCACGAACGGGAGCCCCGGAAGCGCCTGCCACGCCTGCGTCATGAAGCCCTCGACGGGGAAGCTGAACGGGTCCGCGAGCAGCACCGCGACCTCGTCGGCGGAGACGCCCACCTCGGGCAGGCCGATCACCGCCGCCTTGCCCTCGGTCGGCATCACCTCGAGGTGGAAGGTCCGCAGCGTCGCGCCGGGCAGGACGCCGACCCAGACGCTGACCGCGGTCCCCTCCTCGACACCGCGGCCACCGCCGATCACCCCGCCAGCGCTGCACCCGATCGTCGCGGCCGCCCCGGTCAGCTTGAGCGCGAGCTCTCCCGCCTCGCCCGGGTCCTCCCCCGCGACGAACACCATCGCGAGGTCGGGCGTGCGGCCGTGCAGCGGCTCCAGGGCAGCCGCGACCGCCGTCTCCGCCGCCTCGAACAGGTCGGAGGAGACGCCGATGCCGTCACCGAAGCGCCCCATGAGGATCACAGCATGACGGATGGCCGACCCCGACGTAGCGTGAGGGAGTGACTGTGCCGTCCACGCTGCCGATGACCCTGGCCGAGCTCCGCGAGTCAGGCCACGCCCACAAGACCGTCAAGGCTGAGATCCGCGACAACCTGCTCGCGAGGCTCGCCGCCGGCGAGCCCAGCTTCCCGGGGATCCTCGGGTACGAGGACACGGTCATCCCCGAGGTGGAGCGCGCGCTCGTCGCGGGTCATGACCTGGTGCTCCTCGGCGAGCGCGGCCAGGGCAAGACCCGCCTGATCCGCACCATCACGGGCCTGCTCGACGAGTGGACGCCGGTCATCACGGGCTGCGAGATCAACGACCACCCCTACGCCCCGGTGTGCCTGCGCTGCCAGGCCGTGGTCAAGGCGCAGGGCGACGCCACCCCGGTCAGCTGGAAGCACCGCAGCGAGCGGTACGGCGAGAAGCTGGCCACGCCCGACACCTCCGTCGGCGACCTCATCGGCGACGTCGACCCGATCAAGGTGGCGGAGGGCCGCACCCTCGGGGACCCCGAGACCGTCCACTACGGCCTCGTCCCCCGTACCAACCGTGGTGTGTTCTCGGTGAACGAGCTGCCCGACCTGGCCGAGCGGATCCAGGTGGCGCTGCTCAACGTCCTGGAGGAGCGCGACATCCAGGTCCGCGGCTACACCCTGCGGCTGCCGCTCGACCTGCTGCTCATCGCGTCGGCGAACCCCGAGGACTACACGAACCGCGGCCGCATCATCACGCCGCTGAAGGACCGCTTCGGTGCCGAGGTCCGCACCCACTACCCGATCGACCTGGTGCACGAGCTCGACCTGATCCGGCAGGAGGCGATGCTGCAGTGGACGGGCACGCCGGTCGTCGTCCCCGACCACCTGCTCGAGATCGTCGCCCGTTGGACCCGGCTCGTCCGCGAGTCCCCTCAGGTCGACCAGCGCTCCGGCGTCTCCGCCCGCTTCGCGGTGGCCGCGGCGGAGACGATCGCCGCTTCAGCCGTACGCCGTGCCGCCGTCACCGGCGAGCAAGCCGTCGCCCGGGTCTGCGACCTGCCGTCGATCGTCGCGTCGTCGCGCGGCAAGGTCGAGTTCGAGTCGGCCGAGGAGGGCCGCGAGCTCGAGGTGCTGGATCACCTGCTGCGCAAGGCGACTGCGGACACCTTCCGGGCGACCCTCGCGGGCCTCGACCTGTCCGGGCTGCAGGGCCGGTTCGACGAGGGCGCCGTCCTCGAGACGGGCGACCTCGTCCCCGCCGCCCAGATCCTCGCCGACCTCGGCACCGTTCCCGGCCTGTCGCAGCTGCTCCAGCGGCTGGGCGTGGAGGAGGAGTCACCCGGCCTGGCCGCCGCAGCCCTCGAGTTCGCGATGGAGGGCCTGCACCTCAACCGCCGCCTGTCGAAGGACTCGGTGGGTCACCGCACGGTCTACGGCCGCTGATGGGCGATCCCACGCTCGGCGTCCCCGACACCTACGCGCTGCGCCGTCGGGTGCTGCTGACCGCTGTCGTCGCGATGGCCCTGTTCCTGGCCATCGGCTGGGTCATCGCCTGGTTGGAGGTCGACGAGGCGTGGCTGCTCATCTGCATGGCGCTGCTCTACCTGCTCGTCGTGCGGCCGATGCTCAAGCCGGTCCGTGACGCCATCAAGCTCCGCCGCCGCCTCGCCTACTCCGCCTACCTCGCGGAGAAGGAGAGAGGCGCCAAGTGACCACCACCCCACGAGAGCGCTCGCTGCGCTCACGCTCCCGCAGGGACCCCGGATGACGTTCCGCTACGGGGCGTGGGCCGGCGGGCGCGACCCGCTCGAGGCCCCGTTCGACGTGGCCGAGGCGGTCGACGCGATCGGCGAGCGGGTGATGAACGGCGACTCCGTGCGGCAGGCGCTGCGCGACCTGCTGCGACGCGGGTCGGACGGGCTGCGCGGCCTCGACGGCCTCCGGCAGCAGGCGATGAGGCGCCAGCGTGAGCTCCGCAAGCAGGGGCGCCTCGACGGGACGCTCCAGGAGGTCCGGGAGCTGCTCGAGAAGGCCCTCGAGCTCGAGAAGTCCGCCCTGTTCCCGGACCCCTCCGACAGCGCGCGGATGGCCGAGATGGAGCTCGACGCGCTGCCGACCGACACGGCCCGCGCGGTGCAGGAGCTGAAGCCCTACCAGTGGCGCAGCCAGGAGGCGCGCGAGACCTACGAGCAGATCGACGACCTGCTGCGCCGTGAGGTCCTCGACTCGCAGTTCCAGGGGATGAAGCAGGCGCTCGAGAGCGCCTCTCCTGAGGACATGCAGGCGGTCAAGGACATGCTGGCCGACCTCAACGCGATGCTGCAGGCCGACGCCCGGGGCGAGCACACCCAGAAGCAGTTCGACGAGTTCATGGACAAGCACGGGCAGTTCTTCCCGTCGCAGCCGTCGAACCTGGAGGAGCTGGTCGACGAGCTGGCCCGTCGCGCGGCCGCCGCGCAGCGGCTGATGGACTCGCTCACCCCCCAGCAGCGCCAGGAGCTCGGCGAGCTGATGGACGGCGCGATGGACGTGGACATGCAGTCGCAGATGGCGCAGCTCGGCGACGCCCTGCGGTCCGCGCGGCCGGACCTGCAGTGGGGCGGCCGCGAGCGGATGCAGGGCACCGAGGGCATGGGCCTCGGCGACGCGACGACGGCGCTCCAGGAGCTCTCGGACCTCGAGGACCTGGAGGCGGCGCTGGGCCAGGACTACCCCGGCGCGAGCCTCGACGACATCGACGAGGACGCCGTGCAGCGGGCGCTCGGCCGCGGTGCCCTCGACGACGTCCGTGCGCTGCAGCGGATCGAGAAGGAGCTCCGCGAGCAGGGCTACCTGACCCCCGACGCCAACGGTCGCCTCGAGCTCTCACCACGCGCAGTCCGGCGGCTCGGGGCCACCGCGCTGCGCAAGGTGTTCGCGCAGATCAACGCCACCGGCCGCGGCGCGCACGACGTCCACGACGCCGGAGCCGCCGGCGACATCACCGGCGCGACGAGGCAGTGGCAGTTCGGCGACGAGCAGCCGCTCGACGTCGTGCGGACGGTCCGCAACGCCGTGCTCCGCGCTGATTCATCGCGCGCCTCCGGCGCGACCTCCCGGCTGAAGCTGCAGGTCGACGACTTCGAGGTCGTCGAGACCGAGCGCCGCACCACAGCCGCCGTCGCCCTGCTCGTCGACCTCAGCTTCTCGATGGAGCTCCGCGGCACCTGGGGCGTCGCGAAGCAGACCACCCTCGCGCTGCACTCGCTCGTCACGACCCATTTCCCGCAGGACGCGATCGAGGTGATCGGCTTCAGCGACTACGCCCAGGTGCTCAAGCCCGAGCAGCTCGCCGGCCTCGACCCGCAGCGGGTGCAGGGCACCAACCTGCAGCACGCGCTGATGCTCGCCGGCCGCTTCCTCGGCAAGCACCCGGGCGCCGAGCCGGTCGTCCTCGTCGTCACCGACGGCGAGCCCACCGCGCACCTCACCCGTTAAGGGTACGCCGACTTCTGCTGGCCCCCGCATCCCGAGACCCGCGAGCTGACCAAGGCCGAGGTCGAACGGATCACCCGGCGCGGAGCGACGATCAACGTCTTCATGCTCGACGACGAGCCGCGGCTGGTCGCGTTCATCGAGCACCTCGCGCACCGCAACGGCGGCCGGGTCTTCAGCCCCGACGCGGAGCGGCTCGGCGAGTTCGTCGTCTCGGACTACCTGCGCGCCCGCCGCGGCCGCCAG
>CBIHPE010000170.1:0-8823 GCA_966212015.1 uncultured Frankiales bacterium | reverse complement strand
CCAGGAGGGGGTCACGTGCTGCGGGAGCCGCCCGACCGGGACCTGACGGACGACCTTGTACGTCGTGGGGTCGATCACGTCGACCCGGTCGTTGCGGTCGTCAGGGACGTAGACCAGCTGCTTCGCCAACCGGGCCTCCGGCGACAGCAGCCCCGGACGGTCGGCGGCGTAGAGGTCTCCCGTGAAGGCTGGTGGGCTCGGCCGCGTCACGGGGGACGGCGACGCCGACGACGGCGCGGACGACGGCGTCACGTCGCGCGGCACGACCGCGGCCGGGGAACCCCCGCCCTGGCACGCCGACAGCAGCAGGGCAACAGCCAGCGAAGCCGGGATCCAGGGGCGCACCCGGATGACACAACCGCACGGCGGCTGAACGCTTCCTGTGGCACCTGTGTGTCGGCTGAGGCAGCAGGAAGTCGTCAGGGAGCCCTGGCGACGCTGGACGGCATGCGTTCCCTCACCCGCGAGCCGCTCGCCCCCAAGGTTCCCGAGATCGCCGCCCTGTTCTGGGTGATCAAGGTGCTCACCACGGGCATGGGCGAGGCCACGTCGGACTACCTCGGCGAGACCAACCTGGTCCTCGGCGGGATCGTCGGCGTCGGGGGCCTCGCGCTCGCCCTGCGCTGGCAGCTGCGGCGCCGTGAGTACCACGCTCCCACCTACTGGTTCACGGTGATCATGGTCGCCGTCTTCGGCACCATCGCCGCGGACGTCGCGCACAAGATCCTGGGACTCCCCTATGCCCTCACGACGATCGGCTACGCGCTCGCGACGGCTGCGGTCTTCGCCCTCTGGTACCGCTCGGAGGGCACGCTGTCGATCCACTCGATCGTCACGACCCGGCGCGAGCTCTTCTACTGGACCGCTGTGCTCCTCAGCTTCGCTCTAGGCACCGCCGCAGGAGACCTCACCGCCCTCGCGCTGCACTGGGGCTTCCTCACCTCGGGCTGGCTGTTCCTCGGCCTGATCGCCGTCCCGTTCGTGCTGTGGCGGCTCGGCCTCAACGGCACGGCGGCGTTCTGGCCGGCCTACGTGCTGACCCGGCCGCTGGGCGCGTCCTTCGCGGACTGGCTCGGGAAGGACCCCAGCAAGGGCCACGGGCTGGGGTACGGCGACGGGCCGGTCAGCCTCGTGGCCCTAGCCGTCATCGCGGTGCTGGTGGCCTACGTCTCCGTCACCCGCTCCGACGTGCAGCAGTGGGAGAGCGACGACGAGGTCGAGCTCGTCAGCTGAGCAGCTGGCGCAGCCGCGCCGCCTGCAGCTCCCAGGTCCACGCCGTCTCGACCCACGTGCGGCCCGCAGCTCCCATGGTGCGCGCCCGGTCGGGGTCCTCGAGCAGGGCAGCGACCCGGTCGGCCACCTGCTCGACGGAGGTCCCGTCGACGACGTAGCCGGTCTCGCCGTCTCGCACTGCGTCGGGCGCTCCCCCGGAGTCGCCGGCCACCACGGGCTTTCCGGTCGCCGACGCTTCGAGGAAGACGATGCCGAGGCCCTCGACCTCGAGCCCCCGGAAGCGGGAGCGGCAGGGCATCGCGAAGACGTCGCCGGCGTCGTGATGGGCGGGCAGCTCCTCCCACGGCACCGATCCCGTCATCACGACGTCATCTGCGACGCCCACCGAGGCCGCGAGCTCCCGCAGCTTCGGGGCATGCGGGCCACCCCCGACGAGCAGCACCGATGCGTCCGGGATCCGCTGCTGCACAAGGGGAAGAGCTCTGATGAGCACGTCCTGGCCCTTGCGCGGGACCAGGCGGGACACGCAGACGACGACCGGGCGGTCGGACAGCCCGAGCCGTCGACGTACGTCATCGCCTCCGCGGCCCGGCCGGAACAGGGTGCTGTCCACGCCGGGCGGCAGCAGGTCGACCGGCGCGCGCAGCACGGGCTGCAGGCGAACGCGCGTGTAGTCGCCGAGGGCCGTGAAGCGGTCGACCTCGATCCGCTGCAGCACCTGCCTCAGGGCGGGCAGCCGGGCCCAGGCGATCTCGTGCCCGTGCGTGCTCGCGAGGGAGGGGAGGCCGAGCCTGCGGGCCATCAGTCCCAGTGGCGCCGCTGCCCCGAACCAGACCCGGTCGCAGCCCTCGGCCGTCGCCACGGCGCGGGCCTCGCGCAGGCGCTCCGGCGTCGGCAGCAGCACGGACGTGTCGGCGCGGACGACCGGGAAGGGCTGCTCGGCGTCGAACGCCTCGGCACCCTTCCACGACGACGCGTAGACGACCACCTCGCCGTCGGGCTGCCGGGTCGCGAGGGAGTGCACGTAGGACTGGATGCCGCCGGGACGGGGCGGGAAGTCGTTCGTGACGACGAGCGTCCTCACGGGTGCAGCCGCTGCCACTCCCGCGCCAGGGCGAGCCGCTGCGGGTCGGACGGGTGCGTGTAGAAGAGGTTGTAGATCAGCCAGTTGGGCGAGAGGTCCGACAGGTTGGTGAGGGCGAGCTTCTTCTCCGAGTCGACGTAGGTCGGCACGTCGTGCGTCAGGTCGAGCGCGTGCATGTCGGCGCGGGCCTCGATGTGCCGCGACACCAGGTTGGTGAGGGGGCTGAGCAGCAGCGGCGCGACGGCCGCCAGGAAGAGCACGAGCGGCACGACCCGCACGTCGGTCGCGCTCCTCGCACCGACCCGGGTCAGCAGCCCCGTCCACGACAGCAGCAGGAACAGGCCGATGACGCCGGCGGCCCCGGCGAAGGCGCCGATGACGGTGCCGTGCAGCACGTCGTTCCGCTTCGCGTGCCCGAGCTCGTGCGCCACGACCAGCTCGACCTCCTTGTCGGACGCCTGCTTGAGCAGCGTGTCGTAGACGACGATGCGCCGGGTCGAGCCGAAGCCGCTGACATAGGCGTTCAGCGCCGTCGTCCGCTTCGACGCGTCGGCGACGAGCACGTCGCTGACCTTGACGTGGTCCCTCGCGGCCAGCTCAAGCAGGTCGGTGCGCAGCTGACCGGCGGGCAGCTTCGTGAAGGAGTTGAACGCCGGCTCGATGACGACCGGGTAGGCGAACGAGCCGATGAAGGTCAGGGCGATCGCGATCGCGGCGCCGGGCAGCCACCACCCGGGGGGCCCCCGGCGCGCGACCGCGAGCACCGACACCAGCGCCAGCGACGTGAGGGCCACCTTGATCCCGAGGCCGCGCAGCAGGTCGTCGCTCCAGCCGGCCCAGTCCTGGGTCGACAGGCCGTACTTCCGCAGCGCCCTCTCGGCCTGCACGTCGAACGGCAGGGTGGCCAGCTGCCCCAGTGCGAAGACGATCGCCGTGCCGGCGACGACCTTCACGGTCCAGTGCCCCGGCACGCCGCCTACGATCCGGCCGCCGAGCCTCGTCAGGCCCAGGATCCCAGCAACCACGAGGGAAACAGCCAAGGACAGGTACGCCGGCGGGCGCACGTCCGAGTGGAACGCCCGCTCCCGGTCGACCTGCTCCTTCGTGAAGTCGCGCAGGACGTCGACGTGCGGGTGGGCGCCGGGCAGGACGGGGAACGGGACGGTCAGCAGCACCGTCACCACGACGGCCAGGACGCACGCGCCCAGCGCCAGCCAGGCGAGCCTCACGACAGCTGACGCCTCAGGTCCGCGATCCAGGCCCTCGTGAACGCCGCGACCGAGGTGTGCAGGTCCTTGGCGAACGCGACGTCGACCGCCCCGCCCCCGGTGGCCGCGCCGATGTCGCGGTACAGCTTCAGCATCTTCGCCTGGCCGTAGGTCTTCACGAGCAGCTTCACGGCGAGCCAGCTCTGCTCGTAGCTCGCCGCCAGGTCAGCCCGGCCGCCCTTGAAGACGTCGTCGCTGGGCAGCGCCTTCGGCAGGTGGCCGGCGCGGATCGCCTTGCGCAGCTCGAGGGCGCTCAGCGACAGCGGGATGTCGGTGTGCAGGAAGCCGACGTAGTCGGCGATCCCCTCGACGAACCAGGTCGGGATCTCGGGACCGGTGGCCGCACGGGTCGCGACGTGCGTGACCTCGTGGGTCAGCACGACGCGGCGACCGAGCGGACCCAGGTCGCGGAAGTTGTCGGGGTTCACCACGACCCGGTCGCCGACCGGGTGGTAGCCGTGCTGCTGGTCGACCAGCTCTGCGGTCGCGACCGCCGCGATGTTGGAGACGTCGCCGATGTCAGGCACGAGGGTCTGCAGCTCTGCCGGCGTGTCCGGGACGACGAGCACGACCGTGCGTGCCCAGCCCCTGCCCCAGACGGCCGTGACGCGCGGGACCGACGCGTCGCACTCGCGCAGCGCCAGCGCGGCCATGCCGGCGCCGCCGGGGTGCGCGAGCGCCAGGCAGGAGGTGCCCTTCGTGACCTGCACGTCCCCGGTGTCCCAGAGGTCGCGCTGGGTCGGCC
Source organism: uncultured Frankiales bacterium (assembly GCA_966212015.1). GTDB lineage: Bacteria > Actinomycetota > Actinomycetes > Mycobacteriales > SCTD01 > RYN-111. The sequence goes on along the minus strand of CBIHPE010000170.1, from coordinate 4,493 downwards.
GTCCCGTCTGGAGGAAGTCGGCGTCTGCAGCGAGGTACCAACGACCGTCCCGCTGCGTGAACGTGAAGCCCTGGTCCTCCTCGGTCGGCATCGCGTCGAAGCCGGCAAGCGAGTAGTGCAGCAGCACGTCCGGCGCCCACCACGTGCCGCGGGCGGCGTCGAGGGCCGGCGTGTGCTCCTGCTCCGACGTCGCGTCGACCTCGTAGCTCCAGCCCGAGAACCGCACGGACCGCAGGTGCTCGAACAGCGCCGCCTGCTTCAGCAGGAAGCGGCTCTGGGTCGGGTCGAGGTCGGCGAGGAACGCGCCCTTGTTGCGGTGCAGCACCGCGTCGGCCCGGCGCTTGAGCAGCGCCTCGACGGCGGCCGTCCGGTCGGCGTCACGCGCGGGTGCCGCGTTGGTCCCCGTCGCGGTCCGGGTGGAGCTGCGATGGTCGGAGTCCCGGGTCAGCGCGACGGGTACGGCGACGACGAGCTGCAGCGCGATGGCCGCTGCGACAGCGCGCTCCGCACGGCGCAGCGGGAACCTCACCCTGCCAGCGTAGGTGTCGGGGTGGGCTTCCGGAGGCCGGACAGCGCCTTGTCAGCCGCGGCCAGGGTCGCTGCCTGGACGGCGACCGGGCCGCGGACCGCGCGGGACGCGGCGGCGAGCTGGGTCCGGGCGATCGTCAGGAAGCGGCGCCCCGGCCCGACCAGCACGGCGTAGGCGTCCGCGCCCTCCTGGTCCGAGCGGTACCACGGGGTGACGGCCCGCTTGATCCAGACCGTCTCCTGACCGTCCAGCGACGTGTACTGCTGCCAGGCGGTCTTCAGGACGCTCTCGAAGTCTGCGACAGCCTGGGCCTCCGCCATGCCGTCCGTGACGACCTTCTGCAGGGCGGCACGGCGGGCGCCGTCGACCGCCGACTCGGTCTTGGTCAGCGACGCCAGCGACGCCCGGTAGTTGTCGACCAGCGTCGGCAGGTTGCGGGCCGCGGCCCGCGCACCTGCGATCGACGCCGCACCCCTGCGGTGCGTGCTGCGGGCACTGACCCCGTGCCCCTGGGCGCAGATCGCGTCGGTCGCGTCGATGGCCCGCGCCCCCGCCTGGACGGCACCGATCGCGTCGAGCAGGGCCGCCCGGGCGGTCGCGACGCCGGTGATGGCGGTGCCGAGCCGGTCGAGCGAGCCCGGCCCGGTGCCGGTCCCGCCGCCGCGGTGACCGGTGCAGCCGGCGAGCAGGAGGGCCGTCAGGAGCAGGGGGGTGAGCAGCCTTCTCAGCGGTCTGCCCCGGGGGTCGTGCCCAGCAGGACGTCGGCCCAGGCGGGGACGCTCGCGCGCTGCTTGCCGCTCCTCGCCGCCTTCGGCACCGCCTTGCCGGCGGTGCTCGGCTCCGGGTCGGGAACGACCCGCAGCGCCCGGACCGGACGCACCGGTGCTGCGTCCTTGCCTGCGGCCTTCCGCGCAGCCACGACCGGCTTCGCCGCGGCCTTCCTGGCGGCGGGCTTGGCGGCGGGCTTGGCGGCGGGCTTGCTGGCGGGCTTGCTGGCGGGCTTGCTGGCGGCCCGCTTGGTGGCCGGCTTGGCAGCCGGCTTGATGCTCTTCGTGCTCGGTGAGGACGCCGCCTTCGCGGTCGTGCCCTTGGCGGCCGGCTTGGGAGCGGCCTTCTTCGCAGGCTTCCTCGCCGCGGTCTTCGCGGTGGCGCGGGTGACGACCGGCTTGGGCCGCGGCGCGGGCTTCGGCTTGCGGGCCGCCGCCTCCTCGGACTCCTGGTGGGCCAGCGCGGTGGACGCCGGGTCGCTGCCCGTCGCGGTCTTCTGCGCCGGGTCCCAGACCCACGAGGCCGTCCGGCTGCGCTTGCGGGCGTACCAGCGGACCTCGACCAGCCAGGTCCCGTCCTCGAGCCGGTAGGTGGACCACTCGGTCCCCTCGTCATCGGCTCCGCCGGCGGCGAGGGCGGCGTCCACCGCCGTACCGAGGTCGACGGCCGAGCGCCCCAGCCGGCCCCGCACGACGAAGCTCGAGCGGGTGGCGTCGATCATCCGCGCCTTCTCGCCCTCGACCGGTCCGGCGTACCGCTCCACGCGCGCCTGCGGGACGCCGGCGGAGCGGGCGATGTCCTCGACGGTCTCGCCGGCGCGCAGCCGGGCCTGGATCTCCTTCGGGGAGACGTCCGGGACCTCGTCGTCGCCGGCGCGGGGCAGGTCGCCCTTGAGGGCGGCGGCGAGGGTCGCGTCGAGGGCGACCTTGAAGGCGCCCTTGGTGGACCCTCTGCGGGCGGCGAGCACGACGTGCCGACCGTCCTCGCTCACCGCGACGACGTGGAGCTCGCGCACCGTGCCTCCGTTCAGCGGCGCGGGGGAAGGACGCGCCGGCTGCAGTCTCCCGTCACACCGGGGAACTGCACAAGCGCGCTACGGGCGGACGGCTCCCACGTAGTCACCACGGCTGTAGCTGGCGACGCGGACGTAGGCACCGGAGTGCGGCGCCTCGATCATGTTGCCGTTGCCGACGTAGATGCCGACGTGGTGGATCGGCGAGCCGTAGAACACCAGGTCGCCCGGCTGCAGGTCGCTGCGGCTGACGTGCGGACCGCTGCCGTACTGGGCCTGGCTGGAGTGCGGCAGGGAGACGCCGGCCTTGCCCCACGCCCACATCGTCAGGCCGGAGCAGTCGAACGAGCCGGGGCCCGAGGCGCCCCAGGAGTAGGGCTTGCCGATCTGCGCGTAGGCGGCCTGGACGGCGACAGCGGCGCGGCCGCTGGCCGGGCCGTTGTAGGTCGGCACGTCGAAGCTGCGGCTGCGCGACGCGCGGGCCTGCGCCTGCGCACGGGCCGCAGCGAGGCGCTGCTGGGCGCGCAGCTTGCGGAGCTGGTCGGCCTTCAGGCTGCTGTAGAGCCGCTGCTCGTCGGCGAGGGCGTTCTCGATCGTGCTCTTCTGCTTGGCCATCGTCTTGGCGACCGCGTCGGCGGCGGCCTTCTCCTGCGTGGCCTCGGCCTGGACCGACGCGAGTCGGTGCCGGGCGGTGGCGGCCGCGGCCATCTGCGAGCTCTGGCCGGCGGCGATCCGGTCGAGCGACGCCGCCCGGTCGAGGAAGGTCTGCGGGGTGCTGGTGCTCACGAGCTGCACGAACTGGTCGGTGCCGCCGGAGCGGTAGGCAGCGGCCGCGATGGCGCTCATCTGCGCCTTGATCGCGTCGAGCTGGGCCTGGGCGGACTTCACGCGCGCCTGGGCCACCGCGGCCCGGCGACGCGCGGTCGCCAGCTCGATCTTGGCGTTGGCGTAGGCCTCGACGGCGTCGTCGACCTTGGCCTGCAGCGCGTCGACGCGGGCCTGGACCTGCGCGAGCGAGGGCGTCGGGTCAGCCTGCGCGCTGGTGCCCGGCAGAACGCTCAGGACACCTGCGGCCGCGAGCGCGACGGCAAGGAGGGGACGGACGGTCTTGCGGGGGCTCGCCAAGGGAGGCGGGTCTCCTTCTTCCTCGGTCCGCCTACCGGGTGAGCTGACGGGTTCGGGCGGAGGAAGCTGCCCTACGACGCCTCTGCCCGGAGGTTGTCCGGTCCTCGGCGCCGATTCACCCCAGGGAACGTGGTTCCCCGGCTCCGCGTCGGGGAGGGGGCCCCGTTGCAGACTCGGCGGTGGCTCAGCAGCCGCCACCCTGGTGGGTGGCTGTCGCGTCTGGGCCTGGGTGCAGGTTACCGGTCATCCCCGAAAGCGGACAACCGTCCCCTGTGGGTGTGTCGGCAGTCACTCAGCCTGTCTTCACGTCCGGCGGCTGCTCCGGGAAACGGACACCGTGGGGCACAAGCCTCAGCCGGGGCACAAGCCCCTGGTCCGCGAGCACCGTCAGGGCCTGCTGCTCCCCCGCGTCCACCTCGTAGACCCCGGGGGCGCCCAGCAGCACGGTCATCACGCAGTCGCCGCACTGCACGTCGCGCACCGCGCACGTGTCGCAGTCGATCCGCACGTTCCGCTCCACTTCTCCGACGGCTCGGGCGGCCGTGTCGTGGACGCTAGGGACGGGGTCCGACGCTTTCGGTCCCCAGGGGTCGCGACATGGCACCCGGAGCACCGCTTCCAGTGCCACCGCGCGACCCCCAGCGGAACCGTCAGGCCACCCCCAGCCCAGGGTCGCGGTATCGCACCCGCGGGCCCCGTTCCGGTGCCACCGCGCGACCCCCAGCGGGGATCAGCTGGCGGTCGGGCGCGGGACGACCTCGACGGCGTCCACCGCGGAGCACCAGCGGCAGGTCACGTGCTCGACCTGGTCCGCCACGACCTCGCGGTCCTCGACGACCTGCTCCCCCGCGAGGTCGACGTGCACGTACTCCTTCGCCCGGGTCGACCGGGTCACGTCGAAGCGCGTGAGGTTGCCGCACTGGCGGCAGCGCCATCGCGTGTCAGGACCAGGGAGCGGCACGGGCACGTGAGCACCCTATCCACGGGTCAGCTGAGGACGTCCTTGCGGCGGAAGTTCCAGAAGGCCAGCGCCAGCGGGACCACGACCCACGGCAGCAT
>CBIHPE010000169.1:0-8889 GCA_966212015.1 uncultured Frankiales bacterium | reverse complement strand
CGGGCGGACTGCGTGTGGGGGGCGTGGGCCAGCGCCGCGACGCGCACGACCGAGGCGGCGACGCCGACGAGGGCGGTCCGGAGCGTCACGGTGCGGGCCTTGCGGCGCTCGGCCAGGTTGACCGGCGCGGGGAAGGCGCCGGCGCGACCCGAGTCGGCGACACCGGCCCGGATGCCCTCGAGGAGGGCAGCCGGCGGCTCGACGGACTCGACGGCGTAGGAGAGGTGGCCGAGGGTCTCGGCGTGCTCAGCGATGGCGCGGGCGCAGGCGGCGCAGCCGGGCAGGTGACTCAGGAACTCCGCCTCCTCGGCGGGCTCGAGAGCGTTCAGCGCGTGGCCGACGGCCAGCTCGTCGTACTTGTCGTGGGCGTTCACGGGGCTGTCCTGGGCTCGGGAGTGGCGTCGAGGAAGGTGTCGTTCAGGCCGTGGAGCCCGTCCTTGAGACGGCGCATGCCGGCCAGCATCCGGGTCTTGACCGTACCGAGGGGGGTGTCGGTCAGCCCGGCGATCTCGCGCTGCGTGTAGCCGCCGAAGTAGGCCAGGACAAGGGCCTCCCGCTGGGGCTCGGGCAGCGTGGCTAGGGCCTCGCGGACCCGCTCGCGGCGCAGCGTCGACCAGACCTCGTCGTGGACGCGAGGGCCGTCCACCTCGCGGTCCTCGAGGATGTCCGCGGTGGTACGGCGCTTGCGGAGGTTCTCCTCCCGGCGGACGGAGTCGACGGCCTTGTGGTGCGTCATCGACAGCAGCCAGCTGGAGAAGCCGCCACGCGCGGGGTCGAAGCGCGCGGCGTCCCTCCACAGCGTGAGGAACACCTCCTGGACGACGTCCTGCGCGAGCTGGTCGTCTCCCAGGATGCGGCGGGCCAGCGAGTAGCAAGGCCGGCCGTACCGCCCGTAGAGCGCCTCGAGCGCCCCACCGTCACCTTCGGTCACTCGCGCCACGAGAGCACGGTCGTCGAGACCGTCGTACGCGCTCTCCTTGGCCCCGTCTGGGGTGCGGGCGCCCGCAGGCGAACGACGCGCGCTCGGGGTGGTCACGGCTGTTCTCACACCTGGCTTTCGCAGCAGCACGCCGCGTGGATGGGGGGTTCCGGTGACCAAAACTACGTCCACTGTGGGCCGCCCGGGTGAAACAGGCCGGACGGAGTGGTTGGCTGTCCCCGTTTGGGGGCACTCTGTGCTCACGATCCCCAGCCCTCAGGAGAGCGTGATGACCGCCCGACCCGTCACCGTCCGCAGCGAGTTCCAGCTGCGCCTGGTGGTGCCCGGGGCCTCGTCGCTCCCCGTGCGCGCCGGGCTCTCCTACGACGCGGCCGACCCCTACGCCGTGACCGTCGCCTTCCACACCGGCGTCAACGGCAGCGGCGACGTCGTCCAGTGGACGTTCGCGCGGCAGCTGCTCACGGATGGCGTCACCAGCCCCGTCGGGCAGGGCGACGTGCAGGTCTGGCCGTCCACGGCGGAGACGGAGCCGAGCGTCGTCTGCCTGTCGCTCTCCTCCCCCAGCGGCAAGGCGCTGTTCGAGATCCCGGTGTCCGAGCTCGTCGAGTTCCTCACCATGACCTACGCGGCCGTCCCGACTGGTTCCGAGAGCGAGCACGTGGACGTCGACGCCGAGCTCGCGCAGCTCCTCGGGTCCTGACAGCAGGGCAGAACTGCGGGGCGACCCGGTGCGGAGGTCTGCTAACGTCATTCCCCGTCGCCGACACGCTCGGCGCACGCGGACGTGGCTCAGTTGGTAGAGCACAACCTTGCCAAGGTTGGGGTCGCGGGTTCGAATCCCGTCGTCCGCTCGGCAGCACTCAGATCAGCACCAGTTCAGCGCCTCCCGGCCGGGTGGCCGAGTGGCTTAGGCAAGGGCCTGCAAAGCCCTGTACGCGGGTTCGATTCCCGCCCCGGCCTCTCCGATCGACCTCTCGGATCGACCTAGCACCACAACTTCACACGCACGGGCGATTGGCGCAGTTGGCTAGCGCGCTTCCCTGACACGGAAGAGGTCACAGGTTCGAGTCCTGTATCGCCCACCCACCCCGAAGGCCCCTCCTCGCGAGGGGCCTCGGTCGTTCCCGGCCGGCGCGTCCTGGCCGCTGGGTGACGGTGCCCGACTCCGTCACGTGCCGGACGCACGGACGTGGCAGTCTGATCAGCCGCTCGTCCGGAATCGCCCCGCCTCCGAGCAGGAGAACGGCCGGTGACGGCGAAGAGTCCGGTCTACCCAGCTCGAGCCCGTTCAGTCCTGCCCGCACTCGGGCTGCCCAGAGATGCCGGTGACCCCGGCAAGGAGGTTCCCCCCATCGTGGCCACCCCCACCAGCGCTGCCGCCAAGCAGGAGCCCACCGGGTTCCTCGACAAGATGAAGGCGCGCAGAGCCGCCCGGGCCCGCGCCAAGGCGGCCGAGGGCAAGAACGGTCCCGACACGATCGTGGTGATCCTCGCCGCAACGCTCGTCGCGCTGTTCGCCGCGTTCGGCTTCACCGTGCACCACGTCGTCACCGGTCCGAGCGGCACCAAGATCCCGCTGAGCGCCGTGCCGGCGCTCTCCTCGGGCGACCGAGTCGAGAAGGCCGTGCAGCTCGGCGAGGACAACGTCTTCGTGCTCACGCTGCGCAGTGCCGACGAGGCGACCCAGCTGCTGGGCTCGAAGTCCGCGTTCCCGACCCGCATCGCGGGCGTGACCGATGACGCGGGCAAGGTGCTCGTCGAGATCCCGGGCAACGGGCTCACCGCCGAGTCGCTGAAGAACACCCTTCAGTCCGGGGGCGCGCAGGTCACCGCCGACCCCCAGAACGGCAAGAGCATCGGCCGGATCCTGTTCGAGTTCCTGTTCCCGATCCTCATCCTGGCCAACATCTTCGCGCTCATCTTCCTGGGCAAGGGCGGCGGCAGCGGGGCCATCGGCGAGGTCACCAACTTCGGCCGGGTGGAGGACGGCGGCCGCACCGGCAGCTCCACGGTGACGTTCAAGGACGTCGGTGGCGCCGAGGAGGCCGTCGTCGAGCTCGCCGAGATCCGTGACTACCTGCGCGACCCGGCGAAGTACGTCGCCCTCGGCGCCGTGCCGCCGAAGGGCGTGCTGCTGTTCGGCCCTCCCGGGACCGGCAAGACGCTGCTCGCGAAGGCCGTCGCCGGCGAGGCGGGCGTGCCGTTCTTCAGCGTCGCCGGTGCCGAGTTCGTCGAGTCCCTCGTGGGCGTCGGCGCGGCCCGCATCCGTGACCTGTTCCGCCGCGTCAACGCGGTGGCCCCGGCCATCGTCTTCATCGACGAGCTCGACGCCGCCGGCCGCAAGCGCGGCTCCGGCGGCGGCGGTGGCGGCTCTGACGAGCGCGAGCAGACGCTCAACCAGCTGCTCGTCGAGATGGACGGCTTCGAGGCGTCGACCGGTGTCGTCGTCATCGCCGCGACCAACCGCCCCGACATCCTCGACCCGGCCCTCATGCGCCCGGGCCGCTTCGACCGGCACATCACGGTCGAGCGCCCCGACCTCGACGGCCGTCTGCACATCCTCAAGATCCACGCGGCGAAGAAGCCGCTGGCCGCCGACGTCGACCTGACCAAGGTCGCCGAGCGCTGCCCGGGCTTCACCGGCGCCGACCTGGCGTCCGTCGTCAACGAGGCCGCCCTGCTCACGATCCGCCGCAAGGGCAGCCAGATCGGCCAGAGGGACCTGGAGGAGGCGGTCGTCCGCGTCCTCGAGGGCCCGCAGCGCCGTGGCCGCGTCCTCACGGCCGACGAGCGCCTCCGCGCCGCCTACCACGAGATCGGTCACGTCGTCGTCGCCGCGACCCTCGGTCGCCACGAGGACATCCACCGCGTGACCGTGCTCGCCCGCGGCCGCACCGTCGCCGCGGCGACCTTCGGCGACTCCGAGGCCACGCTGCTCACCCGCTCCAGCCTGCACAACCAGCTCGTCGCCACCCTCGGCGGCGTCGCGGCCGAGGACCTGGTCCTCGGCGAGGGCTCCACGGGCGCCGAGCAGGACCTCGAGCACGCGACCGACATCGCCCGTGACATGGTCACGAAGTACGGCATGAGCGACGAGGTCGGCCCGGTCCGCTTCCAGGTCAAGGCCGGTGAGGGCTTCCTCGGCCAGGACAGCGAGCTCGTCGAGCTGTCCGACGAGACCCGCCGCGAGGTCGAGGGCGCGATCCGCAAGCTCATCGAGGACGCCCGCGACGAGGCCAAGGCCATCCTGCGCGCGCACCGCCGCGAGCTCGACACCCTGGCGGCCCGGCTCGACGCCGAGGAGACCCTCGAGGGCGAGGTCCTCGAGGAGGCCCTCGCGCCCCTCATGAAGGCGATCGCCACGCCCCCGGCCAGCGCGAGCACGACGACGCGCCCCGCCGCCCGTCGCACCCCCACGGCGGTCGCCAAGGCGACGGCCCCGGCTGCCAAGCCTGCCGCCCGCAAGCCGGCGAACAAGGCGACGGCCGCCGGTCGCAGCAGCAGCGCGGCGCGCAAGACGACGAGGAAGTAGTCGTGCGCCGACCTCGCCTGAGGTCTGCGCTGCTCGCGGCCGCCGTCCTCGGGATGGGTGTCCCCGCGCTCGCGCAGGCCGAAGCCCCCGCGCTGCACTGCCGCGGGCTGAAGCAGACGGGCTTGTGGGAGTCGATCCACATCGACGCCTTCAAGCCGGTCGCCTCGCTGTCGTCGACCGACTCGGTGACCGCCTACACGGTCGACGAGACGAAGCCGCAGGACCTGGCCGCCACCAACGGCGTCCGGGTCCAGACCAGCTCCGACCACGGCTGCGACTGGGTCGACTCGCTGGCCCTGCAGGCCGCCCCGAGCGCCTCGCAGAGCTTCGCCGGCGTGCAGGCGAGGATCGTGTCGCTGGCGCTCGTCGGCTCGACGCACATCGCCGCCGTCCAGGAGGGCAGCGGCGCGGCCAGCCGGCCGCACATCATGGTCGGCACGGGCAGCGACTGGGTCACGTCCGACAGCGGCCTGCCGGTCCAGGGCGCGCCCAAGCTGCTCCGCGCTGCCGATGACGGCCGCACCGTCTACCTCACCATCAGCCCCACCAACAGCGGCGGCGACTCCGGCCCCACGACCGGCCTGCCGGGCCTCCCTGTCACCGGCGGAGGTGGCGGGGGTACGCCGACGGGGCTGCTCTACGCCAGCACGGACCGCGGCCACACGTGGTCGCTCCGCACGACGGCGAACGACCTCCCCGCCGGCGGCGCGGGCTTCACGGCCCTCGACGTCGACGGCAGCGACAGCAACCGCCTCTACGGCATCGCCGGCGGCCAGCTCGCGATCTCGTCCAACGGCGGCCAGTCGTTCACGCGGCCCGTCGGGGGCGGCTTCACCGCCGTCACCGCGATGGGCCCGCTCTCGGTGGGCGCCTTCACGTCCAACGGCCGCTTCTTCTACAGCGCCAACGGCGGCACCACCTTCTCCAACTACGTCGGCCCCTCGGGCATCACCTCGGCGGCCTACCGCAGCGGTGGCGACAACACCCTGATGGTCGAGCGCTCCGGTCAGATCCTGCGCTTCACCCCCTTCACGACCAGCCTGCTGGCCACTCCCGCCGCCACCGAGCCGCGCACCGGCTCGATGCTCGGCGACCGCAGCGACCAGGCCAGCTTCCACGCCCTGTCGGGGCACAGCGTGCTGCGCTACGTCGACGTCGCCTCGTCGACGGTGAAGATCCCGCCGATCGCGACCGGTGACACGTCCGTGCCGCCGCCCCGCCCCGGCAAGGTCGTGCCCGCCGTCCAGGCCGTCACGCTGCCGGTCGGGCAGACCGCGACGGTGCCGTTCACGCTCGACCTCCCGAAGAACCCGACGCCGCTCGACCTGTTCTTCCTCGTCGACGCGTCCGGCTCGATGACCGACTACATCAACAACCTCAAGAGCAACATCAACCGCATCGTCGGGTCGCTGACCGCCCAGCGGGTGGACCTCAAGGTGGGCGTCGGCACGCTCGGCTCCGGCGAGCGCCAGGGCGAGATGGCCTACCCGAAGACCTACGTCTACCCCACGGATCCCACCCGGAAGTACAACCGGCCGGAGATCTACCACCGCATCCGCGCCGTCGGCGCCACCGGCAAGAGCCTGCAGGACGCGGTCAAGGCGATCACCATCGAGAGCGACGACATCCCGTCCTACGTCGGCGGCGGCGGGCACGAGGGCCAGCTGCTCGCGCTGCAGGACCTCTCGGACGGCCTCGGCGTCCGGAGCCAGTACGGCGGCTACTCGGTGCTGCCGGGCCAGAACGCGGGGTGGCGCGGCAGCCAGGACACCCGCCGGATCGTCATCGTCGCGACCGACGAGGCCTTCGACAACCCCTACCCGCAGCGGACCAACGCCGCGGGCCAGCTCGACTTCGGCACGGCGATCGCGGCGCTGAAGGCGCGCAACACCCAGGTCATCGGGCTGACCGCAGGCTCGAGCGACTCCGCACCCGACCTGCGCAAGGTCGCCGCCGGCACGGGCAGCTTCGCCCCGCCGGGCGGCGTGTACTGCGGCATCGACCCCAACACCGACCTGCCGGAGAACCTCAAGCCCGGCGACCCGATGGTCTGCAACAGCGGCGACCACTTCGCCGACGCGATCATCCGGCTGCTCGCCAGCCTCGTCGACCGGCAGTCGGTCAAGCTGGTGCCGCTGACCTCCTCGCCGGTGCTCGGCGCCGTCCAGGGCACGGCGCTGACCGGACTGAACGTGAAGAAGCCCAACGCGGCGCCGTTCACGGTCAACGTGAGCTGCGTCAACGTGAAGCCGGGCCGCTACGGCGGAGACGTCGCGGCGGTCCTGCGCGGGACGAAGGTCGGCCAGGCCCACGTCCAGGTCACCTGCGTCAAGGAGCAGGCGGCCGTGCCGCCGAAGCCGGTGCCGCCGGGCATCAACCCGCCGGCGCCGCCCGCGCCGCAGCCGATCTCCCCGGCGGTGCCCCCCGTCGCGCCGCCCGCCCCCGCGGTGCAGCCCCAGGTGCAGATCCAGACCCAGGTGCAGGTCAACCCGATGTCCGCCGGTGCCGTGCAGGAGCAGCAGGAGCTGCAGCTGGCGCTCGCCCTGAACGGGACGCTCAAGGACGACGACCCCGTCTTCAACGCCGGCACGCAGATGGCCATGGTCGACCGGCGCAAGCGGGAGCAGGTGCAGGCGCTCTACGTCCTCGCCACCGCGATGACCGCCTGCGCGGGCCTCGGCCTCGCGCGGCTGCGCTCCCGACCCGACCTGTCGGTCCGCCGAGCGTCCTAGCGCGCCACAGCGACACCAGGGGCAAGCATCGCCCCTGTGTTCGGCCCGTGTTTCGTGATGTTCTTCACGAATCGCGAACTCGCCCACGAGCATCCCCGGAAACCCCTACTTTCTGGCGAATGGCTGACTCGGGGCGCGTCTACGGGGGCCGCTCGGAGGACGAGCGGCGCAACGACCGTCGTTCCCGGCTGCTCAACGCCGGGCTCGAGCTGTTCGGGACCGAGGGGTGGCAGGCCGCGACGATCGAGCGGCTGTGCTCGGTCGCGGGCGTGGCGACCCGCTCCTTCTACGAGGAGTTCGCCAGCCGTGAGGCGCTCCTGCGGGCCGTCTACGAGGGCATCATGGGCGGCGTCCTGTCGAGCGTGCTCCCGCAGGTCCAGGCCGCGCCCGCCAACAACCCGGAGCGGATCAGGATCGGCCTCTCCGGCTACGTGACGTACCTCACGGAGGACCCCCGGCGCGCGCGCGTCGCGCACAAGGAGGTCCGGGTCGCGGGCGTGCTCGAGGCCGACCGGGCCGCGATGGTGCGCCGGTTCGCCGCAGTCATCGCGGCCGAGGCCAAGCTCGAGGACGGCGCGGAGGGTCGCGCGCTCGGGCTCGCGCTCACGGGAGCGGTCAGCGAGGTGCTCGTGGACTGGGTCGCACAGCCGGAGCCTCGGCCGGCCACGCAGCCGATGGTCGAAGCCCTGGTGCGGCTCTACATCGCCGCGATCACACCGGTCGACGCATAGGTCGACGCATAGGTGGACGCTGCGAAGGGGTAAGACTCAGGTCATGCCCTCCCCTGTTCGGCCATGGCCCGGCTCCCCCTACCCGCTGGGGGCCACGTATGACGGCAGCGGGACCAACTTCGCGCTGTTCAGCGAGGTGGCGGACGGCGTCGAGCTGTGCCTGTTCGAGCCGGACGGGACCGAGACCCGGGTCCCGCTCAGGGAGTGCGACGCCATGGTGTGGCACTGCTACCTGCCGGGCGTCGGACCCGGGCAGCGCTACGGCTTCCGGGTGCACGGGCCGTACGAGCCGGAGAACGGCCACCGGTGCAACCCGTCGAAGCTGCTGCTGGACCCCTACGCCAAGGCCGTGGAGGGCGAGGTCGACTGGGACCAGGCCTGCTTCTCCTACAACTGGGACGACGACAGCTACAACGACGCCGACTCCGCCCCGCACATGCCCAAGTCGGTGGTCATCAGCCCGTTCTTCGACTGGGACAACGACCGGCATCCCCGGACGCCGTACAACGCGACGGTCATCTACGAGGCGCACGTCAAGGGGCTCACCCAGACCCACCCCGGCATTCCTGAGGACATCCGCGGGACGTACGCGGCCGTTGCGCACCCCGTGATGATCGACCACTACAAGCGCATCGGGATCACAGCGGTCGAGCTGATGCCCGTGCACCAGTTCGTGCACGACAGCCACCTCGTGGAGCGCGGACAGCGCAACTACTGGGGCTACAACACGATCGGCTTCTTCGCGCCGCACAACGGCTACTCCAGCGCCGGCCAGCACGGCCAGCAGGTGCAGGAGTTCAAGGCCATGGTGAAGGCGCTGCACGCCGAGGGGCTCGAGGTCATCCTCGACGTCGTCTACAACCACACCGCCGAGGGCAACCACAAGGGGCCCACGCTGTCGTTCCGCGGCATCGACAACGCCGCCTACTACCGGCTCGTCGACGACAGTCCCGA
>CBIHPE010000168.1:0-8942 GCA_966212015.1 uncultured Frankiales bacterium | reverse complement strand
GCTTGCCGAGGCACTCGACGCGATCGCGCGCGGTCGCGGGCAGACGCTCGCTGGTGGGCTCCGCCGGCGGGCGTGCGCAGGACCACGAGGGGGCCGGTCGCCTCGGCGCTCACGCAGAGCTCCTCGAGCAGCCGGCCGAGCCGGGCGTCGACCGCTTCCGGCGTCCCCGGCCGGGCCTGCCCGTCCGGGGTGACGGCGTAGACCGACCCTGCCGCGCTGCGGACCTTGACGGCTCCGAGCTCCTCGAGGTCACGGCTGACCGTGGCCTGCGTGACCTGCACGCCCTGCGCGGCCAGCAGCCGGCCGAGCTCGGTCTGGCTCGCGACGGGCTGCGTCTCCAGCAGCTCCACGATCTTGGCCTGCCGGGCCGTCTTCGTGAGAGGGGTCTGCTGGACGGCCGCCAGCCTTCGCGGGGCAGCCATCAGGCCTCGAGGAGCCAGGTGAGGAGGGCCTTCTGCGCGTGCAGCCGGTTCTCGGCCTCGTCCCAGACGAACGACTGCGGGCCGTCGATGACAGCAGCCGCGATCTCCTCCCCCCGGTGGGCGGGCAGGCAGTGCAGGACCATCGCGTCGGGCTTCGCGAGCGACAGCGCGGACTCGTCCAGCGAGTACGAGGCGAGGTCGGCCAGGCGCTGCTCGGCGCCGGTCATGCCCATGGAGACCCAGACGTCGGTGCAGAGCACGTCGCTGCCCTCGGCCGCGGCCTTGGCGTCGTCGGTGACGACGATCGTCGTGCCGAACTGCCGCGCGCGCTCGACGACCGCGGGGTCGGGCTGGTAGCCGGCGGGAGCGCCGATGCGCACCTCCATGCCGGCCATCGCGCCACCGATGAGGTAGCTGTTGGCCATGTTGTTGGCGCCGTCGCCGAGGTAGGTCAGGACCAGCCCCTCGGTCGAGCCCTTCTGCTCGCGCACCGTCTGCAGGTCGGCCAGGATCTGGCAGGGGTGGAAGCCGTCGGTGAGCGCGTTCACGACCGGGACGTCGGAGGCGCCGGCGAGGGCAGCGATCCGGTCGTCGCCGAAGGTGCGGATCACGATGGCCGAGACGTAGCGTGAGAGCACCCGGGCGGTGTCCTCGATCGTCTCGCCACGGCCGAGCTGGGTGCTCTGCGCGTCGATGATGACGGGGTGCCCGCCCAGCTCGGCGATGCCGACCTCGAACGAGAGCCGGGTGCGGGTGGAGGGCTTCTCGAAGACCACTGCCACGGCCTTGCCAGCGAGCGGCTTGGGACCGTCGTACCTGCTGCGCTTCACGCGCGCGGCGAGGTCGAGGACCTGCGCCTGCTCAGCAGGGCTCAGGTCGTCGTCGGCGAGGAAGTGGCGTGGCATCAGGGCCCGCCGGTGACCGCGGCGACCCGCGTGAGCAGCTCGGCGACGGCGAACGGCTTGAGGAAGACGTGGTCGTCCCCGAGCAGCTGCTTCATCGCGGGGACAGCGTCGATCTTGCCGGTGACGACGATGACCGGGGTCTCGTTGAGCTCGGGGTCGTCCCGCAGCTCCTCGAGGACGCGCACCCCACCGAGGTCCGGCATCATCAGGTCGAGCAGCATGAGGGCGGGCTTGGTCGATGCCGCCTTCACCAGTCCGGCGAGGCCATCGGACGCGGTCACGACGTCGTAGCCCTCCGCCGAGAGCAGGGTCTGCAGGAGCCCCCGGACGCTGGGGTCGTCCTCCACCACGAGCACGCGAGTAGCAGTCATGCCGCGACCCTAGCGGCGTCGAGGATCCCTGGCAGCGCCCGGACGAAGGAGTCGAGCTGGTCGTCGGTGACGACGAGGGGCGGGGCCAGCCGGATGACGTCGGGGGCGCAGGCGTTCACGAGGAAGCCGGCGGTCCGCGCGGCGGCCTCGACCTGGAGAGCCAGGGGCTCGCCGAGGACGATGCCGAGCCACAGACCGAGTCCCCGGACGGTGGTCACGAGCTCGTGGCACTGCAGGGCGGTCCGGAGCTGCTCGCCCTTGGCTGCTGCGCGCTGCACCAGCTGCTCGGCCTCGAGCACCTCGAGCACCGCGAGCCCGGCGGCGCAGGAGACCGGGTTGCCGCCGAACGTCGTGCCGTGGTCACCCTTCTGCAGGGCGTCAGCAGCGCGGCCGGTCGCCACGACGGCGCCCAGGGGCAGCCCACCACCCAGGCCCTTGGCGAGCGTGACGAGGTCAGGCTGGACGGTCGGCGCGACGACCCGGGTGGCGAGCCAGGCACCGGCCCGGCCGATGCCGCCCTGCACCTCGTCGAGGTGCAGCAGCGCCCCGTGGGCGTCGCAGGCCGCTCGGGCCGCCTCGAGGAACCCCGGCGGCGGGACGACGACGCCGACCTCACCCATGACCGGCTCGAGGACGACGGACGCCGTGCTGTCGGTGACTGCTGCCGTGAGAGCGTCACTGTCGCCGTAGGGGACGAACGACACCGGGCCGGGCAGCGGCACGAACGGCGCGCGCTTGGCCGGCTGGCCCGTGACCGCGAGGGCTCCCATCGTGCGGCCGTGGAAGGCGCCTTCGGCGGCGACCCAGCCGCCTGCTGCCCTGAGCCGGCGCGAGATCTTCAGGCCCGCCTCGTTGGCCTCGGCCCCCGAGTTGCAGAAGAGCACCTTGGCGTCGGGGAGGCCGAGCAGGCCCGTGAGGCGCTCGGCGAGCCGGACCCCTGGCTCGTGCATGGCCAGGTTGCTGGTGTGGCCGAGGGTCGAGACCTGGCGGGTGACGGCCTCGACGACGGCCGGGTGGGCGTGCCCGAGGACGTTGACGGCGATGCCGCCCAGCAGGTCGACGTAGTGCTTGCCGTCGTCGTCCCAGACCGAGGCGCCCTCGCCGCGGACCAGCGCGACGGCCGGGGTGCCGTAGTTGCCCATCATGACGGCGTCCCACCGCTTGGCCATGTCTGTCACGAGCTCTGCTCGCATGTCGCTGAGCTCTGCTCGCGTGTCGCCGAGCTCTGCTCGCATGCCACTGCGGGGAGCACCATCGTTCCGACGCCCTCGTCCGTGAAGAGCTCGAGCAGGATGGCGTGCGGCACCCGTCCGTCGAGGACGTGTGCGCGCGGGACGCCGCCCTGGACCGCGCGCAGGCAGGCCTCCATCTTCGGCACCATGCCGCTGGCGAGGGTCGGCAGAAGGGCCTCGAGCTCGTCTGCCTTGATCTCCGAGATGACCTCGTCGCTGGCCGGCCAGTCGGCGTAGAGGCCTTCGACGTCGGTGAGGACGATGAGCTTCTCGGCCCCCACCGCCGTCGCCAGCGCGGCGGCGGCCGTGTCGGCGTTGACGTTGTAGAGCTGGCCGTCGAGGCCGCGGGCGACGGTGGCGACGACCGGCACCTTGCCCTCGTCGAGGAGCGCCGTGACGATCGACGGCTGCACCTTCACGACGTCTCCGACGAGGCCGATGTCGGTGGCGACCCCGTCGACCACGGCGTCGCGCCGCTCTGCGGTGAACAGGTGGGCGTCCTCTCCGGAGAGCCCGACGGCGAACGGCCCGTGCTCGTTGACGAGGCTGACGACGTCGCTGTTGACCTGCCCGACGAGCACCATCCGCACGACCTGCATCGTCTCGGGCGTGGTGACCCGCAGTCCGCCGCGGAACTCGCTGGCGAGCCCGAGGCGGTCGAGGTGCTCGCTGATCTGGGGCCCGCCGCCGTGGACGACGACGACCTTGACGCCGCAGTAGCGCAGGAAGACGACGTCCTCGGCGAAGGCGCGCTGCAGCTGCTTGTCGGACATGGCGTTGCCGCCGTACTTCACGACGACCGTCCTGCCGCTGAACGACTTCAGCCACGGCAGCGCCTCGACGAGCGTGGCGGCCTTGGGCAGGTTGGCGTGGCCCCTGGCGGTCATGTCGAGTACGCCGAGTTCTCGTGGACGTAGGCCGTCGTGAGGTCGTTCGTGCGGATCGTCGCGGCGGCGGCCCCGGCCTTGAGGTCGATGAGCACGTGCACCGCGCGACCCTCGAAGGGGACGGTCGACGGGTCGCCGTGCTCGACGCCTCCGAGGCAGACCTGCACGCCGTTGAACGAGATGTCGACCTCGTTGACGTCGAACGCCGCCTGCGTCGTGCCGACCGATGCCAGCACTCGACCCCAGTTCGGGTCCTCACCGAAGACGGCGCACTTGAAGAGGTTGCTGCGCGCGACCGCCCGGCCGACCTCGACCGCCTCGTCCTCGGAGGCGGCGTTGACGACCTCGATCGCGATGTCGTGCGCTGAGCCCTCGGCGTCGCTGAGCAGCTGCAGGGCAAGGTCCTCGCAGACCTGGCGGACGGCCTCGTCGAACGCCGCCGCGCTCGGCTTCGACGCGGCGCCGGACGCCATCAGCAGCACCGTGTCGTTGGTGCTCTGGCAGCCGTCGGAGTCGAGCCGGTCGAAGGTCGTGCGCGTGGCGGCCCGGAGGGCGCGGTCGCAGTCGGCCGCGGTCACGTCGGCGTCGGTGGTGACCACGACGAGCATGGTGGCGAGGGCCGGCGCCAGCATCCCGGCGCCCTTGGCCATGCCGCCCACCGTGAAGCCGTCCGCCTGCACGACGGCCTGCTTGCTCACGCTGTCCGTCGTCATGATCGCGGTGGCGGCCGCCGCTCCCCCGTCGGCGCTCAGCGCCTGGTGCGCCGCGTCGACGCCGGCCAGCACGCGCTCACGGCTGAAGAGCGGGCCGATCAGGCCCGTCGAGCAGACGACCACGTCCTTGGCGCCGTCGTGGAGCAGCTCGGCCACCCGCTCCGCCGTTGCGTGCGTGGTCTGGAAGCCCTCCGGACCGGTGCCGCAGTTGGCCCCTCCCGAGTTCAGGACGACCGCCCGCACCTGGCCGTCGGCGACGACCTGCTCGCTCCACAGGACAGGGTTGGCCTTGAAGCGGTTGCTCGTGAAGACGGCAGCGGCGGCGCGCGACGGCCCGTCGTTGACGACGAGCGCGACGTCCGGGCTGCCGCTGGCCTTGAGGCCGGCGGTGGCGCCCGCAGCCCGGAACCCCTGGGGCGCGGTGACGCTCACGGCGCGACCCCGCTGACGGACAGGCCGGTCTGCTCGGGGAGGCCGAGCAGCAGGTTGGCGTTCTGGAGGGCCTGACCGGCGGCGCCCTTGCCGAGGTTGTCGAGGGCGCTGACCACGACCAGGCGTCCTGAGTCCTGGTCGACGGTGGCCTGCAGGTGGCAGCTGTTGGACCCGAAGGTGGCCGCGGTGTGGGGCCAGCGCCCCTCGGGGAGGACGTGCACGAACGCCTCGTCGGCGTAGGCCTCGGCCAGGACCTCGCGCGGGTCCTGGTCGGTGAGGGGCCGCGCGGTCACGGTGGCGAGGATGCCCCGCGGCATCGGCGCCAGAACCGGCGTGAACGACAGCGACGTGGCCCCCGTCGCCTGCTTGATCTCGGGCACGTGCTGGTGCGCACCGACCTTGTAGGGCGACAGGTCGCCCATCACCTCGGTGCCGAGCAGGTGCAACTTCGCCGCCCGGCCGGCCCCACTGGTGCCGGAGGCCGCGACCACGACCACGTCGGCAGGGTCGGCGAGACCGGCGGCCACGAGCGGCGCCAGGGCAAGGGTGATGGCGACGGCGTAGCAACCGGTGCTGGCCACCCGCGTGGACCCAGCGATCGCGGCCCGCGCGCCCGGCAGCTCGGGTAGGCCGTAGGTCCAGGCACCGGCGTAGCTGCCGCCGTACCAGCGCTCCCAGTCCGCGGCCGAGGTCAGCCGGTGGTCGGCGCCGAGGTCGACGACCTTGACTGACGGCGAGAGCTGGGCGGCCAGCGTGCCGGACTCGCCGTGCGGCAGCGCCAGGAAGACGACGTCAGCCGCCGACAGCGCCAGGGCCGTGGTCGGCTCGAAGACCCGGTCAGCGAGCTGCGGCAGGTGCGGGTGCAGGTCGGTGACAGCGGTCCCTGCGCTCGACCCGGCGCACAGCGCACCGAGGGAGAGGTCCGGGTGGGCCAGCAGCAGGCGGAGCAGCTCCCCGCCCGCGTAGCCGCTGGCGCCCGCGACCGCTGCCGTCATACCCATGCATCAACCATACACGTCGGTGCAAGGTTATTCAGACTAGGAGGCGCTCACCTGGAAGTTGCCGCCGCCGAGGGTGCCGCCGTCGTCCAGCTTCCAGGAGGTCCCCGGCTGGGTGACCACCAGGCGGACTGTGTCGCTCGAGCCCGGCTCGCCGTTGTCGACGACCGTCAGGGTGTAGCGGTAGCCGTCGTTGCCGTTGACCGTGCAGGTGCCCGTCACCGTGGCGCGTGTGCCGCCCTGGTCGAGGACGAAGTGCTCGACACCCGTGCCCGCGACCTTGGTGCCGCTCTTGTCGTCGTAGCTGAAGTCGCCGGAGCTGGTCGAGGAGCCGGCGCTGTGCGCCGCGCTCGCGGTGATCTTGTGCTTGCTGCCGCCGACGCTCCACCAGCCGCCGCCGCTCATCTTGCCGTTGCTGTCGACGACCGGCGCCGGGCAGCTCACGACGCAGGGGACGGTGGGCAGCGGCGGGACGACGATCCCGAGCCAGGTGATGGCGACCGTGCCGGTCTGGCCCCCAGCGGTCGCCGTGACCGTCTGCGTACCGGGTGCCACCGAGGCGGCCTGGGCGTGCACCCGGCCCCAGGTGTCCGTGACGAACGTCTGGTGGCCGAGGCTTCCGACACCGGCGGTGGTGAGGGTGACGGGGACGTCCGCGAGGGGCAGACCGGACGCGTCCTTCACCGTGGCCGTGAGGTCGACCGGCTGGCCCGCGAGCTGCGCCGGCTGGGACGCGGTGAGGGTCACGGTGCTGGGACCGGGACGGACCGGAAGCGTCGCGGTGTCCGGGTAGGTCGTCGACCAGAGGCCGCGGACGGTCTCCTGCACGCCGACGAGGCCCGGGTGCACGTTCACGGTCCAGGTGCCGGGCACCGGGTTGAGGACCGAGAAGCGCTCGTTGGGGGCGGACGAGCAGTAGGAGCTGTAGCCGTTGGGCGCCTGGCTGGGGTCGCAGGCGAGGAACGTGCTCCCGAAGGTGCTGCCGTCCGGCCGGATCAGGTCGATGTCCAGGTCGGTGTTGGCCGGCAGGACCTTCTCCGGGCCCCAGTCGATCATGACGTCCATCGAGCCTGCGCCAGGCAGGACGGTGTACGTCGACGAGAAGGTGCTGGTCGGCACGATGAGGTCGCCGCCGGCCGTGCCCGCGAACGGGACGAGGTCGGTCTTGAGGTGGGTGCTGTAGGTCCCCGTCTGGGTGCCCGTCATGGCCGCCTGGACCGCGGCGTAGGCGTTCACGAAGCCGGCGCCCGCCGAGTACTGCTGGTAGTTCGGCATCGTCGAGGCGGTGTTCTGCAGGATGTTGCGGACCTCGAGCGGCGTCAGGTAGCGGTTGAGGCGTGCCTTGGCGGCCTGCTGCATCAGGGCCACGACGCCGGCGATGTGCGGCGACGCCATCGAGGTGCCGCTGCTGACGGCGTAGTAGGCGGAGTCGGTGCCGCTCGGCGCGTCGGCGTCCGGAGCCGCGACCGTCTGGGCATCGGCCGCGTCGATGGTGAAGCCGGTGGAGGCCCGGACGCTGGCGATGCTGTCGCCGGGCGCGGTCACGGTCGGGTGCAGCTGCCCGTGGCCGGGGACGCCACGGCTGGAGTAGAAGGCGAGCTGGTGGGCCTTGGTGCCGCTCGCCACGGAGATCGCGTGCGGGTTGGCGCTGAACATGTTGATGCTGTCGGTGCGGGTGCCGTCGTTGCCGGCCCCGAAGACGACCGAGATGCCCTTGTTCCAGGCCGCGTCGATGGCCAGGTTGACGGGGTGGTCGGGGTCGTACGGAGTGAAGGCGCCCGGGCCCCAGCTGTTGTTGATGACCTTGATGTTGTACTGGTCCGCGTGAGCCAGCGTGTAGTCGAACGCGGCCAGCACGTTCTCGGCCTCCACGGCCTCACCCGTGCCGAAGCCGATGAGGTTCGCGCCGTAGGCGACCCCGCGGTACCTGGTCGGGTCGGTGCCGGCTGTCCCCCAGCCGGCGGCGATGCCGGCGACGTGAGAGCCGTGGCCTGAGGAGGAGTCGGTGTTGATCTGGTCGGGCAGCACCACGACCGGGTCCTGGGCGACCTCCTGCCGACCGAGGACCTTGACGTTCTGGACGGTCTTGATCGGGGTGCCCTTGCAGAACACCGCGGCCGCGCAGAGATCGGGGTGGGTGCCGTCGACGCCCGCGTCGATGACGGCCACGCCGATGCCCGCGCCGTTGAACCCGTAGTCCTGCCAGACGTTCGACGCCCCCGACGACTGCGTCGCGAGGTCGGACAGGTAGTGGTAGGTCTCGTTCGGGTAGACGCCCTTCACGCCCGGGAGCGCCCGGATCAGCGGGGCAGCAGCCGCCGGGACCACGACCGCGGCCACGGGGATCTGCGTGAAGCCGTGGACGGCGTCGGTGATGCCCCCGAGCGCGTCCAGCTGGTAGGCCGACGGCGGCGCGGAGTAGGTCACCAGCAGCGTGGTGAGAGGTACGTCCGCGTGCGCCTGCACGATCCCCTGACCGAGCAGGGCGAGGGCGCCGGCGGGCACCACGAGGGACCGGACGATCTTCTGACGCAGCGTGCTCATGCCGTCACGGTCCGCCTGTGGGCCACCCCAAGCCATGGCCCGTTGGTGCCATTGACCCTCCGTGCCGTCCTCCCGCGTGACCACCCGCGGACCAGTCGGACAACCGGGACAGCCGATCACGCTCAGCGACGGTTACGTGCCTCTGAGTGCGGCCCCCAGGTCGGCGGTCGCCGCGACCGCGGCATCGCGGGCCGCGAGGACCTCGGCGTCCGTGAGCGTGCGGTCCGGTGCCCGGAACCTCAGCGCGTAGGCCAGCGACACCCTGCCCTCGCCGACCTGCGGGCCGGTGAAGACGTCGAACAGCCGCAGGTCCTCGAGCAGCGCGCCGGCGCCGGCGCGCCGCCGCGCCACGACGTCGGCAGCCCACACCACGTCGCGGACCACCACGGCCACCGCGACCGACGCTGCCGGCCAGGTCAGCGCACCGACCGGCGTCTG
>CBIHPE010000167.1:0-9001 GCA_966212015.1 uncultured Frankiales bacterium | reverse complement strand
ACCCCCCCCCGCCACCCCCCCGCCGTGGTTCGTGGGGGGGCCGGTGCCCCCCCCCCCCGCCCCCCCCCCCGGGCCCCCACGGCCGCTTCGATGACCGCGCCTACGGTCGCTCGCCGCAGGCATGGCTGAGCCGTCACCACGGCACCACCGCGGGGGGGCTCGCTGCATTGACCGGTCTGGTCGCACTGACCACCCGGCGAGCCAAGGCCTGAAACTCTTATGACCCCGGCTCGCATTGTTGCCGCAGCGCAGCTCACCACGGGTCTGCTGCTCGTTCGCAGGCCTCGACCGGCCCTGACGCTTCTCGGGTATCCGCACGCGACGTTCGGGTCTCGGCTCGTCGTGGGGGTCCTCGGCGCGCGGCACCTCGCCCAGGGGGCTGTCGAGCTCCGAGGCAGCCGACCTGGGCTCTTGGCCGGAGCAGCGGTAGACGTGCTGCACGCCTGCACCGCCCTGTTCTACGCCCACACCTCCACGCTCGGCCGTCGCGCCGGTCGCCGGAACGCAGCCGTCGCCCTCACCTTCGCCGCGGCCGAACTGCTCGCCGCTGCCCGCACAGCACCGTCGGCACCAGCACCAACCTCAGGCAGATGCGCAGGTGCGTCGAGTAATCGCGGGCGGCCTTCGCCTCATGGATCAGCCGATGAGCCGGTCGCCCGCGTCGCCGGTCCGCATGCGGCCGCCTGGCCCGAACCCACCGACTCTGGCCAGCACGTGCTCGTCGACTACCCCGCTGCTGCACTTGTCCGGTTGCGTGGTGGCGCCATGGACGGTGCCACCGTCACACTGGCTCCCGGCGAATCCAGCTACAGCATCACGGACTCCGAGCACGGCCCGCTGCACTACCGCCCGCTACCCCGAACGCGTGACCAGGACGGGCTTCCGGTGCTCCGGCTCAGCGACCCGAGCAGCGAGCGAGATGACGGCGGCGACGCTGCCTGCTGGCTCTCGCTCGTCTGCGAGCATTGCGGCGCGATCGCCGCCAGCGAGGGGCCGAGGTGCCCGGCATGCGACACCCCCCGGTAACGCCCATGCAGGCTGGAAGGGTCGGAGTCTGCGAGGGGGGACGTCACGCCCTGCCGACGCCCCAGGTCAGCTCGACGCTCTCACCCGCCTGCAGACGAAGCAGGTCACGGCCGGTCTGCAGGGAGTTGGGCGGCGACGTCATCGGTTCTACTCCCAGGCCCCGACGTCTCCGGTCGGGTGCGAGCGTGTCACCGGTGAAGACCTCCAGGTAGCCGTAGCCCTCGCCTGCCCACAGCCGCAACCGCACCCCGTCCGGGCGTTCCAGGTCCACCAAGGCCGCGCCGCTCAGGTCGCGGTGCAGGTCGGTGTAGGTGAGGTCGATCTTCTCCGTACCGATGACGCGGGGATCCCGGAAGTCCAGGGGGGTGCCTGCGACTGGTCTGCTGCCGGTGGGGATCCCCCGCCGGTCAGTGGGCAGGATCGTGTCGCCCTTCAGAGCCAGCCGGCAGCTGTCGATGAGTCCTTCTCCCGCTGAGAGGTAGGGGTGAGCGCCGGCCGCGACGGGACAGGGCGTCGTGCCCAGGTTGGTGAGCACGGTCGTGACCTCGAGCCCGTCCTGGCGGAGGGCGTATCGGAGGTCGCAGCGGACCGTGAACGGCCAGCCGAGCTGTGGGTGCAGCCGGTGCCGCAGATGCACGCGGTCGGTCTGGAGCTCGATCAGCTCCCAGTTCGCCCAGCGGGTGAGGCCATGAATGGCGTTGTGACGGTCCGGCTCGGTGAGCGCCAGCTGGTAGTCGGCGCCGTCCCACGTGTACCGGCCGTCCGCCACCCGGTTCGGCCACGGGAGCAGTGTCTGTCCGCGGGCACCATCGCACATGTCGTCGACGCCATAGCCGTCAAGGACCTCCACGCCATCGACGGTGAGCTGGCGGATGCCACCGCCGACTTCGGTGACGATCGCTCGGGAACCGGACGTGCTGAGGACGAACTGCTGACCAGACGGGTGCTCCATGCTCATCCCTCGTTCTGCCACACCAGCGGCCGGTTTGCGCCGCGCTGCCGCGACGGACGCAGGTGCAGGACACGCTCCGGGTGTGTCGCCTCGTGCAGGTCGCGCACCCGTCCTTCGAGCAGCTGCTGAAGCGAGACCACCCCTACGGGTCGGCGAGGGTCGTCGCGGTCGGTGACGACGAGCCGGGTCAGGCTCGACCTCGCCATGATGAGCGCGGCGTGGCGCAGCGTGTCGTTGCCGTGTGCGTAGACCGGGTCCGGGTGGGAGTGATCGAGGACCGAGTCGTCGCCGGCGCCTTGGGCGATCGCCGCCGCAAGACCGTTCTCGGTCACGACGCCGCACAGGGCACCGTCGTCGGTCACGGGAAACAGCCGCTGCGAGGTGGCGACCGGATCTGCCGTCAGCAGGGCGTACGCGTTCGAGACCGTCACGTGCGCCTGAAGCTGCGCGAACTGCTCCGCGAGGACCTCGTCCACGAACAGCGCCTCCAGCGGGTCGACGTCGTACTCCCGGGTGAGGTGGTAGCCGCGCCGAGCGATCTTCTCGGTCAGGACGGAGCGCCGAAGAAGCAGGACCGAGGCGCCGAACGCGACGCCGGTGCCGATGATGAGGGGCAGCACGGCATCGAACCGGCCGGTCAGCTCCACCGCGAAGACGACCCCGGTGAAGGGAGAGCGCATCACACCGCCCAGTACCCCAGCGAGCCCGATCAGCGGCCAGAACCCTGCCCCGACGTGCGGGAAGACCTGCGCCTCGAGAGCTCCGAGTGCTCCGCCGATCATGAACATCGGGGCGAGCACTCCCCCGGATGTTCCCGACCCGAGGGACAGCGACCAGATGACGGTCTTCACGATCAAGATGCTCACGACGAGCCCGAGGCCGACACGGCCGGTGAGCTCGTCGCCGATGACGTCGTACCCGACTCCGAGAGCGTGCGGCTCGATGATGCCGCCGACGCCGATGATGACCCCGCCGAGCGCGGGCCACCACATCCAGTGGATCGGCAGCCTCCCGAACAGGTCCTCGGCTGCGTATACAAGCGACGTCGCCACCACGGCAAGCAGCGCCGAGGCGAGCCCCGACACGACGCAGAACAGGTAGGTGGACGTGCTGATGTCGAAGGAGGCGGTCGAGGGGAAGACGTGCGCGTGACCGAGCAGCGGCAGCCGCAGCACTGAGGCGACGCTGACCGCGGCAGCCACCGGGACCATGCTGCGCGGCCGCCACTCGAACAACAGCAGCTCCACCGCCAGCAGCAGCGCGGCGAGTGGCGCGTTGAAGGTGGCGGCCATCCCGGCCGCGGCTCCGGCCACCAGCAGCGTCTTGCGCTCATCTGCCGTCAGGTGGAGCAGCTGCGCGAACAGCGAGCCCACGGCTCCGCCCGTCATGATGATCGGCCCCTCGGCTCCGAAGGGCCCGCCGGTGCCGATGGCGATGGCCGCCGAGACCGGCTTGAGAACGGCGACACGCGGGGCGACCCGGCTGCCGCCCATCAGGATCGCCTCGATGGCCTCGGGCATGCCGTGTCCGCGGATCTTCTCCGACCCGAAGCGCGCCATCAGCCCGACCACCACGCCACCCGCGACCGGCGCGAGGAGCAGCAGCGCCCACGCGTGGTGCGTCCGTCCAGGCGCAACCAGCACGGTCGACCAGCGCTGGTAGAACACCGCGTTCGTGATGAGTCCGATCAGGCGCAGCAGAACCCACGCGAGGCCAGCCCCCGCGGCCCCGACCGGAAGAGCAAGCGCTGCGATCAGCACCATCCGAGGCGTCGCCGTGAAGTCACCCAGATGATCAACAACGCGCCGCTCAGCCACGTCCACCCTCTTTCTATCGCAGTACGATAGAAAGAGGCTACTGGACGGCCATGCCAAGGAGGCGAGCACCTGAAGCGCACCCTGTCCGACAAGGACTACGAACGCCTGCTCGCCTTCCGCACAGAGCTACGGCGCTTCCAGCGCTGGAGCGAGGAGCGCGCCAAGGACCTCGGCCTGACCACGGCGCAACACCAGCTGCTGCTGGCAGTGCGCGGTCACCCCGGTCCGGAAGGCCCGACGATCGGCGAGCTCGCCGGACACCTTCTCGTGCGTCACCACACCGTGGTCGGACTCATTGACCGGACGCAGGCTCTCGGCCTGGTCCGACGCGCCTCCGACGTCGTCGACCAGCGCGTCGTGCGACTCAGCCTCACGGACGCCGGCAGGCAGATGCTTCAGTCCCTTTCACACGCGCACCTGGCCGAGCTGGCTCGGCTCGGTCCCCTCCTGGACGGCCTCGCAGATCTCGGCTGAAGGATCAGCTCGGCTGCTGCCGCAGATCGGACCTGGTTCATGCCTGGTCAGCAGGCCGGCGGCGGGTGCACGTCAGCGTGTCCACCGACGCTCCTCCCGTCAGGTCGTGCTGACGGCGGGGCTCAGCACGGAGCCGACGATCGAGCGCACTCGCTCGGCCGCCTCCCACTGAGCTGTGGTGAGGGTTGTGAGTGCGGCGGGAAACAGCCCGTCCTGCTCTTTGGCAATGTGTTCGCGAAGGGCGTGCAGGGCCTCGGTCAACCTTTGCGCCCAGTCCCCGCCCGGCGTCTCGTGTGCCAGCTCGTTCAGGACAGCGTGGACCAGCCGGTGTTCGCTGAGCAACAGGTCCACGTGCTCCGGGTTCTCCTCGTGCATCGCCACGAACAGGGCCTGCTCCTCGACCGCGTTGTGTGGCGCGAGGAGCAGTAGGAGCTCATGGCAGGCACCACGGACCGCGGGCAGGTCACCCTGGACGGTGGCCGTGCGCGCAGTGCGCATGAGGTCCAGCGCGGCGTCGTGCTCGCGCGTCAGCTCCTCGATGGTTGCCAGGGCCTGACAACCGCAGTACTCACACACGTAGGTCTCCTCGTGCGGCGTCCTGGACCTCCGCACTCCCAGCCTGCGTCACGCCGCGGTTCTCGGACAGGGGCTTTCGTCGCGACTGTCAGTGCTTGGCGACGGTAAGCAGGACGACAGCGTCCTTCAGCGCTTCGAGGGTGTGTGGAGCGTCGGGGACGATGATCAGGTCTCCTGCGGAACCGTCCCAGTTGGTGTCGCCCGCGGCCAGGCGCACGCGGCCGTGCAGCACGTGCACGGTGGCCTCTCCCGGGTTGGCGTGCTCATCGAGGCTTTGACCCTCCGCAAGAGCGATGACGGTCTGCCGCAGGGTGTGCTCGTGTCCGCCGTAGACCGTGCGGGACGCGCGGCCGTTGGAGGCGGCGGTCTTGGCGAGCTCGAGTTGCTCGCGGGCCAGGGCTGTGAGGGAAGACTTCTGCACGGGATGCTCTCTGTTAGAGGGTTTGGTGGTAGCCGAAGAACTCGTGGTCGGGGTTGTCGCCGCCGTGGCCGCCGCCGACGCAGCCCCCGGTGGGCTGCACCTTCTCCTGGTCCGTCACGACAACCCTCCCCGCACGGGAGCGGCGAGGCCGAGAGCCGGTCGGACGGCGTCTTCAGCTGCGCTGGGGTGGCGGTGCAGGTCACGGAGCATGCCGACAGCCATCCGCTTGGCCTCACGGACGGCCCGGTCGGCGGTCGGGCCCGCAAACAACAACGCCACCGCCTGCTCCCACAGCGTGAGCCAGCGCGCGAAGTGCTCCTCGCCGAGCCCCGACGCGACAGCGGCTCTCCGGTGCAACGCCAACGGCGACCCCGTGTAGGTGCTGGTGCCGAGCAACGTGACCTCCCAGAACGCCACGATCCGAGGCAGGTGCGTCTCCAGACGCATCCCGGCAGTCCGGAACACAGGACCCAGCAGCTCATCGGCCAACGCGGCCGCGTAGAACGCCTCGAGCAGCACATGGACGTCCAGAGGCGTGCTGATGTCCTTCAGGCACCTGCCTGCTGATGAGTTGTCCTCGCGTGCTCGGATGTCTGCGCCCACTCTCATGTCCGGTCCCGGCTGACCCAAAGGTCAGAACTGCAGGGTCGGCTGTCCTAGCACCCACTCTTCAAAGTACGGCCAGATTCGCCTGACCAGCAGGGCCTTTGGCCCCTACCGCCCGGCCGCGCCATGGATCACCCTGGGGTCATGACGGCAACTGCTCGGCAGCTACTCGAGCATTCCATGGGACCTTCACTGGCCGCCCCGGGCTACCGCTCCTCCGGGAACTGCAGGTGCATCGGGAACTGCTGATCCTGCAGCGGCAAGACACCGACGGCATCAACGTTCCCGATTGCGCGCAGACCACCTCACTCGACGCTGACGGCCCGCACACCCCAGGGCTGGAGCTTGAGTGGGTCGACCCCCACGGACCAGGGAATGCACACATGCACGGACTCGACCTCACGGCCGCCCTCGAACCGCTCACCCGCGCCACCGCCGGCGAACCAGGGCCGCACTCCGCACACCACCGTCGACCAGCCGCCCGGTGCCTAGAGGACAGGTAACGACGAGCCGACAACGGGCGGGTGTCGGGATGCTCAGGAAAAGCAGCTTGATCACTCCGTGTCGCCAGCAACCAGGCCCACATGCCGAAAGGGCCTACAGCAGGGACAGGTCACGAGCGGCCTGGACCGCCGCCTTGCGATCACCGACTCCCAGCTTGCGGTAGATCGCGCTGCAGTGCGTTTTCGTGGTGTTCAAGGACACGAACAGCTCATGGGCGATCTGGCGCTGCGTCATGGCTCCGGGTAGGTAGCGAAGTACGGCGAGCTCCCGATCGGTGAGCTGCTCGACGAGCGCCGCGACCCGTGGGACAGGTACGCCCCCGCCGTGCCGCGACGCCGTCTGCGCGACGTACCGGCCCACAACACCTGGATCCTGACAGCGAGCGACCACTTGCTGTGCTTCGGCGAGAAGGGAGGAGCCGGCGGCCTGTCCTGCGGTGAGGAGGGTGTCGGCGCAGGCAGCGAGAACGAACGCGAGCGCGAGATCGGTCGAGGCCCGTCTCGCCATCGCCAAGGCCTGTTCGGCGTCGTCGAGGGCCGGCGTGCCGACTCCCGAGCACGCTCGTACCGCCATCGCGGACTCGACGCCGTGATAGCTGGCCAGTCCGTACAGGGCCGCGGCGTCGATCGCGGCATGTGCAGCGGTCCCGGCCATGACGGAGCCGTCCACAAGCTCGATCACCGCCCGGTAGACGAGAGCGAGGACATGTCCGGTGTGGAAGCCTTCCGCGGCGCCTCTGTCGGCGGCGTAGCTGAGCACCCGTCGGGCGTCGTCCGCTTGCCCCGCCCAGGCATACGCGGCGCCCGTCGCCGTCGCCAGGTCGCAGTTGTGGGTCGGCAGCTCGCCGGCCGCATCGACTTCACGCGCGAGGGCGAGTGCTTGCCCGACGTCGCCGCGGGCGAGCGAGATGTTGATGCGGAGCGACGTGGCGACCGTCGGGTCCATGCCAGCAGGCGCGACGGCGAGGAAGGAGTCCACGCTGGCGTCGGCCTCGGTGTAGTGCCCTGCGAGGTACTCGCACCAGCCGTTGAACAGGGCGCACCACGCGAGCGTGTGGACGCGCGTTCCGAGTGATCCCAGGATCGCGCGCAACGTCTCGACCTGTCCGTCTTGGAGCAGTCGCTGGCCGTGCACGAGCAGGAGCTGCGCGGCTGCGTCCTGGTCGGCAGCCGCGAGTCGATGCGCTATCGCCTGGCCGAGATCACCTTCCGCTTGGAACCACGCGGCGGCCCGGGCGTGCAGCTCTCGCAGGTGCCCGGGGAAACTGGCCTCGGCCTCGAGACCGAGCAGGTCGCGGAGCAGATGGTGGTAGCGGTAGCTACTCGTGCTCAGCCTGATCAACAGCTGGTTTGCGGACGCGGTCGCGTCAAGCCAGGCTGCACCACCGGTGGATGAGGTGACTGCGTCCACCAGTGGCCCGCTCAGCTGTTCCAGGATGGACGTCTCGAGCAGGCGCTGACGGTGGTCGTCGCTCAAGCCGACGAGGAGCTCGTCGCGCAGGTACTCGACGACGAGCTGGTCGCCGGTGGGAGATCCGGCTCAACCCCGAGGACCGGACATCCGGCGACTTCTCGGAGGAGGAACTCTGGCCGCTGCTGAAGCGTTGGCTCGGTCCGGAAGACGGTCGCATCTGGCGCTCAGCCGCCTACCGCTTCCATGGGTTGGTGGCCAAGGAGTGGAGACGCGGTCGCATCTGCTCGCGGGCGATGCCGCACACATGACGCCACCGTTTATGGCGCAAGGCATGGCGCAGGGGATGCGCGATGCACTCAACCTGGCGTGGAAACTCGAGCGGGTCATCCGCAACGGCGCCCCTGACCGAATGCTGGACTCGTACCAGCAGGAGCGCAAGCCGCACGTCACGGCGACGACCCAGGCTGCAATGGAGCTCGGAAGGCTGATCTGTGAGAGCGACCCGCAGCAGGCTGCCGAACGCGACGCCCGTCTGCTGGCCGAGCAAGACGGCGTCGTCCAGACCATCCTGCGCCAGAACCTGATTCCAGGGCTGACCGGCGGGCTCATCAACCAGGACAGCCCTGAGGCTGGCTCGATCCTTCCCCAACCGCGAGTGCACGTAGGTCAATCCGCCGGCCTGCTCGACGATGTCACCGGCTCGACCGTGCGCGCCGTCACTCTGCATCCGCTGACTCCCGATGAGCAGGCAGCGATCCTAGAAGCACTTGCTCCGCTCGACGGTGTGCTGGTGCAGCTGGGTGGGGCCACCGGCCACAAAGGGCGGATCATCGACGCAGTCGACGACGACGACATCATCGGGCCATGGCTGCGCGCAGCGGGTCGAAGCATCGCCATCGCCCGACCCGATCACTACGTATACGGCACCGCCACCACGGCAGCCGAGGCGGTCGCCCTGCTGACAACGCTGTGCGCGCAGCTCGTGCCGGGTCCGCTGGCCAATAGCGCATAGGTGCGGAGCGATCGCGGCAACTGCCAGGCGCTCGTCACCATCCTCGAGGTCGACGCGCTTGTGACGACCGGAAGCCAACTTGACGATCCTGGCGAACGGCCGCAGCAAGCGATGCGGCCGCAGCGCTATCCGCTTGACGACTTCCTCATTAGTAATGAGGACGTCGCCGCTCTTGAGCCAGACGGCACTTGAGCGTGAGC
>CBIHPE010000166.1:0-9027 GCA_966212015.1 uncultured Frankiales bacterium | reverse complement strand
CAGGTCACACGGGTGGAGCTGAGGGGACTCGAACCCCTGACCCCCACACTGCCAGTGTGGTGCGCTACCAGCTGCGCCACAGCCCCGTGGTGCTCGGATCACACTACTAGAAGCGCGGCCCGAGCGTCGCCGGAGGGGCTCAGAGGTGCTTGCTGGCCTCGGCGACGAGCAGGTCGATGGTCTCGTCGGCCCGCCTCGACATCTTGGTCATGAGCAGGTAGCCGTGCGGCTGGTCGGGGTAGTGCGCGTGCCTGGTCTCGACGCCGGCCCGCTCGTAGGCCTCGGCGAGGGCCACCCCTTCGTTGCGGAGCATGTCGTGGCCGCAGCTGACGACGAGGGCGGGAGGCAGCCCGGTGTGGTCGGCGAACAGGACGCTGGCGCCGGGGTTGTCGAAGTCCTTGTTCGGCAGGTACTTCTCGCGGACGACCTCGGCGATCTCGCGGGTGACGCCGGGGTTGCCGGTGTTGGCCTCGGACCAGTCGATCCTGCTGAGGGTGAAGTCGGTGAGCGGGTAGATCGGGGCGTGGTGAGCGATCCGGGGGCCGTTCTCGTCGCGGACGCGGAGGGCGAGGGCGGTGGTGAAGTTGCCGCCGGCGCTCTCGCCGGCGACGGCGAGGCGCTCGGGGTCCAGGCCGAAGGGGCGCTCCTTGGCCATCCAGGTGAAGACGTCCTGCACGTCCTCGATGCCGGCGGGGAAGGGGTG
The DNA here is from genome assembly GCA_966212015.1 of uncultured Frankiales bacterium. Taxonomy (GTDB): domain Bacteria; phylum Actinomycetota; class Actinomycetes; order Mycobacteriales; family SCTD01; genus RYN-111. The sequence goes on along the minus strand of CBIHPE010000166.1, from coordinate 8,324 downwards.
CTGCGGAGCGAGGCGGTAGGAGAGGCCGACGACGACGAAGCCGCTGCGGTCGGCGATCTCGCGGCAGACGTGGTCGCAGTGGGCGACGCCGCCGTCGATGAAGCCGCCGCCGTGGATGAAGAAGTAACCGGGGGCGCCCTCGGGGGTGCCGGGCTTGCGGTAGACGCGGACGGGGATCTGGTCGCCGTTCCGGCCCTCGACCAGGTGGTCCTCGGTGTCCATCGGCATGGTGGCCTTGCGGACCAGGAAGCCGGGGATCTGGGTGGCCCAGCGCTCCTCCTGCGACTTCGCGAGCATCGGCTCGAGGCCGGGCATGACCTTGAGCTTGATGAGCCCGGCCACCAGGGCGAGCAGGCCCCGAAGCGGCTGCGGGATCGGAGTCTTGGTCGGCGTCATGCGGCGAAGCCCCCTACAAACAGTCAGTGATGACCGCAACATAACAGGGGGGAGCGGCCCGGGCAACGGGTCACGCGGCGCCGGTCGGGCTTCCTGTCAGCGGGCCGAGGCCGGCGTTGTGGCGCTCGAGGCGCCACCCCATCGGGGAGTCGACGAGCGAGGACCAGCAGGTGTTGCCGAGCGGCGCGAGCCGGCGCCACTGGTCGGCGGGCAGCTCGGTCAGCATGCCGACGAGGGCCCGCGCCGTGCCGCCGTGGGTCACGAGCAGCAGGGTTCCGTCCTCGACGAGGGGCTCGCGGGCGACCTCGACCGCGCGCTCCCCCACCTGCTGCGGGGTCTCCCCGCCGACGGGGGCGCCGACGTGGTGGACCCAGTCGTCGTACTCCTTGGGCCACCCCGCTCGTACCTCGTCGCCGGTGAGGCCCTGCCACTCGCCGAAGAAGGTCTCCCGGAGCCGGGCGTCGACCAGCAGGGGCAGGCCGACGTGGTCGCAGACGGCCCGTGCCGTCGTACGCGCCCTCTGCAGGTCGGACGTGACCACCACGGCCGGTGGATCGGCGGCGAAGACGGTGCCGAGGGCCTCGGCCTGGGCCAGCCCCACCTCGTTCAGCGAGGTGTCGATCTGGCCCTGGATGCGGCCCTCCGCGTTGGAGGCCGTCTGCCCGTGGCGGAGCAGGACGATCCGCGCGGTCACGACGGCAGGGAGGCGTCCACGAACGGGATGACCGGGCAGTCCTTCCAGAGCCGCTCGAGCGCGTAGTAGACGCGCTCCTCCTGGTGCTGCACGTGGACGATGATCTCCGCGAAGTCGAGCAGCACCCAGCGGCCCTCCTTCTCCCCCTCGCGCCGGACGGGCTTGGCGCCGAGCTCGCGCAGCTTCTCCTCGATCTCGTCGACGATGGCCATGACCTGCCGGTCGTTGGGTGCGGAGGCCAGGACGAAGACGTCGGTGATGACGAGCTGCTCGGAGACGTCGAGCAGGAGGATCTCCTGGCCGAGCTTGTCAGCGGCGGCCTGGGCAGCCGCGGTCGCGAGCTCGACGGCGCGGGGAGAGGCGGGCATGCGGTCCAGGCTACTTGGACGGCGCGAGCTACTTGCCCTTGAAGTCCGAGCCCACGATGACGACGACGTCTGCGATGGTCCCGATCTCGTCCGTCGTCTCGACGGAGGCGCCGGGCAGGCCCATCGCCTTCGCCACGCCCCGCCCGGCCGTGAGGGCGGCCTGCGTGCCGTTGGGGATGAGGATCAGGGTGCTGGTGTAGCCGAACCTCGGCGCGTTGCGGCTGCCGACGAAGACGAAGCCGGCCGGGACGATCTTGGAGCGGACCTTGTCGCCGAGGCCCGGGGTGCCGACGCCGTTGAGGACGAGGACCCGGTTGCCCGTCTTGCGCACGCCCGGCGGGATGGACTGCGCGAGCAGGTCGTCGACGAGGGCCTTGTCGGCGGCGGCGTCGAGGCGGAACCGCTGCTTCTCGTCGACGTCGACCTTCGTCACCGGGAGCGACTGGTACTGGAGGTTCTCGGACGCGTCGTCGGCCTCGAGCCCCGTGAGGACGGCAGCGACGGCGGGCGGCTTCACCCCGCTCGTCTGCGACCCGGACCCGAGCGAGCCGATGAGCGACGCGGTGTCCTTGGGCAGCTCGTTGAGGATCGCGTCGAAGACGGCCTGCAGCCGCGTGAGCCGCACCGCTTCCTGCTCTCCCGCGGCGGCGTAGGTCGCGAAGAGCAGGGCGTTGGCACCGGTCAGCCGCTGCTGGCCCGCGGTCAGCAGGACGACGCGGTTCCTCGTGACGGGGACGTCGACGTTGACGTTGACGCCGCCGAGGGTGTCGACGAGCCGCGCGAAGGTCGTGCCGTCCACGACCCAGCTGCCGTCGATGGTGACACCCATCAGGTCGGACAGCGCGTTGCGCGAGCCGGTGACGCCGCCCAGCTTGAGGGCGTTGCCGAAGTCGCCGCTGCCGATGCCGGGGACGGTCGCGAGGACCTGCGGCGGGATGAGGACGACCGCGCCGTTCTTGGTCTTCGGGTCGTGCGCCAGCAGGGCGGACGAGATGGCGGTGCCCTGCGCGGACTGGATCTGGAACAGCAGGGTCCGCTGGGTGCGGGTCGCGTGCGCCTTGCCGCCTCCCGCGCTGCCCCCGTTGCGCACCACCAGGTAGACGACCGCGGCGAGGAGCAGCGCGAACGCCGTCACCGCCGCGACGACGATGCGCCTCCGCTGCTTGCGCCGCTGGGCGCGCTGCTCGGCTCGCCGTCCGACGCGGCTGCCGGTGTACTCGCTCACGATGCGCTCCGGTAGAGGTGTCGCTTCTCGATGTACTGCACGACGCCGTCGGGTACGAGGTACCAGACCGGGTGCCCTTCCGCGACCCGTCGCCGGCAGTCGCTGGAGGAGATCGCGAGGGCAGGGACCTCGAGCAGGGTGACCGCTCCTTCCGGGAAGTCCGCCACGTCGACGGGGTCGTAGCCGGGCCGGCTGACGCCGACGAAGTGCGCGAGCGCGAAGAGCTCCTCGGCCGCGCGCCAGCCGAGGATCTGCTGCAGTGCGTCGGCACCGGTGATGAAGAACAGCTCGGCGTCGTCGTAGAGCGCCTTCAGGTCGCGCAGCGTGTCGATCGTGTAGGTCGCGCCGGGCCGGTCGATGTCGACGCGGCTGACGCTGAAGCGCGGGTTGCTCGCGGTCGCGACGACCGTCATCAGGTAGCGGTCCTCGGCCGGGCTGACCTCGCGGTCGGCCTTCTGCCAGGGGGCACCAGTGGGTACGAACACGACCTCGTCGAGCTCGTACCGGCTCGCCACCTCGTTGGCGGCAGACAGGTGGCCGTGGTGGACGGGATCGAACGTCCCGCCCATCACCCCGATGCGTCTGCCCACACCCCGCAGGCTAGTGGGGCACGCCTCAGACGAGGCGGCGGCGCGCGAGGCGCCAGCCTGTGCGGAGGATGACCAGGCCGATCGCCGCGACGATGAGGACCAGCAGCCCCTTGCCGCTGCGGGAGATGATCGACTCGACACCGCTGGTGAACCCGTGCTTCGCGTTGTCCCACGACTTCGAGAGCCCGCTCTGCACGGCCGCCTTCTTCTCGGCCTTGGCCTTCTCGCTGATCGTCACCGTGAGGGTGCCCATGCTGGTCTGGTCGGTGAGCACCTTGAGCCGGCCCTTGAGCGAGTCGATCTGCTGCTGCACCGAGTCGACCCGCTGCTGCACAGCGAGGGTCTCGCCGATCGTGTTGGCCCGGCCGAGGATGACGAGGAACCGCTCGCGGGACGCCGTCAGGGACTGGATCTGCGCGGTGACGTCCGCGTACGACGCGGTCACGTCCTGCCCGCTCGTGCTCGCGCTGTCGACCTTGCCGACGCCGTTCTTCACCTCGTTGCGGACCTGCGCCACGACCTGCTCGAACTTGTCCACCGGGACCCGCACGGTGACGGTGGAGGACGGGTCGTCGCCGTACTCCTGGCTCTTCTGCTTCGACACGTAGCCGCCGGCCCCGGCCGCGATGCCCTCGACCTTCAGCTCCACCGTGCTGACCTTGCCGTCACCCACGATCAGCGCGAGGGTGCCGGTCTTCACGATCTTCGCCCCGTCGTCGAACGGCGCGGGCTGGTTCGGCGCCGCGACTGGCACAGACCCCGACAGCGGTGCGAGCTGGGTGCCGGTCGAGGACAGCTGGGCGGGCGCCCCGGCGGCCGCTTGGGGGACCAAGCCGACCGCCTTGGTGCCGCGATCGGCCAGCGGCGCGGAGGTGGGGAGGGCAGCCGGGAGCCTGCTCCGGCTTAGGTCTCCCGACGCGGCCTGGACCTTCGCCTTGCCGATCGGCGTGCTGCCCCCCAAGGACTGCACGACGAGCACGCCGCCCACGAGGGCGGCCGCGACGGCCGCCCACTTCACGGCCTTGCCGTAGCGCTGGGACTTCTCCGGGAGCTCGTTGTCGAGCTCGACCTCGGGGACCGGGAAGGACTCCGCCCCCTCGGTCAGCAGGCGGGTGAGGACGTCGTCGTCGAGCATCGCGTTGGGGTTCACTGCACTGCCTCCTGAGGTGTGGCCCAGGCAGCGAGCCGGGGGTCGAGCGCGAGCCGCTGACGGGCGTCGTAGAGCCGGCTCTTGACGGTGCCGGGGCGGCGGTCGATCGCGATGGCGATCTCCTTCTCCGACAGCCCGGCGTAGAAGCGGAGGACCAGCGGCACCCGGAGCGTCTCCGGGAGCTCGGCGAGGGCGGCCAGCACGTCGTCGGCAAGCTGGGAGCGCTCGGCGGACTCGTGCGGGCCGGGGGCGGCGTCGGGCAGCGTCTCGAGCCCGAGGTCGCCGTCGTCCTTGCCCGTCCGGCTCTTCTCGCTGCGGATCCGGCTCACGCACGCGTTGACGACCACCCGGTAGAGCCACGCCTTGCGGGCGTCGCCGTCCGGGATCGCGTCCCGGAACCGCCACACCCGCAGGAACGCCTCCTGCACCGCGTCCTGCGCGTCGACCGGGTCCCTGAGGACCAGGCACGCCGTGCGGTACGCCGTGCCGTAGTCCTGCTTGAGCCACACCTCAAGCTCGTCCTGCGAGGTCGTCACCTGGGTACCCCCTTCTGCGACATAGACGCAGGCGGTGACGGATCGGTTCGACCTCCCTGAAGCTACGCGCGCTCATCGATCCGCAGAGGGCTTCCGGCACACGTGTCCGAGCGCGGAGGGGTACGGGTCGGCGGGCCCGGGTGCGCGCAGATTCAGGGAGGTCAGGCGGCCAGGCTGTCCGGCCAGCCCAGGAGCGGCGCTTGAGGACGCACCTTGGTCCGCCGTAGCTCCAGGCCCGGTGGCGGAGTACGGATCCCGCGCTCCTCAAGGCGCTGCCGCATGCGGTCGCCGAACACCTTGGTGTCCTTGAACGTCTCGTTCCAGTTGGTGCGCAAGACGTCGACGCCGGCGAACCGGATGTCCTCTTGCCGCGAGATCAGAGCGGGCAGCACGCCAGCTCCGTCGAACTTGATGGCACCGTCCGACTCCACGGCGAGCAAGTACTCCTCGACCAAAAAGTCCGCGCGGCCGAGGAGCTCGCCCTCGAAGTAGATCTCCACCTGTGGCTCGAGGTGCGGCAGCTTCTCGACGAGGGCGGCGACCCGGACGACGGACTCACCTGCAGACTCCGCACGCCCGTCTGCGAACTGAACGACCTTGCGTGCCCCCACGACGCCTGGCCAGCGCGGCATCCGTGCGAGGACCGCAAGCATCTCCGCCTTGTCGACGCCTCGCCGCAGGGCGCCGTCGGCGACGACAACCCCGTTCCGGAAGCGTTCGGCTCGCGCGATGTCCACGACCGTTCGCGCCGGTGTGCACATGTCGGAGCCGTTGAACTCCCAGGTGTCACTGGCCGGCAACGGCGTGATGCGTGCGTGCCGGTCGCGGCCATGAGCGCCTTCCTGCCCTCCGTCGCGCGCGAGCTGCGCAATCTTCGGCGGCCAGCCGATCAGAGGAAGACCCATCAGGTAGGCGCTCGTCCTGCGGGCCCCGTACCAACCCTTGCGCGAGCTGAGCTGCGCCTCGCGGAGCAGCGCCGCGTGCGCGACCACCGGGTCGTCAAACTCTCCGGTGACCGCGTAGACGCCGTAGCCGCAGTCCTCGAGCACGCCGTCCCGTACGGCACGAGCCAGGCGACGTGTTGTCCAGCCACACGCGCGAGCTTGGGAGTAGGTGAAGCGGCCGTTCTGCGCCACGGCCTCAGGTGGGATCTCCATCGGCGACAGGGTTGCGGTTTTCGCACGGACCGGTCGTCAGCCGTCCACACCCCCCGACTTCCCTGAAGCTGCGCACACCTGCTGGCCCGGACCCGCCCCGATTCTTGCATCGCTGAGCGTGATCCTGGTGCTGGCACCCGGTCCGGGTGCGCGCAGTTTCAGGGAAGTCAGATCAGGCAGGCAGCAGCTTCTGGATGAACTCCTCGAGCTGCACCGCGTTGCGCACCTCGACCATCTCGATGAGCTCCTCGTAGGCACCGGTCGCCGAGTCGCCGCTCCCCCAGTAGGCTGCCGGCTCCGGGTTCAGCCAGTACGCGTGCCGGGCCCGCTGCACGAGCCGCTTGAGGGTCTGCGCGCCGGTGGCCCGGTAGTTGTTGCGGGCGTCGCCGAGGATCAGCAGCGACGTGCGCGGGCCGACCGCGTCGGGGTAGTCCTCGGCGAACTTCTCGATCGAGTGGCCGTAGTCGCTGTGCCCGTCGAACCAGATCAGCTTGGCCTCGGAGTTCATCCGCGCCAGGGCGTCCGCGACGTCGCCGCCCGGCGTGAAGTAGTCGGTGACCTCGTCGCAGGTGTCGATGAACGCGAACGCCCGCACCTTCGTGAACTGCTCGCGCAGGGCGTACGCCAGCATCAGCGTGAAGTGCGCGAAGCCCGCCACCGAGCCGGACACGTCGCAGAGGACGACGAGCTCGGGCTTGTGCGGCTTGTGCGGCTTGTGGTGCGTCACGAGCGGGACGCCGCCGGTGCCGAGCGAGGCACGGACGGTACGGCGGAAGTCGAGCTTTCCGGTCTTGCCCAGCCGACGGCGGGCAGTGAGCCGGGTCGCGAGCCGGCGCGCGAGCGGGAACACCTGCCGGCGCAGCTCGGCCATGTCGTTGCGGGAGGCGCGCAGGAAGTCGACCTGCTCGGCGAGCGGCTGCACGGCGGTCTTGGAGATCTGCTCGGCTCCGCGGTCCTCGGCCAGCCGACGACGTACCTCTGCCTCCACCAGCTCCTGGAACTTCTTGATCCGCTCCTGCACGGTCTGCCGCGCGACCTTCTCGGCCATGCCCCCGCGCTCCTGCCCTTGCAGCATCGCCTCGAGCAGCGACGCCATCAGCGTCTCCGGGGAGAGCTGGCGGAGCACGCGGTAGCTGAACCACGACTGCCGACCGGGGGCGGTGTCGGCGCGACCGAGGCCCTGCACGACCTGCCGGGCGAACCGCTTCATCATCTCCTCGTCGCCGTCGAGGAGGAGCTGGCGGAGCATGTCGCGGTAGGCCTCGGTGTCGGCCTCGGGCCCCTCACCGAGCTCGGCGAGCGGGTCGTCCTCAGCGAGCGTCTGGTCGCCGATGACGGCGGGGTACCAGAGGTCGAAGAGGGTGTCGAAGGTCGTGCGGTGCGCCGGGCGCTTGAGGACGCAGGCGGCGTAGGCGTGCCGCAGGGCCTCGCGGTCGATGAGCTCGATCGCACCGAGGGCGCGGGTGCAGTCGAGGACCTCGGCCAGCGACACGGTCAGGCCGGCCTTGCGCAGCGCGTCGAGGAACGCGATCTCGCGGTCGATCAGCCCGGTGCTCATCTAGTTCAGCTTCAGCTGCTCGATGGCGCGGGTGTGGTCGCTCGCGTGCTTCAGCACGACGCCGAGGGTCTCGTGGACGGCCTGCTCGTCGAGGGTGTCGAGACCCAGTGCCACCAGGGTCTTGGCCCAGTCGATGGTCTCCGCGATGGACGGCGACTTCTTCAGCTCGAGGGCGCGGAGCGCGCGCACCGTGCGCACGAGCGAGTCGGCGAGCTGCTCGGCGACCTCGGGCACCCGGGACAGGACGATCGCCTTCTCGCGGTCGGCGGCCGGGTAGTCGAGGTGCAGGTACAGGCAGCGCCGCTTGAGCGCCTCGGACAGCTCACGGGTCGCGTTGGAGGTGAGGAACACCAGCGGTCGGCGTGCGGCCTCGATCGTGCCCAGCTCGGGGATCGTCACCTGGAAGTCCGAGAGCACCTCGAGCAGCAGGCCCTCGACCTCGACGTCGGCCTTGTCGGTCTCGTCGATCAGCAGCACCGTCGGGTTGGGGTTGCGGATGGCCGTCAGCAGCGGCCGGCTCATCAGGAACTCCTCGGCGAACACGTCGTCGTGGATGTCGTCCCACGAGTCGTCGTCCTTGCTCGCCTGGATCCGCAGCAGCTGCTTCTTGTAGTTCCACTCGTAGAGCGCGCGGGCCTCGTCGAGGCCCT
>CBIHPE010000165.1:0-9033 GCA_966212015.1 uncultured Frankiales bacterium | reverse complement strand
CGGACGAGGCCGACGTGGCTGCCTCGGTCGACGCGGTCAGGCGAGCCGCTGCCGCTGCCCTCTGACCTGCCAGCAGAGCGCAGCCCCCAGCACGAAGCCGATGACGTGCGCGAGGTAGGCGACGCCGTCGCCGCTGCCGGCCTGGTTGGCCCGCAGGCTGAGGTACTGCAGCACGAACCAGCTGCCCAGCACGAGCCAGGCCGGGAGCCTGATCGGCAGGAAGAAGAAGAACGTGAGCAGGGACAGCACCCGCGCCCTCGGGAAGAGCACGAAGTAGCCGCCGAGCACGCCCGCGATGGCGCCGCTCGCCCCGACGAGCGGCGTGTGCGACGACGGCTGCACGAGCGCGTACCCGTAGGTCGCCGCGACGCCGATGCCCAGGTAGAGCAGCAGGTACCGGAGGCGGCCCAGCCGGTCCTCGACGTTGTTGCCGAACACGAACAGGAACAGCATGTTGCCGAGCAGGTGCAGCCACGAGCCGTGCAGGAACATCGCCGTGAGGACCGACACGAACGGCCGCTTGTGGAAGGGCGCGGGCGTCTGCTTCACGCAGGTGCCGTCGACGTACTGCACGGCGCTGGGCTCCTGCCGGTTGTGCACGAGCTCGTCGGGCACCGCGGCGTACCTGTCGAAGTAGGCCGCCGTCCGGCACTCCTGGCTCAGCGAGGTGCCGCCCGCCACGTGCCGGGCGACGGGGCTCGCGATGAAGACGACGACGTTGACGGCGATGAGCAGCCAGGTCAGGTAGCCCGGCCGCCTGGTCGGGTTGTCGTCGTGGACGGGCAGCACCATCAGGCGGTGAGCACGAGCTTGCCGAACACGTCGCCCTCGGCGAGCTTGGCGAAGCTGGTGGCCGCGTCCGACAGCGGCCGCACGTCACTGATGACAGGACGCACGCCGGTGGCCGCGACGAACCCGAGCAGGTCCTTCAGCTCGTCGCGGCTGCCCATGGTCGAGCCCACCACCTTCAGCTGCAGGAAGAACAGGCGGTTGAGGTCCGCGCTGGGGTCGGCGCCGGTCGTCGCGCCGGAGACGACCAGGGTGCCGCCCGGGCGGAGCGCCTTCATGGAGTGCGACCAGGTGGCCTTGCCGACCGTCTCGAGCACGGCGTCGACCCGCTCCGGCAGCCGGGCCCCTGTCTCGAAGGCCTCGTGCGCCCCGAGGTCGAGGGCCTGCTTGCGCTTGCCCTCGTCGCGGCTCGTGGTCCAGACCCGGTAGCCCGCGGCCCGGGCCAGGGCGATCGCCGCGGTCGCCACGCCACCACCGGCGCCCTGCACGAGCACCGTCTGGCCGGGCCGGAGCCCGGCGTTGGTGAAGAGCATCCGGTACGCCGTGAGCCAGGCGGTCGGGAGGCAGGCCGCCTCCTCCCACGACAGCTCGGCCGGCTTGGGCAGCACGTTCGCGGCCGGGACGACGACCTGCTCGGCGAGGGTCCCCTGGTGCTTCTCCGACAGCAGCGTGCGCTTGGGGTCGAGGGTGTCGTCGCCGCGCCAGCCGGGGCTGGCGACGACCGCGTGCACGACGACCTCGGTGCCGTCGTCGAGGGTGCCCGCGGCGTCGCAGCCGAGGGTCATCGGCAGCAGGTCCGGCGAGAGGCCGACGCCCTTGAGCGACCACAGGTCGTGGTGGTTGAGGGCGGCCGCCCTCACTGTCACCCGCACCCAGCCGTCGGACACGGCCGGGTCAGCGACCTCCCCGACCGTCAGGCCCGAGAGCGGGTCGTCAGCGGACTGGGAGGTGCAGGTGACAGCGAGCATGCAACCGACCCTAAGGGCACCCGCGAGAGGGCTTGCGTCCGCTCACCTCGCGCCCACCCGTGTCCACCTGAGCGGACGTCAGAGGCGGGCGACGCCGTCCCGACGGGCGGCCTCGGCCACGGCGGCAGCGACCGCCGGCGCGACCCGCGGGTCGAAGCACGACGGGATGACGCACTCCTCCGACAGCTCGTCGGCGATCACGTCGGCGAGGGCGACGGCAGCAGCCTGCTTCATGCCCTCGGTGACGCAGCGGGCCCGGACGTCCATCGCGCCCCGGAACACCCCGGGGAACGCCAGCACGTTGTTGATCTGGTTGGGGAAGTCCGACCGCCCCGTCGCGATGACCCGGGCGCCCGCCTTCCGCGCGTCGTCCGGGTGGATCTCGGGGTCGGGGTTGGCCATCGCGAAGACGATCGCGTCCGGCGCCATGGCGGCGACCGCGTCGACCGAGATCTTGCCGGCGGACAGGCCGAGGAAGACGTCTGCTCCGGCGAGGGCGTCCTCGATCCGGCCGGTGAACGCGCCGCGGTTGCTGATGGTCGCGAACATCCGCTTCTCCTCGTTGAGGTCGGTGCGGTCGATGTGCACCATCCCCTTCGAGTCGGCGATCGCGAGGTCGCCGATCCCGGCCTCGAGGATCATCTTCGACACGGCGATGCCCGCGGCGCCGGCACCGCTCACGACGACCCGGAGGTCGGCCAGGGTCCGGCCGGTCACCTTCGCCGCGTTGCGCAGGGCGGCCAGGGTCACGATGGCCGTGCCGTGCTGGTCGTCGTGGAAGACCGGGATGTCGAGGCGCTCCTGCACCCGGCGCTCGACCTCGAAGCAGCGAGGGGCGCTGATGTCCTCCAGGTTGATGCCGCCGAACGCCGGTGCGAGCCGCACGATCGTCTCGATGAGCTCGTCGGTGTCGGTGACGTCGAGGCAGATCGGCACGGCGTCCACGCCGCCGAAGTGCTTGAACAGCATGGCCTTGCCCTCCATCACCGGGAGGGAGGCCTTGGCGCCGATGTCGCCGAGGCCGAGCACCGCGGTGCCGTCCGTGACCACGGCCACGGTGCGCGACATCCACGTGTAGTCGTAGACGAGGTCCGGCTCGTCGGCGATCGCCGTGCAGATGCGGGCGACGCCGGGCGTGTAGGCGAGCGACAGGTCGTCGCGGGTCTCGAGCGGCACCGAGAGGGCGACCTCGATCTTGCCGCCACGGTGCAGGGCGAAGGCGGGATCCGTGTCGCGGGAAGCGTTCTCGGCTGCGCTCACGACGGCGAGGTCCTCCAGGAAGGTGGTCACAACGTGCTCCAAAGCAGCTGTCAGGGAAGGGCGCGACAGCGGGTGGAGCGCGCGGAACGATCGGGGGTTGCCCGTACGACCATCGTGTCACAAGCGCTTCACGGGACGCACGCCAGGACGGCTCAGCGTGTTTCAACCGCCCGGCGGCTCCCTTTCCGGACATCCGGCGTGCAACGATGCGCCCGATCAAGATCCTTACCTGGAGGTCCCTTCCGTGCGCGCACGCCTTCTCACCGCCATCCCTCTCCTCGCGATGCCGCTCGTCCTCTCGGCCTGCAGCAGCTCGAGCGACAGCCCGACGGTCTCCGGCGGCACCCCCACGACGGGCTCAGCGCCCCTCGCGAACCTGGTCCCCGCTGACATCAAGGCCAAGGGCAAGGTCATCGTCGGCTCGGAGGTCGCCTACCCGCCGGTGGAGAACTTCGACACGGACGGCAAGACCATCGTCGGCATCGACCCCGACCTCGGCGCGGCCCTGGGCAAGCAGCTCGGGATCACCTTCGAGTTCCAGAACGGCTCGTTCGGCGGCCTCATCACCTCGCTGACGAAGAGCAAGCGCATCGACCTGATCATGAGCGCGATGAGCGACACCAAGGAGCGCCAGGCCACCGTCGACTTCGTCGACTACTTCACCGTCGGCACCTCGATCATCGTGAAGAAGGGCAACCCCGACAAGATCAGCTCGCTCGACGACTTCTGCGGCAAGACCATCGCCCTCCAGAAGGACACCACGCAGGACGAGGTCGCGACGACGCAGCAAGCCAAGTGCAAGGCGGCGGGCAAGCCGCTGACGGTCCTGAAGTTCGAGCACGACCCCGAGGCCCTGCTCCAGGTCAAGCAGGGGCGCGCCGTGGCCGACATGAACGACTTCCCGGTCGCGGCCTACACGACGACGCAGACCAGCGACTACGAGGTCGTCGGTGAGCAGATCCAGGCCGGCCCCTACGGCATCGGCGTGCGCAAGACCGACACCGCGCTGCGCGACGCGATCAAGAAGGCCCTTGAGGCGATCATCGCCAACGGCGACTACGCCAAGATCATGGAGAAGTACAAGGTGAGCCAGGGCGCCGTCACGACAGTCACCGTCAACGCCGGCACGTGACCGAAGGCGCGGCGACGACGACCGACAGCCCCACCGCGGTCCCGGTCCGGCACTGGGGCCGCTGGGTCGGTGCGCTGCTGGCCGTCGTCGCCCTGGCCCTGATCGTCCAGGCGTTCGCGCGGGCGGACATCAAGTACGACACGACGAAGCACTACTTCACGTTCGACACGATCATCCGCGGCGCCGAGCGCACCCTGCTGATCAGCGTGCTCGCGCAGGCGGTCGGCGTGGTGCTGGGCGTCCTGGTTGCCGTCATGCGCCAGTCCGGCAACCCGGTGACCGCGGGCGTCGGCTGGCTGTACGTCTGGTTCTTCCGCGGCACGCCGGTCCTGCTGCAGCTGCTCATCTGGTACAACCTCGCGCTGATCTTCCCGACCCTGTCCTTCTTCGGGATCGGCGGCTCCGTCAGCACGTCGTCGGTCATGACGCCGTTCGTCGCGGCCCTGCTCGGCCTCGGCATCAACGAGGGCGCCTACATGGCCGAGATCGTCCGGGCCGGCATCGGCGCGGTCGATCACGGGCAGACCGAGGCGGCGCAGGCGCTCGGCATGACCCGCGGGCTGCTGCTGCGCCGGGTCGTCCTTCCCCAGGCGATGCGCGTCATCGTGCCGCCGACGGGCAACGAGTTCATCAACATGCTCAAGACCAGCTCGCTGGCCTCGATCGTGCAGTACCAGGAGCTGATCTTCGCCTCCGACGCCATCGCCAGCCGCAACCTGCAGTACGTGGAGCTCTACTTCAGCGCTGCGCTCTGGTACCTCCTCCTCACCAGCGTCTTCAGCGTGGGCCAGTACTACCTGGAGCGCCGCTTCGCGCGAGGCGCGCAGCGCGAGCTGCCGGGAACGCCGGCGCAGCGCGTCCTCGCGGCCCTGCGCCCGGGGCGGACGCGATGACGACGCCGATGGTGCGGGCCGAGGGCGTGCACAAGAGCTTCGGGAAGCTCGAGGTGCTCAAGGGGATCGACCTCGAGGTGCAGCCCGGCGAGGTCTGCTGCCTGCTCGGTCCGTCCGGCTCGGGCAAGTCGACCTTCCTCCGCTGCATCAACCACCTCGAGAAGATCACCGCGGGTCGGCTGTCGGTCGACGGCGAGCTGGTCGGGTACCGGCAGCAGGGGGACAAGCTCTACGAGCTGCGCGAGCGGGAGACCGCCGCGAAGCGCGCCGAGATCGGCATGGTCTTCCAGCGCTTCAACCTCTTCCCGCACATGACCGCGCTGGGCAACGTCATCGAGGCGCCGACCCGAGTCCGCATGACACCCAAGGCCGAGGCGGTGGCCCAAGCGCGCCAGCTGCTCGAGCGGGTGGGCCTGGCCGACAAGGTCGACAGCTATCCCGCGCAGCTCTCCGGCGGTCAGCAGCAGCGGGTCGCCATCGCGCGGGCCCTGGCCATGAAGCCGAAGCTGATGCTCTTCGACGAGCCCACCAGTGCGCTCGACCCCGAGCTCGTCGGCGAGGTCCTCGACGTCATGCGCGGCCTCGCCAAGGACGGCATGACGATGGTGGTGGTCACCCACGAGATGGCGTTCGCCCGCGAGGTCGGGGACACCGTCGTCTTCATGGACGGCGGCGTCGTCGTCGAGAAGGGCGACCCCAAGCAGGTCATCGACAACCCGCAGCACCCGCGGACCAAGGCCTTCCTCGGCAAGGTCCTGTAGACGAAGGGGGTTCGTCGGCGCCCCGACGCCACCGAACCCGCATCGTCGGAAGACCATCGAGCGCGCCGGCGGGAGCTAGCGGCGCAAGGGCCAGTAGCGGAGCAGGACGCGGGCTTCGACGTCGGCCACGCCCGGCATCGCCGGGACGAACTCGTTGTCGGACGAGAGCTCCCAGCCGCCGTCGACCTCCCGGACGGCCCGCTTCACCACGAGCAGGTCGGGCCGCGAGCGGAACCGGGCTACGACGAGCGAGCCGGGACGGACCCGGCCTCCGCGCAGCACGAGCAGGCAGTCGCCGTCGTGGAGCGCCGGCACCATCGACGGGCCGCGGACCAGGACGGTCCCGATGCGCACCGTCCCACCTCCGCGACATAGGGTCGGGACAGCAACCCGATCCGGAAGGACACATCATGCGCTTCCTCACGCCCCGCACCGTCGCGAGTGCCCACTGCGACCTGCCCTGCGGCGTCTACGACCCCGCCCAGGCCCGCATCGAGGCAGAGTCCGTCAAGGCGGTCCAGGAGAAGTACCAGGGCAACGAGGACGCGACGTTCCGCACACGCGCCATCGCCATCAAGGAGCAGCGCGCGGAGCTCGTGAAGCACCACCTCGACGTGCTCTGGACCGACTACTTCAAGCCCCCGCACTTCGAGAAGTACCCCGACCTGCACAACCTGTTCAACAGCACCATCAAGCAGGCCTCGGCGTGCAAGCAGAGCAACGACCCGGCGGACGGCCAGAAGCTGCTCGACGGCATCGCGCAGATCGACGCCATCTTCTGGGAGACCAAGAAGGCGTAGTCGTTGCTCTACGTCGTCCGGCACGGTCAGACCGCCTGGTCGCAGACCGGGCAGCACACCGGCCGGACGGACGTCCCGCTCACCGACGAGGGCGAGGCCCAGGCACGCAGCCTGGCGCCTCGCCTCCGTCGTGACTGGGCCCTGGTCCTGGCCAGTCCCCTGCAGCGCGCCTGGCGCACCGCCGAGCTCGCCGGGCTGGACCCGAAGCCCGAGCCGGACCTGGTGGAGTGGGACTACGGCCACGCCGAGGGCCGCACCACCGCCGAGCTGAGCGCCGACCGGCCCTGGCGGGTCTGGGACGACCCGGAGCTCGGCGAGACCGTGGAGCAGGTCGCCGACCGCTGTCGCGCCGTGCTGGCGAAGGTCCCGACCGACGGCGACACCTGTCTCGTCGCGCACGGCCACGTCCTGCGGGTCCTGACGGCCGTCCACCTCGACCTCGACCCGCGCGACGCCATGCACCTGGTCCTCGACCCCTGCGGCATCGGCCTGCTGGGCCACGAGCACGACTGGCCCGCTCTGCGAGGCTGGAACCTGTGATCAGGAGCGCGACGCCCTACGACGTACCCGTCATCCGCCAGCTCGTGCAGGAGCTCGCCGTCTACGAGAAGGAGCCCGACGCCGTCGAGGCGACCGAGGCCGACCTGCACGCCGCCCTGTTCGGGCCCGACCCGTCGGCGAGCGCGCACGTCGCCGAGCTCGACGGCCAGGTCGTCGGCTTCGCCCTCTGGTACCGCACCTTCAGCACCTGGACGGGCAAGCCGGGGCTGTGGCTCGAGGACCTGTTCGTGCAGCCGCAGGCGCGCGGGACAGGACTCGGGAAGGCGCTGCTCGTCGAGCTGGCCAAGGTGTGCGTCGACCGCGGGTGGACGCGCTTCGAGTGGTGGGTGCTCGACTGGAACGAGCCCGCCCAGGGGTTCTACCGCTCGCTCGGCGCGCGGCCCGAGGACGAGTGGACGGTCTGGCGGGTCGACGGCGACGCGCTGACCGGGCTGGCCACTTCGAACTAGCCCACCGTGGCCCACCTCGGGGCTGTCGCTGCGCCGAACGGTCCGCAGACTACGGAGGGTGAACACCCGCTCACTGACCCTGGGCGTCGTGACCGCGCTGTCCATCCTCCTGATCCCGGTCTCGGCTGCTTCGTCCTACCTCGTCCGCTCCCTGACCGCGATCGCGGCGGCGGTGCTGCTCGTCCGGTTCGCGACCGGGCTGCGGCTCACGGCGCGCGTGCTGCTGGGCGGCGCGCTGCTCGTCGGCATCGCCAGTGGCGTCGTCGCGACCGTGCAGCTCGCGCTCACCGGCCATCCCTCGGCGCCCGGTGGGCCGGCCGACTGGACGTACCTCTCCTACGGCCCGCTCGCCGTCGCCGGCCTGCTCGCCCTCCCCCGCCCCCTCCCGGACGGGCCGTGGCGCGCCAAGGCGCTGTCGGAGGCAGCGATCGCCGTCACGTCGCTCGCGTTCGTCCTCGCCCCGGTCGTCGAGAACCTGGCCAGGACCAGCGGCCAGAGCACGGCCGCCAAGGCCGCGGCCCTGGGCTACCCGCTCAACGCCGTCTTCGTGCTCACCGTCCTGCTCGTGACGGTCCCGCGCGTGCCCACCGACCTGCGGCCGTTCGTCTGGACCGTCGGCCTCGGCTTCGCCCTCATGACCGTCGGCGACATCGGCTAAAGCCTCGGCGCCCTCCACGGCTGGTACCTCCAGACGGACTGGCCGGCCGTCGTCACCCAGGGCGGCCTCGCCGTCCTCGCCCTGAGCCCGTTCCAGACCCGGCAGGCCGTGACCCGCGCGGTCGAGCGGCGGGCCGTCCCCACACAGCTGGAGACCGCCGCCCCCTACCTCGCCCTCGCGCCCGGCATCGCCAGCAGCGTCGTCATGATCGCCAGCGGCCGGCAGTTCTCGCTCGTGCAGATGGCGCTCGCCATCGGGATCGGCGTGGCCCTCATCGTCCGGCAGCTGCTCAGCAACGCCGACCACCAGCGCTCGCTCCAGCAGGCCGTGCAGCGCGAGCAGGCCGCGCAGGCCGCGGCGCTGCGCGACCCGCTGACCGGGCTGCCGAACCGCACCGCCCTGCTGACGCAGCTGACCCGGATGCTCAGCAGCACCGCCGACCAGCCGGTCGCGCTGGCCCTGCTGGACCTCGACGACTTCAAGGACGTCAACGACAACCACGGCCACGGGACCGGTGATGCGGTCCTCTGCGAGGTCGCACGACGGCTGCTGTCCGTGGCACCCGCCGACGCCCTGGTCGCCCGGCTCGGCGGGGACGAGTTCGCGGTGTGCACCTCGGGAAGCAGCGCCGCCGCTCTTGCCGAGGCGCTCACCGCCGCTCTCGACGACCCTGTCGTCCTGGGGCAGAAGCGCTTCACCTTGACCGCGAGCCTCGGCGCCTTGCACGCCGACGCGGGCAACGCCTCGGCGACGGTCGCCCTG
>CBIHPE010000164.1:0-9102 GCA_966212015.1 uncultured Frankiales bacterium | reverse complement strand
GCGGCGCGGAAGAGCTCCGTGACGCCCGTGCACGGGTTGACCGCCAGCACGTCCTGCAGGGCCCCGACCTGGTGCAGCGGGTAGAAGACGGGGGTGGCGTAGAACAGGGCGCGCGAGGCCGCCTCGAGCAGGTAGCGGACGTCGCGGACGTGCACGTGCACCGCCGACAGCACGAGCGAGAGCCCCGCGGTGAAGGCGAAGAGCAGCAGCAGCGCGGCGGGCAGCAGCAGCAGGTTCCAGCCCGGCCAGACGCCGAAGAACGGGCACATCACGAGCAGCACGCCGACGTTGAGAGCGAGGGTGATCGCGCCGGCGCCGACGGTCACGAGCGGCAGGACCGCGCGAGGGAAGTAGATCTTCGTCGTGAGCCCTGCCCCGTCGGCGATCGCGGTCGCGCCCGTGCCGAACGCGGTGGAGAAGAACGTCCACGCGACCATGCCGGCGAAGACGAACAGCGTCAGCGGCACGTCACCGGTCGTCCTGATCTTGGTGATCCGCCCGATGACGAGCGCGAGCACCAGCGCCTGCGACAGCGGGACGACGACGGCCCAGGCGAGACCGAGCCGGGCGCGGCGGTAGCGGACGAAGAAGTCGCGCCGGGCCAGCATGTAGGCCAGGCGGCGCGAGGCCCAGAGGTCGGACAACAGCCGCGAAAGGGGCGGCGGGGTCGAGGTGAGGTCGACACCGACGTGCGACACCGCCTCGCCGACCTGCTCAGCCATGCGGGGCAGTCTAGGTAGCCTGCTCCGGTGACAGCGCCTCGGAACCTGGTCGTCGTCATCCTGGACAGCCTCCGCCACGACGTCGCCGAGGCCGCAGCGACACCGCAGCTCGACCGGCTGGGTCGTCTCGAGAAGCGCTGGTCCTACGCGTCCTGGACCGCGCCGTCGCACTACAACCTGCTGATGGGGCTGCTGCCGCACGAGTCGCCCGTCGGCGTCTACGCGAGCGACTACTACCAGCAGGACTACCTGAAGTACGCCGAGCGCCTGCAGGTGCCGGACATGGAGTTCAAGAAGCTGCTGCCGTCGCTGTGGCTGCCGACGTACCTGCACGACGTGCTCGGCTACGCCACCCACGCCCGGGTCTCGATGCCGGTGCTCAACCAGACGACGCCGATCAACCGCGGCTTCGACTCCTATCGGCTGATGCGCAGGCACAACGACATGGCGGCGATGCTCGATGACCTCCGGTTCTCGGAGATGGCCGGTCCGTTCTACGCGCTGCTCAACGTCGGCGAGACGCACTACCCCTACGCCCTGCCCGACGAGGACCCGTCGGAGTGGCCCGTGATCAGCGGGGTCCACGGCGTCCTCAAGAGGGTCGACGACGACGCCGTGGACAAGGCCGAGTTCTTCGACAGCGCGGCCATGGAGCGGCTGCGCGCCCGTCAGCAGCGGGCCACGGAGTACGTCGACGGCGTGATCGGCCGGCTGTTCACCGAGCTGCCCGACAACACGTGGGTCGTCGTGACTGCCGACCACGGCGAGCTGTTCGGTGAGGGCGGCTACTTCGGGCACGGGCCGATCGCCCACGAGAAGGTCCACGAGGTGCCGTTCTGGGAGGGCCTGGTCCCGCGGTGAGCCGGCTGCGCGTCGCGGTCCCGACGGCAGCGCCGCCGTCCGCCTCTGGTCACGGTCGGGTGTGGGGAAGCGCGCTGCAGCACCTCGCTCGCGACGTCCGCTTCGTGCGCCGCCGGGCCCAGGTGCACCTCGTCGACGGGCACGGCCCCTTCCTCGACGTCACCGGGCCCGTGGTCGCCGTCGTGCACGAGGCGAGCTGGGACGACCCGGGCACGCAGCAGGGAGTGTCCGCCCCCTTCCTCGCAGGCCTGCGCGAGCGGACCACGGCCTGGGTGCAGCGGGCCGACCGGGTCCTCGTGCCCTCTGCCTGGGGGGCCCAGCAGGTCCTGGCCCTCGGCGGGAGGCCCGTCGTGGCGCCCTACGGCGTGGACAGCGAGACCTTCCGCCCCGGTGGCGAGCGCGAGCCCGGGACGGTGCTGTTCGTCGGCACGTTCCAGCCGCGCAAGAACCTCACCGGACTGCGGCTGGCGCTCGCGCAGCTGGACCGTCCCGTGCGGCTGCTGCTCGTCGCGGGAGGTGCGGCGGACCGCGCCGACTCCCGGGACCTGGAGGCGCAGGGGACGGCGCCGCTGGACAACGTCGAGGTCGTCCGCTGCGAGGCGCCGGACGACGCGGCGCTCGCCGCTCTCATGCGGCGAGCCAGCGTGCTGTGCCTGCCGTCGCTCGCCGAGGGGTTCGGCTTGCCCGTGCTGGAGGCGATGTCGTGCGGCACCCCGGTGGTCGTGAGCGATCGAGGAGCCCTGCCCGAGGTGGTCGGTGCCGGGGGGGTGGTGGTGCCCCTGGTGGGGGACGACCTGGGCCGTGCGCTGGGCAGGGTCCTTGGCGACCCGCAGTACGCCGCCGAGCTGGGTGCCCGCGGCCGGACGCGGGCGCTCGAGCTGTCCTGGGAGCACACCGCCGAGGGCTGGCGCGAGGCGCTCCTGCTGGCCCGCGGCAACTAGGATCCCTGCGTGCGGACCCTCGAGCTGACCGCCTGCCCGGTGTGCTCCTCGCCGCGCTCGACGCGGCAGCCCCTGGGCGACCAGGCGCTGCGGCGCTGCGGGCAGTGCAGCACCGTCTACGCACCCGAGTACGCGCACCCGGAGGAGGTCTACCTCGACGGGTACTTCGAGGGCTCCACGGGGTTCGGGGTCGACATCAGCCACCCGGCCTTCCGGCACTACATCGAGGCCTGCAACCGCCAGCGCATGCAGCTGCTGGCGTCGGTCGTCGGCCCAGCCGGCAGCCTGCTCGACGTCGGGTGCGGGGTCGGGCTGCTGCTCGACGCCGCCGCGGACGCGGGGTGGTCGGTGACGGGTGTCGAGCCGGTCGCCGACTCGGCGCGACAGGCGGCGGACCGAGGGCACGACGTGCGGGCGACGACGCTCGGCGAGTCCGGCCTGCCCGAGGGGCAGTACGACGTCGTCGTGCTGTCGCACGTGGTCGAGCACATGCCGCGCGCCACCGAGTTCCTCGCGGACGTGAGCCGCTGGGCCCGTCCTGGCGGGCACGTGCTGGTCGAGGTGCCGAACTACGCCTCCATGGCGCGCCGGAGGCACCGGTCGCGCTGGGTGCACTACCGCCCTCTCGAGCACCTCGTCTACTTCACGCCGCGCACCCTGCGTCAGGCCCTCACGGACGCGGGGCTCACCGTCCGGCACCTGGCCGCCCCGTCGCTCCTCCAGCCCGACCAGCCCGCCCGCCAGATGCTCACCGACCTGGGGCTGCCGCGCCGCGGACCGTGGAGCCGCGCGGCTCGCCCGCAGCAGATCGGCGGCGTGACCGTGCCGAGCGCGACCCCCGCCACCTGGCGCGCCCTGCGCTCCGTCGACTGGGCCTTCGGGCACGCCGGGCTCGGCAGCGTCGTGCAGGCGGTGGCTCAGAGGTAGCCGAGCAGCTTGAGCTGCGCCTCCAGCTCGTCGAGGTCGACGTCAGCGGCCTGGGTCGGCGGTGCCGGGGCGGGGGGAGCTGCCCGGGTGGCGCCGTCGAGGGCGGCGCCCAGCCGGCCGCGGACCGCGGGCGGGAGGCTCTCGACGTCCAGCGGTGCGACACCGCGCGGATCACGGGTGAGGTCGTAGCCGCGCTCACCGCGGCCGTCGCGGACCAGCTTCCAGAGGCCGTCGGTCGCGGCAGCAGCCGGCTCGCTGAGCATGCCGATGCCGCGCTCCCCCAGCCCCCAGCGCTCGGTGGCCGCGACGGTCGACGGGTGGTCCCTCGCCGCCAGCGGATCGAGCGTGCTGACCGCGACACCGTCGTCACGCGGGTCGTCGTCGTAGGGCGCGGTCAGTCCGAGGGTCGCTGTCAGCAGGCGAGGGACGTCGACCAGCGAGGTGACCCGGCCCGCCGGCCAGTCGCCCGGGCCGGCCACGACGAGAGGCACGCGCACCAGTCGCTCGTCGACGCTGAACGCGTGACCCATCAGGCCCTCCTCGCCGAGGTTCTCGCCGTGGTCGCTCGTGACGATCACGACGGTGTCGTCGAGCAGGCGTCGCCGGTCGAGCTCCTCGAGGACGCCCCCGAGCCAGGCGTCCATGCTGGAGACGGCCCGCTGGTAGAGGTGCCGCATGCG
This sequence comes from uncultured Frankiales bacterium, assembly GCA_966212015.1. GTDB lineage: Bacteria > Actinomycetota > Actinomycetes > Mycobacteriales > SCTD01 > RYN-111. The sequence continues at coordinate 4,971 of CBIHPE010000164.1, read as the reverse complement.
GTCCAGGACGTCCTGCCGCACAGCGACCCCGGCGAGCGACGCCTGCCAGATCGCCGGCAGCGTCAAGTGCGTCCGGGCCTCCTGTCCCGCCCGCACGCGACTGATGGGACCGAGGTCGTTCCAGGGCTTCGGCGGCAGGTACGGCGAGTGGCACTCCAGCAGGTTGACGAACCAGAAGAAGGGCGCCGAGCCGTCCTCGGACAGCCAGCGCCCGACCTCCTGCCGTGCGGCCTCCGCGCCCGCGTCGGCCTCGGCCTTGAGCGCGTGGGCGGCCCACTGCAGCCGAGCTCGCAGGCCGGGCTCGGCCATCGCCGTCCGCCGGTGCCCGGAGACCTGGCGGAACGAGTCGAAGCCGAGCGCGAAGCCTGACGTCTCGGAGACCCACACGTTCGACGAGGCGCCACGGGTGGCGTACCCCTCCTTCGCGAGGAGCGACGGCAGCCAGCGCTCCTCGTGACGCGAGAGCAGCGGAGCGACGGAGGTCGGCATCCCGTCGGGTGCCTGGCCCAGGCCCAGCGCTCTCGGCATCAGGCCGGTGAACAGCGACGCGTGCGACGGGAGGGTCCACGAGGAGGGTGCGTAGGCGTGCGTCACGGCCGAGCCGCGGGAGGCGAGGTCGCGCAGGACGGGAGTGCTGCCTGCCGGGGCTCCGTAGGGCTCGGTCGCGTCCGCGCGGGCGGTGTCCAGGACGAGAAGCAGAACGTTCGGCCGGTCGGGCAAGGCTTCCTCTCGGGTCGTGCTGCATGCTACCGGGGTGAGCCGGACGCGACCCGAGGGCATCCAGGCCGGGACGAGCTACTGGCCCTCTCTCGACGGCATCCGCGGCTTGTTCATGGTGCTCATCTTCTGCTTCCACGCGCACCCGCCGTTCCTCCCGGGAGCTGCCATCCTCGTGGACGCGTTCTTCGTCATGTCCGCCTTCCTCATCACGGCCCTGCTGGTGCGCGAGCACGCGCGCACCGGACGGCTGGACCTTCCCCGCTTCTACCAGCGCAGGGCGCTTCGGCTGCTGCCCGCCGTGCTCGTGGTCCTCCCCGTCGCGGCCGTGCTGGCGTACTGGCTGATCCCCGCGGAGCGGGGCGAGGTGGTGCCGTCCGTCTGCAGCGCCTTCCTCTACTACGCGAACCTCCGCGCGGCGTACGGGCCGCAGGGCATGTCGGTGTTCCTCCCGACCTGGTCGCTGTCGACGGAGGAGCAGTTCTACGTCCTGTGGCCGTCGTTCATGACGCTGCTGCTCGCCCTGCGGGTGCCGCCCGCCTGGCTGGTGCGGGTGGTGGGTCTCGTCCTGGTGAGCCAGGTCTGCTGGTTGCAGTGGAGCTACCTGCACGGTGCGACCGACAGCGAGCTCGTCTACCGGCCCGACTTCCGCATCAGCGGGATCCTCATCGGGACGCTGCTCGGTCTCCTGCACGGCTACGGGTACGTGACGGACCGGTGGCGGACACCGACCCGGCTCGCCACGGCTGCCGCGGTGCTCTTCACGGCGTTCTTCCTGGTGGCGCCCCTGACGCTCCCGGTCTGGTCGATCGAGACGCTCGCCATCGTCCTGGCGTGCCTCGGCTTCGGCGCGCTGGTGCTCCAGCAGGTGCGCTGGCCGGTCGCGGCGTACAGCGCCGTCCTGGAGAACCGCGTCGTGCTGTGGCTGGGTCGCAGCGCCTACGTCTTCTACCTCGTGCACGTGCCTGCCCTGCGCATCGTCGGCGGCGCCCTGCACGACCCGCCCTGGCCGCTGCGCATGCTGCTGGGTGGCGTCATCACGCTGGTCGTGGGGGCGGTGGTGCACGAGTGGGTGGAGAAGCCGGCACTCCGGCTCAAGGCTCGGCGCCCGTCCCACGACCTAGCATCAGCGGGTGCCTGACGCAGCCGACCTCTACCTCGACCTGCTGCAGAGGGCGCTGACCCGGACCGGCTTCGACGACGAGGTCGTCACGCCGTTCGCCTCTCCGGCGCTGAAGCACAAGGTCGCCCGTCGGCTGCTCGCCGGCACCGGCGCGGAGGCCGTCGTGCGGCACCGTCCCGACCCTCGCGCCCGCGAGGTCGGCGCCGACCAGCCGTCCACCCCCGCGACCCGGGTGGGGGCCAAGCGGCTCGACAACCAGCGCTCCTGCGTCGAGACCGTCCGGCGGGACGGCGTCCCCGGCGACCTCATCGAGACCGGTGTCTGGCGCGGCGGCGCGAGCATCTTCCTGCGCGGCCTGCTCGCAGCCCACGGCGTCACCGACCGCGTCGTCTGGGTCGCCGACTCCTTCGAGGGCCTGCCGAAGCCGGACGCCGAGCGCTATCCCGCTGACGAGGGCGACGAGCACTGGACCCGCCCCGAGCTCGCGATCTCGCTCGAGCAGGTGCAGGCCAACTTCGCCCGCTACGGGCTGCTCGACGACCAGGTCAGGTTCCTCCAGGGCTGGTTCAAGGACACCCTGCCGACCGCACCGATCGAGCAGCTCGCCGTGGCCCGCCTCGACGGCGACCTCTACGAGTCGACGACCGACGCCCTCGCCGCGCTGTGGCCGAAGGTCTCCGTCGGCGGCTTCGTGATCATCGACGACTACGGCGCGATCGAGGCCTGCAAGGCCGCGACAGACGACTTCCGCGCGGCGCACGGCATCACCGACGAGCTCGTCCAGATCGACTGGACCGGCTGGTTCTGGCGCCGGTCACGCTGAGGCCTGGACCTCGAGGCAGAGGCCGGTAACCCACGGGGCCCAGTCGCGGGTGTGGTGGCAGTCCGGGTCCTGGCCGCTGACGTCGGCCACGTCGGTGAACCCGGCCTCGACCAGCTGCTGCTGCAGCAGCGGGAGGTCGAAGAGCATCCGGTGGTCGGCGAAGGTCCCGAGGGCTCCGGCGCTCGAGGCGTCCCAGGGCGCGCGGTCGTAGCCGTACATCGCGGCGAGGACGGGCCAGCGCGCCTCCAGCCCGCCGTCGAGGTAGGCGCGCGCCAGCGCCGTACCGTTCGGCGTGTGGAGGACGAGGCGACCGCCGGGGCGCAGCACGCGGCGCCAGCCGCGCAGCACGTCCTGCAGCCGTCCCGCCGGCACGTGCTCGACCATGTGCACGGCGAGGACCTCGTCCGCCCAGTCGTCGGGCAGCGGCAGGGCGTCCGTCGCCACCAGGTCGAGCTGCGGCAGCCCGGGCAGCGCGTCGACGTGCAGGTAGCCGGGGCGGGGCGAGAAGCCCGAGCCCACCTCGATGCGCCGGTCTCCGGCGGCAGGAAGAGGGGTACGACGAGCCAGTGCGCGATCGACGAAGGAGTCGGTGCGTCCGCCGCGCACCCACGCCTGCCGCCGGAGCGCCTGGTCGACCCGTCCCATGCCGCACACCCTAGGCAGCGCTGATGCGGGTCCTCGTGCTCGGCAGCACCTACCCCCCGCACGCGCTCGGCGGCTACGAGCTGTCGTGCGACGACGTCATGACCCGCTGGCGGCAGCGCGGCCACGAGGTCGAGGTCCTGACGACCGACCTGCGGGTCCCGGGCGTCGTCGACGTCGACGAGCCGCACGTGCACCGCGACCTGCGCTGGTACTGGGACGACCACCGGCTGCTGACGCCCTCCTGGCGGGACCGGCTCCGGCTCGAGCGGCACGACCAGGCACTGCTGGCCAAGGCCCTCGAGACCAGGCCGGACGTCGTCAGCGTCTGGTCGATGGGCGCGATGCCGCTGCAGCTCGTCACGACCCTCGTCCGCTCCGGTGTCCCGACGGTGCTCGTCGTCTGCGACGACTGGCTCTGGTACGGCCCCAACATCGACCCCTGGACCCGGGCGTTCCACGACCACCCGCGTCGTGCCCGGTGGGTCGAGCGCCTCACGGGACTGCCGGCGCGGCTGCCCGACGACCTGGGCGAGCGCGTGACCACGGTGTTCGTCAGCGAGCGCACGCGGCAGGCTGCTGAGGACCGGACGCGGTGGGCGTTCCCCGACGCGAGTGTGATCCCGAGCGGCATCGACCTCGGCGACTTCCCCTTGTCTGCTAGGGATCCCGAGCCCTGGCAGGGAAGGCTGCTCTGCGTGGGGCGGCTCGACCCGCGCAAGGGCTTCGCGACCGCGGTGCGCGCGCTCGAGGCCCTTCCCGGCTGCACGCTCCGGATCGTCGGGCAGGCCGATCCGCTGCACCGCCGCGAGCTCGAGGCCCCGCGGGTGACCTTCGACGCCGTGCAGCGCTCAGCCCTGAAGGGCGTCTACGAGAGCGCCGACGCGCTGCTGTTCACCTCGACCTGGGAGGAGCCGTTCGGCCTCGTGCCGCTCGAGGCGATGGCCTGCGCGACGCCGGTGATCGCTGTGCCGAGCGGGGGCGCGGCGGACTACCTCGAGGACGGCGTCAACGCCCTGCTGGTCCCTGCGGGGGACGAGGCGGCCCTCGCCGCGGCAGTGCGCCGGCTGGCAGCGGACCACGACCTGCGGGCCAGGCTCGTCGCCAGCGGCCTCGCGACCGCCGCGAGGTACACGACGGACGTCTACGCCGACGCGCTCGAGAAGGTGCACCTCCGGTGACGACAGTCCTGCACTACGTCCCTCGCTGGCTGCCGACGACCGAGCAGTTCGTCGACCAGCTGCTGCGGCACAGCGCGACGACCTCGGTGGTCGCGGCCCGCCGGGGCGTGCTCAACCTCGAGGCGTTCCCCCGCGACGTCGTGCGCCTCGACCGGCAGCTGCGACTGGTCCCGCGCAGCCAGGAGAGGCGTGGCGTGGCGACGGCCCTGGCCCTCGCGCTACGACGTACGGGGGCCGACCTGCTGCACGTGCACTTCGGCTACGAGGTGGAGGGCGTGGTCGGCGCGGCGCGGCGCGCCAAGGTGCCCCTCGTCGTCTCGGTCCACGGCAACGACGTCACCTCCACGGCGTCGAAGGACGACCCTGCTCTGCGGCACGCGCTGTCGAGCGCCGACGCCGTCGTGGTCCCGTCCGACTTCCTCGCCGACCACGCGCGAGCCGCAGGCGCTCGGGAGGTACGGGTGCTCCCGAGCGGTGTCGACCTC
>CBIHPE010000163.1:0-9174 GCA_966212015.1 uncultured Frankiales bacterium | reverse complement strand
CTCGGCGCCGGCGGCATCGGCAGCGGCCAGCAGATCGCGGCGGCCCTGGCGCTCGGCTGCCAGGGCGCCTGGACGGGTTCTCAGTGGCTGATGGTCGAGGAGTCGGAGAACACCGCGAAGCAGCAGGAGGCCTACATCAAGGCCACCAGCCGCGACACCGTGCGCAGCCGGTCCTTCACCGGCAAGCCGGCGCGGATGCTCAAGAACGACTGGACCGTCGCCTGGGAGACGCCGGGCAACCCGGAGCCGCTCGGGATGCCCCTGCAGTACATGGTGTCCGGCATGGCCGTGGCCGCCACGTCCCGCTACCCGAACGAGACGGTCGACGTCGCGTTCAACCCGGTCGGCCAGGTCGTCGGCTCGTTCAAGAAGGTCGAGAAGACCTCGGCCGTCATCAACCGCTGGGTCGAGGAGTACCTCGAGGCCACGGGGGCACTGGCCAAGGCCAACGAGGCAGCCGGCGTCTAACCTCAGGGCCATGCTCACGCTCATGGCCGTGCACGCCCACCCGGACGACGAGGCCTCCACCACCGGCGGGATCCTCGCGAAGTACTCCGCTGAGGGCATCCGCACCGTCCTCGTGACATGCACCAACGGCGAGCTCGGCGACACCCCCGAGGTGCAGGCCGGCGAGGAGGGGCACGGCGACGACCACGACACCGAGGCGGTCGTCGCGCTGCGCCTGAAGGAGCTCGAGGACAGCTGCAAGGTGCTCGGCGTCACGCACCTCGAGACCCTCGGCTACCACGACTCCGGCATGGAGGGCTGGCCGCAGAACGACGCCCCGGGCTCGTTCTGGTCGACGCCGGTCGACGAGGCCGCCAAGCCGCTCGCCGCGCTGATCGAGAAGTACCAGCCGGACGTGGTCGTGACCTACGACGACTACGGCTTCTACGGGCACCCGGACCACATCCAGGCGCACCGCATCACGATCGCCGCCCTCGAGGCGACCGGTTCCCGGGCGGCGGTGTTCTTCCCGACCTTCCAGCGCAGCAAGCTGCCCGAGTTCCGGCAGCGGATGGAAGCTGCGGGGATGGAGCCGCCGCCCATCGACGAGAGCGAGTTCGGCGCCCTCGACGAGGACATCGCCGTCGTCGTCGACGCGACCGCCTACGCCCAGCAGAAGATGGACGCGCTCAAGGCCCACGTCAGCCAGGCCGGCAACATCTTCTTCATCCACTTCCCGATGGAGGTGTTCACCGAGGCGTTCGGCAAGGAGGCCTTCGTGCGCCACTCCCCGGCGTGGACCAAGGGCGAGCCGATCGGCGACGACCTGTTCGCCGGCCTTCGCTAGAGGGTCGCGAGCTCCCGCTCGAAGGCCGCCACGAAGCGAGCGTCGAGCACCGTCGGGAACAGCTCGGCGAGGAAGGTGCCGTCCGTCGCAGCGCGCCGCACCTGCTCCTTGCGCGGGTCGTCCACGTCGACCACCTGCGCGTAGCGGCACCAGCTCGCCACGACACGGGCCAGCGCGTCGATGTCTCCGCCGCGGTCGAGCTGCTCCCGGATCACGGGCGTCAGCCAGTTCGGGATGCGGTTGGAGGTGTCGGCGCACAGCCGCGCGAGCGTGTCGCGGATGGCAGGGTTCGCGAAGCGCTCGATGAGGGCCTGCTGGTACGCCACGAGGTCGATGCCGGGGACGGGACGCAGCGTCGGCGTGACCTCCACCATGAAGCGCTCGAGGAAGGCGACGAAGACGGGGTCCTGGCACACCTCGTGGGCGTACGCGTAGCCCGCAAGTGAACCGAGGTACGCCATCGCCTGGTGCGTCCCGTTGAGCAGCCGGAGCTTCATCAGCTCGTAGGGCTCGACGTCGTCGACGAGCTGCACGCCGACGTCCTCGAAGGGCGGCCGCCCGTTGCAGAAGTCGTCCTCGAGCACCCACTGGGTCCACGGCTCGCACACGACCGGCCAGGGGTCCTCCGCGAGCGCCCGGTCGTCGTCCGTCGTGACCGGCGTGATCCGGTCGACCATGCCGTTCGGGAAGCTGACGCCGTCGATCTCGACGCCGTGCTCCTCGAGCACCCGGCGGGCAGCGTCGCCGTTGCCGAGGATGTTGTCGCAGCTCATCACGGTGAACGGCGCGAAGCCCCACTCGGCGCGCATCGCCAGGGCGTCGGCGACCAGCTCCGCCCAGTCCTGCGGTCCGGCATAACCGCCCTCGGTGACCGTCAGGCTGACGATGCGGGTCGTGGGCGCAGCCATGAGCTGGACGACCTGGTCACGGTCCTCGTGCACGAGCAGCATGTCGGTGATCGAGCCGATGACGTCGGTCTCGCGGCTCCCGTCGGGGTGCTTCACGACCAGCGAGTAGAGGCCGTCGTTCACCTTCAGCGCGTCCCTCATCCGCGCGTCGGACGGAAGCACCCCGACGCCGGTGATCGCCCACTCGCGCGCCTTGCCCTGCCGCAGCAGCTGGTCGACGTACCGGGCCTGGTGCGAGCGGTGGAAGCCGCCGACGCCGATGTGCACGATGCCGGTCGTCAGTCCGCTGCGGTCGTAGGGCGGGAGAAGCACCGCCCCAGTCTGGCTGGTCGACGCGCGGCGCTCGATGTGCCTGGCTCCCAGGAGCAGCGGGGCCGGTTGTGCCTCAGGACGGATCGGCCATCGTTCGTCGGCAGGACGCCGCGCCGCACCGGCAGGCGTAGTGGTCGTGCTCGTCCTCGTCGTCGACCTCGAGGCGGTAGTCGAGGAGCAGCTCCTCGCCGGGGGCGATGTCTCGCAGAGCGCGGACGAGGACCCGCCGGCCCTGCTGCTCGAACTCGCAGTTCGGCTCGCAGCTGTGGTTGATCCAGCGCGAGTCGTTGCCCCCGACGCCGCCGTCGATGACGAGCCCGTCGTCGATGTCGAAGAAGAACGTGTGGCCGTTGTCCTGGTCGCTCTCCTCGTACCGGCGCGACGCCTCCTGCCAGGTGATCACCTCGCCGCGGTAGTCGATCAGCTCGTCGCCGGCCGACAGCGGGACGCGCGCGAAGACGCCTCTGCCGTGGATCGTCGAGTCCCGCACCTCGAGGCGGCTGCGTCGGCGACCATGCCGGAGGACACGGCTCAGCAGGTGGGAGAGGATGCCCCCGTGACGACCATCGACCTCAACGCCGACCTCGGCGAGGGGTTCGGTGCGTGGGAGCTCACCGACGACGCTGCTCTGCTGGAGGTCGTCACCTCCGCGAACGTGGCCTGCGGTTTCCATGCTGGAGACCCTATGCGCCTCCGCGGGGTGCTCGGCCTGGCCGCGGTCCGCGGTGTTGCGGTAGGAGCACAGGTGTCTTACCGCGACCTGGCCGGTTTCGGCCGTCGCTTCCTCGACGTCTCGTACGACGAGCTCGTCGGTGACGTGCTCTACCAGGCAGGTGCTCTGCAAGGGCTCGCCGCCGGCCTCGACGTCGACGTGTCCTACCTCAAGCCGCACGGCGCGCTCTACCACGCCTGCAGCACCCATCCCTTGCAGGGCAAGGCTGTTGCGGACGCCGCGACGGCGCTCGGCCTGCCCGTCCTCGCCGCCTCCGGGTCGCCGTTCCTCGCGCTGTCCGGCGGGGTCGCGGAGGCGTTCGTCGACCGCGCCTACCTGGACGACGGGACCCTGGTGTCGCGGTCGCTGCCCGGTGCCGTCATCGAGGACGTCGCGCTGGTCTGCGACCGCGCGCTCGAGCTCGCGACCGAGGGGACGGTGTCCTCGATCACGGGAGCGCGGGTGTCGGTGCCGGCCCGATCGCTGTGCCTGCACGGCGACACCCCGGGGGCAGCGGCGATGGCCTCCGCCGTGCGGTCGACCCTCGAGGGCGCCGGCGTCACGGTGGCCGCGTTCACGTGAGGGCCGTGCGCCCCTACGGCCCCGTCGCCTTCCTGCTCGCGTGCCTGCCGGACGAGGCCGTCGGCCTGCACTCCGCCGTTCAGGCAGGCGATCTCGCCCTCCCGGGTGTGGTGCAGACCGTGCCCGGTGCAGAGTCGCTGCTCGTCGAGTGCGCCTCGCCTGCGGAGGCGCGTGCGGCCGCGCGGGTGCTGGCTGTCGCTGCTGTCCCTGCCGTCATCCGCGACGTGCGCGAGCACGTCCTCCCCGTCCACTACGACGGGCTCGACCTCGCCGCCGTCGCCGCCGCGCACGCGCTCTCGGCCGACGAGGTGGTCGACCTGCACACAGCCTCGGCCTGCACCGTCGCCCTCACCGGCTTCGCACCCGGCTTCGCCTACCTCCGCGGCCTCGACCCTCGGCTGGAGACGCCGCGGCTCGCGTCGCCGCGTCCGTCGGTCCCGACCGGGTCGGTCGCGATCGGCGGCAGCTGGACGGGCGTCTACCCGCGGTCCGGCCCGGGGGGCTGGAACCTGCTCGGGACCACGACGTTCCGGCTGTGGGACCTCGACCTGGACGTGCCCGCCGTGCTGCAGCTCGGCGACTCCGTGCGCTTCCGGGCGGTCTGACGTGCTCCGTGTCGACGCCACCGGACCGCTCGTCCTGGTCCAGGACGGCGGGCGGCCCGGCCTGGCCCATCTCGGCGTCGGGTGCAGCGGTGCCGCCGACCCGGTCGGCCTCGCCGTGGCCAACGCCGCCGTCGACAACGCGCCCGACACCCCCGCCCTCGAGGTGCTCCTCGACGGTCTCGTCCTCACCGCCCTGTCAGGTGTCTCCGTGGCCGTGGGCCCGGTCCGTCGCGACCTCGTCGCGGGCGAAGAGCTGACCGTCGGACCGGGAGCCCTGCGGCAGTACCTCGCGGTCCGCGGCGGCGTCTCCGCGATCCCGGTCCTGGGCTCGTGCTCCCGCGACACCCTCGCCGACCTCGGACCGCGACCGCTCCGGGTGGGCGACCTGGTGATCCCCGGGGACTGCCCGCCGGCCCCCACGCGCTCCGCCCTCGCAGGACATGTCGACGCAGACAGTGCACGGGCCCTGCGGTTGCACCCGGGACCGCGCGCCGATCACTTCCACCCCGGCACCCTGGACCTGCTGGCCGCAGCCGTCTGGACGGTGTCCGCGACCTCCGACCGGACAGCAGTCCGGCTGGAAGGCCCGCCCCTCCAGCGGCGTACGACGGCAGAGCTGCAGCCGGAGGGCCTGATCCCCGGTGCCGTGCAGGTGCCGCCGAGCGGGCAGCCGCTGGTCTTCCTCAACGACCACCCCGTCACCGGGGGCTACCCCGTCGTCGCCGTGGTCGAGCGCGCCGACCTTCGGCTGCTGGCCCAGGCTGCACCCGGGTCGACGGTCGGCTTTGCCGCGACCTGGTGACCTCCTGGCCGAGCACGACGTCGTCGAGCCTCTCCGCCAGGCAAGAGGTGACGCTCGACTGGCCATCAAGGCATCACCTGGTTGGCCCTGACCCTGCGGGCTATCGGGACCGATGATGACGGGGTGGGCGACCCAGAGGCCTGCGACGCGACGCCAGAACCCGAGTCCCTGTCCCCCAGGCTCCTGGAGGCGTACCGCCGCTACAACAGTGCGTACGCAGGTGCGCGACCCGGCACCCTCTCCGCCGTCGAGCTCGCCCGGGCCCGGATGGACCTGACCCTCCTGCTGCTGCTCATGGCGGAGGAGGACGGCACTCCGCTCGCTCCCGACGTGCTGGACCAGCTGCGGCGGGACGCCCAGACCCTGCTGGACGTCACGACGGCCCTGCCCGAGTCGGACCCGGCCACCTGACCACCCCCAGTTGGCAGACCCGTCGGCCGGTGACAGCCTGCGACGCGTGCATGACAAGCCCGAGGTGCTGACCGGAGGCAACACGAACCCGGCTGTGCTCCGGTTCGGGGACGAGGTCGAGCGCGACGCCGGCCCCTGGACCCCTGCGGTGCACGACGTGCTGAGGCACCTCGAAGCCCGTGGCTTCCCGGCTCCCCGACCGCGAGGGCTGAGCGGCGGGCGAGAGCGGCTCACCTACGTCCCCGGCCTCGTGGTGCACCCGGACCACTGGGACCTGCTCACCGACGACGCCGCCCTGGGCGAGGTGTTCTGGACGATCCGGCGCCTCCACGCGGCGCTGGCCGACTACGAGGTGAGGCCCGACGCGGCCTGGCGCACGATCGGGGCTGATCAGAGCGGGCCGGAGGAGATGCTGTGCCACAACGACCTCGGGCCGTGGAACCTGGTCCTGAGCGACGGGGACTGGGTCTTCATCGACTGGGACCTGCTGGCCCCGGGGAGGCGGGACTGGGAGCTGGCGTGGGCGCTCATCACGCTGATCCCGCTCAACCCCGAGTTCGGTCTGTCCGCGGTGGAGGTGGGGCGACGGCTCGCGGTCGCGCTGGGCGGCTACGGCGTAGCCGTCGCTGAGTGGCGGGGCGTCCTCGACGTGCTCCTGGAACGGGTGCGGCGGGCCGAGAGCGAGATCAGGGACGGTGCCGCCCGGGGCGAGGAGCCCTGGCTGACCCTCCTCGCCACCGGACACGCAGACGTGTGGCAGCGCGCCGTGGTGCACGCGGAAGAGCACCACGCGGCCTGGCTGGCCGCCGCGACGATCTAGGTTCGAGGGCATGGGGCCGCTCATCGCCATCTCGGGGATCGACGGCGCGGGCAAGACCACGCAGACGGCGCGGCTGACGTCGTACCTGCAAGCACGGGACCCGCGCACGACACAGGTGAAGACGCGCCTGACGGCGCAGCAGGGGATCTTCGCGCTGGCGGAGGCGCTCTACGGCGACCCGTTCGACTACCACCCGCAGATCCCTGCGACGCTGCGCGAGTTCACGCTCGCCTGCGACATCCTCGCCTGGTCACGCGACACCCTCGCTCCGCTGCGGGCGACGGGCGCGCCGGTGGTCTGGGACCGGTCGCCGCTCTGCTACGAGACCTACGCCCGGGTCTACGGGGCCGACATGACCTGGCCGCTGCGGCTGCTGGCCCTGGTCGAGCAGCCGGACCTGGTCGTGCTGCTGGACCTGCCGGCCGAGCTCTCGGTGCAGCGCCTGGCCGGGCGAGGCGACGGCAACCAGGCGGACGAGAGCCTCGAGCTGCTGGCGGAGGTGCGGGCGCTCTACCTGGCGCTGGCCTCCGAGCGGCCGAACGTCGTCGTCGTGGACGCCACTGCACCCGAGGGCGAGGTGACGGCCGAGCTCGCGCGGCTGGCGGACGGGCTCGTGAGCTGCGGTTCGTAGCCTCCGCAGCCCGACCTGGCATCCTTGACGGCGGCAGTTCCCGACCAGCCACTGACAACTGGAGTCGATCATCAAAGGCATCGTCCTCGCCGGCGGTTCAGGCACGCGGCTGTACCCGATCACCAAGGGCGTCTCCAAGCAGCTGATGCCGGTCTACGACAAGCCGATGGTCTACTACCCGGTCTCCACGCTGATGCTGGCGGGGATCCGGGAGATCCTCATCATCACGACGCCCGAGGACCAGCCGTCGTTCCAGCGGCTCCTCGGTGACGGTGCCGCTCTCGGGTGCCGGTTCGAGTACGCCATCCAGGAGGCCCCCAACGGGCTGGCCGAGGCGTTCATCATCGGCAAGGACTTCATCGGCGACGACAAGGTCGCCCTGGTCCTGGGCGACAACATCTTCTACGGGCAGGACTTCGGCGACCAGCTCGCGAAGTACACCGACGTCGACGGCGCAGCCGTGTTCGCCTACCACGTCTCCGACCCCGAGCGGTACGGCGTCGTCGAGTTCGACGACTCGCGCAAGGCGCTGTCGATCGAGGAGAAGCCGGAGGCGCCGAAGAGCAACTACGCCGTCGTCGGCCTCTACTTCTACGACAACGACGTCGTGCGGATCGCGGCCGAGATCGAGCCGTCCGCGCGCGGCGAGCTCGAGATCACGACGGTGAACCAGCGCTACCTCGAGGCCGGGAAGCTGCAGGTCGAGACGATGGGCCGCGGCACGGCCTGGCTCGACACCGGGACGTTCGCGTCGATGATGCAGGCGTCGCAGTTCATGCAGGTCATCGAGGAGCGCCAGGGCCTCAAGATCGGCTGCATCGAGGAGATCGCCTGGGAGCAGGGGTTCATCGACGACGAGGGCCTGCGCGCCCTCGCGAAGCCGCTCGCGAAGTCCGGCTACGGCGAGTACCTGCTCGGCCTGCTGTCCTAGTCCTCAGGAGGTCCGCGCTGAGCGGCTCGCCTGCCCGAGGCTCATGAGCGCGTGCATCGCCCAGCGGCTGACCATCGGTGGGGTCACGCCGATGATGCCGGCGATGTCGCGGTAGCTGTGCCCGGAGCGGGCCAGCGCGAGCACGTACCGGTGGCTCTCGGGAAGGGAGTCGTACGCAGCGCGCACCGCCTCCTGTGCCGACGATGTCAACGCGTTCCTCCGTCGGCAGGGTGCGGGGACAGTGCTCTGCCTTCGCTGAAGGTAGGGCTCGGCGGCTTCGGGCAGTCACCCGTTGGAGTGGTTCAGCCGCGTGTCGCTCGAGCAAAGCCGGCCATAGCGGCTCAGATCGCGAAGCCGTCGCCGGCGTACTGGAAGCAGGTGCACCGGGACGACCACCCGAAGGCGCTCGCCCGGGCAGGTCCTGCCTGGCGGGTGCGGAAGTCCTCGGCGGAGTCGAGGGTGCTGGCAGCCTTGAAGAGGCGACCGGTCGACCTGACCGCCCTGCGGACGGCCGTGGGGTCGGTCGAGCCCTTGGTCAGCCGCAGCACCCGGTCAGCGAGGGCAAGCAGGTCGCAGGCGCCGAACGTCGCAAAGCGGCCGCTCGTCGTGGGCTGCGACGCACCGGCGTGCCGGACGTCGCGCAGGCACTGGTTGATCTCCACGCTGGAGGTCGCCGCGGTCGTGTCGAGGCTCGGGGCCCAGCCGGCGCCGACGACGCGGTCCTGCTGGTCGGTGAGGGTCGAGGGGACGGCCGCGCTCGTCACGCCGTAGTAGGGCGCGAAGGCCTTCGCCCTGGCCTGCTTCGTGAAAGCGCGCACCAGCGTCGCCTCGGCAGCACCGGAGACGAACATCACCTGCTTCACCTTCTTGGCCTGCATCGCGGCGACAGCGCGCGCACCCGGGGCCGGCCAGCCGCAGGGGGCGCTCGCGGTCGCCGCGACCGTGAAGCCCTTCTGCTTCGCCAACGGAGTCAGGGTCATGGAGACGGCCCGCTCGTTGACTGCGCAGGACTCGACGACGACGCCGAGGGTCCCGGTCTTCGGTGCGAGCACGTGGTCGAGCAGCGCCTTGATGCGGTCGTCGACCGTCAGCGAGGTGAGCGCCGTGATGGTGGTGCTGAGGTCGCCAAGGCCGGGTCCGGCCGCGAGGACCGGGAACGGCTTGCC
>CBIHPE010000162.1:0-9182 GCA_966212015.1 uncultured Frankiales bacterium | reverse complement strand
GACGGCGAGCACCAGGAGCGAGCAGCCAAGGACGTGCCAGTAGCGCGTCTGCCACCACCAGAAACCCCGGGGAGGCGGCTTGCGGTGGAGGGGCGGAGGAGGCGTGTGAGCGTCCAGCTCGCTGGGAGGGAGCACGCGGAGAGTGTGCCCGATCTTGGTGCTGCGGACGAAGGTCGCGCGGTGCATCAGGTGCGCACCACATCGACAGCACGGGTGGGCGTCCGGTGGGATGGAGGCGTGCAGACCATCGCCCTTGCGGACCTTCCCGTCGTCGGAGCACTGGAGCTCGAGGCCACCGCGGACGGCCTCGCTGTCCACCGCCTCCCGGCCTGGGCCCGCGCCCAGAGCTTCGAGCCGATGCTTGCCCTCGTGGAGCGGATGCCGGCCGGCGTACGGGTCTGTCTCCACACCGACGCCACCGAGCTCGAGCTCGATGTCGACCTGCAGATCGTGGCGCTCGCCGAGCGGCCTCCGATCCCGGGCGTCTTCGACCTGGTCGTGAACGGCGAGGTGAAGGAGTCGGTCAGCACGATCGTCGGTACCCACCTGTCCCTCGACCTCAAGGGCGAGCTCGTCATCACTCCCGGCCCGACCGAGACGGTGCGGTTTGAGAACCTCCCCGGTGACGCCTCAGCCGTCGTCGAGGTGTGGCTGCCGCACGCCGCGACCGTCAGCATCCGCGCGGCACGTGTCTCGGACGGGGCGACCGTCACCGCTGCCGAGCCCACCGGTCCCCGCTGGATCCACTACGGCAGCTCCATCAGCCACTGCCTCGAGGCGCTCAGCCCGACCCAGACCTGGCCCAACGCCGTCGCGCTCAGGACCGGCTGGAACATCCAGAACATCGGCCTCGGCGGCCAGTGCATGCTCGACCAGTTCGCGGCCCGCACGGTCCGGGACCTGCCCGCCGACGCGATCTCGATCAAGGCTGGCATCAACATCGTCAACGGCGACACCTTCCGCGAGCGGACCTTCGTCCCGGCGCTCCACGGCTTCCTCGACACCGTCCGCGAGGGCCACCCCACGACGCCGATCGTCCTCGTCACGCCGATCCTGTGCCCGACCGCCGAGACCGCCCCCGGCCCGACGATCCTGCAGGCCGACAAGACCTTCGCCACCGTCCCGCGTCCGACCGAGATCAGCGTCGGTGCCCTCAGCCTCACCAGGATCCGCGAGCTCGTCACCCTCGTCGTCGCTCTCCGGCAGGACCCGCACCTGCACCTCGTCGACGGCACGGCCCTGTTCGGGGAGGACGACGTGCAGGACCTGTACGACGGGCTGCACCCCAACGCCGAGGGGTACCTGCGGATGGCCGACCGCTTCTTCGACCTCGTCTGCGCGCCGGGCCAGTTCCTGGGGTCGCTCTCCGCCTGACCTCAGGCCGGCCCGCGCAGGGTGAAGGTGATGCCCCCGCCACCGCCCATGTGAACGGTCGTGCAGATGGCGCTCGGGGTGTCGACCAGCTGGATCTGCACCGCGTCCTTGAACTCCTGCTTGAGGCTCGAGGCATCGACGGCCGCGTGGACCTCGGCGACCGCCTTCGCGCGGGACCAGCACTCGGTGAGCGACGCACGGAGGGGCCGTGCGATCTGCTCGAGGGAGTCGGGGTAGTCGATCGGGCCGTCCATGGCTTCCAGGACGACGGCGTGCAGCCGCGGGATCGCGGCTGAGCCCCAGCACTGCTGCTTCGCGGGATCGACGTACCTGTCGTCCTCGTGGATCGGCCAACCCCGCACACCCAGGTCGGCGATGACCTCTCGGATGTTCTCCGTCGCCTCCTGCTTGGTGAGGCAGTGCGCGGGGCCGAGGGAGATGGTGTCCTCAAGGCCCTCGTCGATCAGGATCGCCTCGGTCGACTGGGAGAACCCCGGGGGCAGCAGGTGGGCACCTTCGGGGAGGGGCGTTGAAGCGGCCTGCACGACGACGTTGTTGTACTTGTCCTGGAACGCGACCAGAGCGGGCGGCTGCTCGTCCCGCGCATAGCTCCAGAAGCGACGGCAGTTGTCGAGCGGGTCCCCAGACGGACCGATGACGTCCGTCTGACCGGCCAGGTGGCCGCCCTCGGGCAGCAGGCAAAACGTCTGGATCTGGTTCTCGGCCGGCTCGTGGGTCGGGAGCGGCTCAGGGCTCTGCGTCGGCTCGGGCGTCGCGGACCCGTGGCTGTAGCGAAGAGAGGCGTCGGGGCTGCCACCGGTGATGAACGGCACGAGCACGGCAACGGCCGTCACCGCGGGCACCGTCAGCACGAGCTGCCGGCGCCGACGGATGCGGCCGGCCTGAAGTCGTACCCGCGTCATCCCGTCGGCCGGTACGGGCAGGTCGTAGGCGGGATCGGTGAGCAGGGTCTCGAGGTCCATCAGCAGTGCTCCTTCGAGGCGAGAGCGGGGTGGGCGCGCAGCCGCTCGAGGGCGCGCGAGGTGGTGCTCTTGACGGTGCCGACCGAGCAGCCGAGGACGTCGGCGCACTCGGCTTCGGTGAGCTGCAGGTAGTGGCGGAGCACGACGACGGTGCGCATCCGCGGCGGCAGCGCCTGCAGAGCTCGCAGCAGCACGTCGCGGTCGTCGACGCGACCGTGGCTGTCGTCAGGAGCAGGGCGGTCGGTGATCGCCGCCGTGCTGCGCTCCCGCCAGGGCTGGCGTCGCCACCAGTCGGTGTGCGTCGTCACCATGGCCCGCCGCACGTACGCGTCCGGGCTCGTGTGCACCCGTCGCCAGGCGACCTGCGTCTTCGCGAGCGCCGTCTGCACCAGGTCCTGCGCGGTGTCGCGGTCGCCGGTCAGCAGGTACGCGGCATGGAGCAGGCCGCAGTAGCGACCTGTCGCCCAGGCCTCGAAGTCGTCCGTGCGGGTCACGGTGCTCCCCTCCGTCGGGACTGAGACGGAGAAGTCCGCGAAAGGGTTGAGTCCATCCGGCGACATCATGTCGGTCAACCGTTCGCACGTGGCTCATGTGCGCCGCTGCGCACCACCGTGCGTGATCGCACCGCGCGCCCGGAGGCACGCATGCCTCCCCGGAGGGGCGGCGTTCCCGCACCTCAGGGCCAGGGCAGGATGGTTGCGTGACCGACCTGCACCACGACGCTGTCGTCGTCGACTGCCACAACGACCTGATCCTGCTCGTGGACCACTACGACCAGCGCGGCAAGCCCGAGCACTTCCGCGAGTTCTGGCTGCCGGAGCTGCGGGCCGGCGGCGTCGACGTGCAGGTGCTGCCGATCTGCCTCGAGGAGGCGTTCCAGACCGAGGGCGGCCTGCGCCGCACGCTGCTCCTCGTCGAGCGCATCCACCGGCTGGCCGAGGAGCACGCCGACGACGTCCAGGTCTGCCTGACGGCCGCTGACGTCGACGAGGCCGTCGCTGCGGGGCGGATCGCCTTCCTCATCGCCCTCGAGGGGGCCCACGCCATCGGCCAGGACCCGGCGCTGATCTCCTCGCTCCACCGGGTCGGCGTCCGGGTCGTATCGATGGCGCACCTCGGCCGCACCTTCCTCGCCGACGGCAGCGGCCTCGACGACTCCTCGCGCAGTCGCCTGACGCCGCAGGGCATCGAGGTCCTCCAGCAGATGGAGGAGCTCGGCATCGTCTTCGACATCAGCCACCTCGGCCTCGGCGGTGTCGAGCACGTCCTCGAGATCGCGACGAAGCCGTTCATCGCCAGCCACTCCGCGTGCCTCGGCATCACGGACGTCCACCGCAACCTCGGCGACGACCAGATCAAGCGGATCGCCGAGCTCGGCGGCGTCATCGGGGTCGCGGCGGCCATCCCGTTCTTCATCGACAAGGCCAGCCCGACCGCGGACCGCGTCGTCGACCACATCGAGCGGGTCGTCGAGGTCGCCGGCATCGACCACGTCGGCCTCGGCCCCGACTTCATCGACGACTACTACCAGCAGGTCTATGGCGGCTGGATGCTGCCGCCCGAGCTCGCCGGCGAGTTCGCGCACGCCGAGGTGTCACGCCCGTCCGACCTGCCGAAGATCACCGACGCGCTGGTGCGGCGAGGCTTCAGCGAGGGCGACATCCGCAAGGTGCTCGGCGAGAACGTCCTGCGGGTCATGCGCGCCATTCTCCGCTGAGCCGGGGGTCGGCCGACTTCCACCACGGCCCACCCAGCGCGAGGCTGAACCCGAGGCCGATCTCCGCCGCGACCAGCTCGAGGGCGCCGATGGGTCCGAGAGCTGCCGCCACGGGCAGCACGGCCACGAGCGTGAAGGCCGTGTGCGCGGCGAACCCGAGGGCCGGCCCGACCATCCCGCGTCCGCGGGCCACGAGCCCGGTGGCCAGGAGCGGCATGCCGAGGGCGAGCAGCAGGAAGCCTGCGAGCACCTGGAACCCGTTGCCGAGGGCCGCCTCGCCCCCCGTCAGCGGGTGCACGTACCGGTCCACGACCGTCACCACCGACAGCCCCAGGACCACGATCCCCTGCACGACGAGGACCCAGCTCCCGAACCGGGCCGCGATCCTTGGGTCGACCACCGGGCGTGCTGGGGCCGGTACTGACACCGACCGCGGCGTGAGCGGCGGCTGCACGCGAACCTCGGGCCGGTCGGGGTGGCAGTCGCACAGGCAGCCCGTGTAGGTCAGGTCCTGACAGGTCTCGTGCCGCCCAGCGACGCAGAGGGGCGAGACGCGGGCCACGCCGGCAGCGTAGGCAGGTCGTGCCCCTGTTGGAGGCCGTTCCCGCGCTCCGGTGATTTGTCGTGATCGACAACGAAACGACGGGGGAGTCGTCGCAACGCTCAAGGGACACGGCGGCAACCCGGCGGGATGCTGGAGCCTTATGCGCATCCGCACCGGTAGGTCCCACTTCGGCGCCGCGGTCCTCGTCGCGCTGCTCCTGGCTGGCTGCGGCACGACCGTCCCGACCGCGCAGCGGGGGACGGGCGGCGCGGGTGACGGGCTGAGCGCCCAGACCTCGACAGGCGGGGGCGCCGGGACGAGCACGGGGGCTGGCGTCACGGGCACGTCGGGGACCGGCGGCCTCGGGGGTACGACCTCGGGCGGGAGCACGAGCGGCGGCACGACCGGGTCGGCGGACCCGACAGCGGGCACGATGGGCAGCGGCACCGATGGCATCGGCACGTCCGGCGGCACGACGGGTGTCCCCACAGGCCCGGGCACGAAGGGCTTCGGCTTCGACGCGAAGAACGTCTACATCGGGGTGCCGACGGCCGATGACTTCAACACCCTCGTCAAGAACGCCGGCGCCAACTTCGACAACGGCGACGTCCACGCCGACTTCGATTCCATCGCTGCCGACGTCAACCGGCACGGCGGCATCCTCGGCCGCAAGCTGGTCATCGCCTACCACGACGACTCGGCGACGCGCTACCAGAGCAACCCCGCGCAGGTGGCGCAGGAGACGTGCGCCTACTTCACGACCGACCGCCCTGTGGTCGCCGTGATCAACGGCTTCCCGCAGCTCGACACGCAGACCAACCTGCACACCTGCCTGGAGCAGAAGAAGGTCACGCTGCTGAGCCAGACCAACACGGTCTACAGCGACAGCGACTACCGGAGGCTCGGCCCCCACTTGATCTCCGGCGCCTCGGTCAGCACCGACGTGCTGGTGCCGACGTTCGTCGCCGCCCTCAAGCGGCAGGGCTTCTTCACGGGCTGGAACACCACGCTCGGAGCGCCGGGGAACGCACCGGTCAAGGTCGGCCTGCTGCTGCCGGACGACAGCTCCGGCCGTTACGTCGGCACGCTCTTCAAGGCGCAGCTCAGGGCTGCCGGACAACAGCCCCCAGCGGAGTTCTACTACCCACCGGAGGGCAGCGGCGCCCAGAGCTCGTCCGAGGTGCTCAGCTTCAAGTCGGCCGGCGTCACGCACGTGCTCGACCTGCCCCCGGTGGAGCTCGAGATCGGACTGTTTCAGAAGCAGGCCGAGACGCAGCACTACCGGCCGCGCTACGGCTACACCGGCTTCGACCTACCGCTGACGGTCGAGGAGAACCCTGCCGTCGCACCGGTCGCCCAGCAGGTGGGCAGCCTGGGCATCGGCTGGCAGCCGCTCAACGACGTCAACGCCAGCAAGGACATCGGCGAGATGCCCGGAGGCAAGCGGTGCTTCGCAGCCCTCCAGGCCGGCGGCCAGAAGTTCAGCACCAGCCAGCGCCGGGCCAAGTTCATCGCCGCGATCGCCTGCGACTCGATCTACCTGCTGCAGGAGGCCATGGTCCGGGCGAAGGGCTTCACCGGCGACCAGATCCTCAGTGCCCTGCCGGTGGTGGGACCGCGCTTCTGGTCCGCCTCCACCTTCGCCAGCGTCCTGACGGCCAGGGACCACGGCCTGCCCGGCTTCTACCGGGACTCGCACTACGACACCGCGTGCTCGTGCTTCACCTACAGCAACGCTGTGAACCGCAGGATGGCCGCCTGACCCTGGCCGGCGTCCGCTGCGGAGCTGCACACCCGGCCGACCGGGCGTCTCGTGTGCGCGGTGACGCACAGTGGTGCGTGATCGCACTGCAGACCTGAGACACGGAGGGGCTCCCGGGAGGATGCGGGATCACGCACTCCGGGCGAGCCCCAAGGCTGCTCCGGTCCGTGGGCTGATCACGCACGCGGGTGCGCGACGGCGCACCTAGCGACGCTCCTTCGCTCCACCCTGCTAACGGGCGGACTCGTCGTCAGGTTGACACGTCCTGCGGCTCCGCGAGGGCGAGGTCGCGCAGGCGCGTTAGCGTTCGCGGCATGACCGTGGACGTCCGCGCCCCGCGCAGCCCGCGCGCGTTCGGGTCGTGGCTGCTCGGGTCCGCCGACCAGTCGTTGAAGAGCGCGCTGCGCCGCAGCACGCTCCTGATCTGGGGCGGCCTGCTGCTCGCCAACCTCGCCGGGGCGGCGGGTGCCTTCGTCCTGGCGGCGTTCGTGTTCCCGACGCACGACGACGACGGCCGGCTGGTGAAGAACCTGGTCGGAGGAGCTGTGTTCTACGTCGGCACGGCGCTGCTCGTGATGCCGTGGACGTCGGTGGTCTCCCGGCGGCGGCTGGCCTGGGCGCGAGAGGGTCGCGTGCCGACGGCGAAGGAGCAGCGCCGGGCGCTGCGCCTGCCGGCCTTCGTCGCCGACGTGCACGCCCTGATGTGGGGCCTGGCTGCGGCGCTGTTCGGCACCCTCAACGGGCTGGGCGACGTTGGCGACGGTCTGCTGGTGGCGCTGGCCATCGCCATCGGTGGTGCGATCACGGCGGGCTACAGCTTCTTCCTCACCGAGTTCGCGTCACGCCCGGTCGCGGCGCAGGTGCTCGCGCACGGCATGCCGTCGGTGCGCCTCTACCTCCCCGGGCTGCGGATGCGGGTGCTGCTGGCGTGGGCGCTCGGGTCGGCCGTACCCGTCATCGGCATGATGGCCATCGCGATCAGCGTCCTCGCCGGCCACGGGATCTCGCAGACCAGCATCGCGGTCACGACGCTCAGTCTCGGTGGCGCGGCGCTCCTCGTCGGCTTCGCGGTCCTCCGGCTGTCCTGGCGTGCGACCACCGACCCTGTGCGCGGGGTCCGCGCAGCCCTGGCGCGGGTCGAGGCAGGGGACCTCGACGTCCGGATCCCGCTCTACGACACCAGTGATGTCGGGCGGCTGCAGGCCGGCTTCAACGCGATGGTCGACGGGCTGCGGGAGCGGGAGCAGATCCGTGACGTGTTCGGCCGGCACGTCGGGCCTGACGTCGCGCGCAGGGCGCTCGAGGGCGGGATCGAGCTCGGGGGCGAGCAGCGCGAGGTCGCGGTGCTGTTCGTCGACGTGGTCGGCTCGACCGCCCTCGCGACGGAGGCGAGCCCTGCCGAGGTCGTCGCGCTGCTCAACCGCTTCTTCGGTGTGGTCGTCGACGTGGTGGCTGAGCACGGCGGCTTCGTCAACAAGCTCCAGGGGGACGCGGCGCTCGCTGTCTTCGGCGCCCCGGTGCCCCACGACGCGGCCGCCGCTGCGGCACTGCAGGCAGGGCAGGACCTGGTACGCCGGCTCCGCGCGGAGGTGCCGGAGTGCGACGTCGGCGTGGGCATCGCCTACGGGCTCGTCGTGGCCGGCAACGTCGGCGCGGAGCAGCGCTTCGAGTACACCGTGATCGGCGACGCGGTGAACGAGGCTGCCCGGCTGACCGAGCTGGCCAAGGACCACCCCGGCCGGCTGCTCGCGTCGGGGCGGGCCGTGGCGGAGGCCGGCGCGGACTGGTCCTCGGTGGGGGAGCAGGTCCTGCGAGGAAGGGCGCAACCGACCTCTCTCATGGCTCCCTAGTCAGTCGCCGCGCGAGGAGAGCGTCTCCTTGCTCTTGGCGATGGCGAACCCCCACGCGTCGGAGGCCGTGGTCCGCGGCGGGAGCGCGATCTCGTCGGGGTTGGTCACGACGTCGAGCAGCACCGGGCCCGGGTGTGCGAGGGCCTCCGTCACCGCGCGCTCGAGGTCGTCCGGATCGGTGACCCGGATGCCGTGCAGGCCGCAGGCCTGGGCGACCAGCGAGAGGTCGGGGTTGGCCAGATGGGTGCCGAACTCCGGCAGGCCGCCCTGCTCCTGCTCGAGCTTCACCATGCCGAGCCGGCCGTTGTCGAAGCACACGAGCTTGACGGGGAGGTCGTGGCTGACGGCGGTGATGATGTCGCCGAGCAGCATGGTGAGGCCGCCGTCGCCGCAGAAGGCGACGACCTGCCGGTGCCGGTCGAGCGCCTGGGCTCCGAGCGCTTGAGGCATGGCATTGGCCATCGACCCGAGGTTCATCGAGCCGACCAGTCGGCGGGTCCCGCGGAAGGTCACGAAGCGGGCGAGCCACACCGCGGACATCCCGGTGTCGGCGGTGAAGACGGTGTCGTCCGCGGCGAGGCGGTCCACGACGGAGGCGAGCGCCTCCGGGCGGATGCGGTCGTCGGGGTTGTCGAAGACGGCCCGAACCCGCCCGACGATGCCCTTGTCGTCGGCGTCGGGGCGGGTCAGCGCCTGCTGCCGCTCGACCCAGGACCCGTACGCGGCGACGGCCTTGTCGAGGTGGCTGCGGTCGGTCTTCGCCGTCAGCTGCGGCAGCAGCGCCTGCACGAACAGTCCGGCGTCAGAGACCACGCCGAGCTCGATCGGGGTGCGCCGGCCGAGGTGAGACGGGACCCGGTCCACCTGGATCGTGGTGGCCTTCTCGGGCAGCCAGTCGGGGTACGGGAAGTCGGTGCCCAGCATGAGCAGCACGTCGGTGTCGTCGAAGGCC
>CBIHPE010000161.1:0-9300 GCA_966212015.1 uncultured Frankiales bacterium | reverse complement strand
AGGGCGTGGAGCAGGAGCAGCAGCACACCGCACGACAGCGCCGTCGTGACCGCCGCCTCCAGGTTCGCCGTGCCCGGACGCAGCGCGGCGCGCCGGTAGAGGCCGCTCGAGCGGCCGAACAGGACGAAGGCGAGGGCCAGCACGCCCGTCGCCACCTGGTAGCGGTGGACGTACGCCTCGGGGACGGCCGGCTCGCCCTCGAAGCGCAGCCGGTAGGCGGCGAGCGCGACGACACCCGTCGTCACGAGGTCGATGCCGGCCACGACGGGGTCAGACCGACGGCTGAAGGCCAGTCGCACCCGACCAACCTAGAGGCGAGCCGCCTGGCGGCTGGTGAGGCGCGCTGCCCGGAGCACGACCTGCCCCTTCGCGCGCATGCGCTTCCGCAGCCGCCAGGCGTCGGTCACGCCCGACCAGGAGGAGCGCTCGCGGAGCACGACGCCGAGCAGCACGACCAGGTCACGCGCGAGCGGGCCCCACATCCCCCCGGGGCGGTGCCGGCCGTACTTCGCGGCGAGGAGGAAGCGGTTGCGCACCCCCAGCCGGTCGACGTGGGCGCTGCCGCCGCGGGTCGTGCCGCGCAGCGAGCGGCCGTGCAGTCCCTGTGCCTCCGGCACGAGGAGGCTGGGGATGCCCAGCAGAGCAGCGCGGAAGGCGAGCTCGGCGTCCTCGCGGTAGGCGATGAAGTCCTCGTCGAACAGCTCACCCGACAGCTCGACGAGCAGGTCGTGCACCTCGCGGCTGACCCACAGGGCCGCTCCGCTGATCCCGGCCACTTCCCGGGGCGGCCCGCTCGGCGGCTGCCAGGGACTGCCCTGACCCCCGTCGAGGTGACGGCCGGAGCGGGTCCAGACGATCCCGAGGGTGTCGACCAGCCCGGTCGGCTGCAGCTCCGGCCACTGGGCGAGCTGCAGGGCCGGTCCGAGCAGTGCGCCGGGGTGACGCTCCGCGGCCTCGGCCAGGCCCTCGACCGCCTCGTCCGGCAGGAGCAGGTCAGGGTTGTGCACCAGGACGGCGTCTGCCCCCGCGCTCAGGGCCGCCGCCACGAGCGCGTTGTGCGCACCCGAGAAGCCCCGGTTGTCCGGCGACGCGGTGATCTGCGCCGCCGGCAGCAGCGCGCGCACCCAGCTCGGCACGTCGGTGCTCTCGTTGACGTGCACCAGGACAGGGCCGTGCCGCCAGCTCGCCAGCCGACCCAGCGTGACCTGCAGGCTCGCCGGGTCGGGGTGGAACAGCACCACCGACACCGCGATCACCATGAGGGCCTACTTTAGGCAGCCCACAACTCCGGAGGGTCGTTGCGCATCGCCTACCTGCTCGCGTGGCGCGCCGGGCGGGCCTCAGGACCGTTCCGCAAGATGGTCGAGCAGGCAGAGGCCTGGCGGGACTCCGGGCACGACGTGCGCCTGTTCGTCGTCACGGACCCCGGCAGTGCCGCCGACTGGGCGTCCCTCGCGGTCCCGACGGACGTCATCGCGGGCCCTGGCGACCTCGTGTCGGTGACGCGCGCGAGGACTCGCCAGGCGCAGCGCGCGAGGGCCTGGGGACCGGACCTGGTCTACCTCAGGCACGGCGCGTGGGCGCCGGGGTACGGGCGCCTGCTGAGGGCCGCGCCCGGCGTGCTCGAGGTCAACGGCGACGAGGTGCTGGTGATGCAGAGCCGCTCGCGGCTGCGGGCGACGTACGCCAAGGCCACGCGGGGGCTGCTGCTGCGTGCCGCACGAGGTGCGGTGTTCGTGACCGAGGAGCTGTCCAGGGCGCCCGCTTTCGCCCGGTACGACCTGCCGACCCTGGTGCTGGGGAACGGCTTGCGCATGGCCGACTTCCGTACGTTGCCGCCCAGCGGGTCGGCGGCGCCCCGATTGGTGCTGCTCGCTCATCCCCACTCCCCTTGGCACGGCGTGGACAAGCTCGCCGAGCTCGCGCGCCGGGAACCGACGTGGACCATCGACCTCGTCGGTCCCGCGCTCGAAGACGTGGGCTCCCCGCCTCCTGCCAACCTCGTCCTCCACGGGTGGGCCGACCCCGCGACGTACCTCCCCCTCCTGCAGGGAGCCGACATCGGCATCGGCGCCCTGGCGATGCACCGCGTGGGCATCCGCGAGGCCAGCGCTCTGAAGGTGCGCGAGTACCTCGCTCGAGGGCTGCCGGTGCTGTCGGGCTGCGCGGACCCGGACATCGACCCGGGCTCGCCGTGGTACCTGGAGCTCCCGAACACCGAGGACAACGTCACCGAGGGCATCGACCGCATCCGTGAGTTCGTCGCGACCTGGCACGGGAAGCGCGTCCCCCGCGCCGAGGTCGAGCACCTCGACAGCGAGGCGAAGGAGCAGCGCCGGCTGCGCTTCTTCGAAGAGGTCCTAGCCCGCGGCTGACGGTGGCGCCCCGATGCCGACGACGTCGACGCCGGGCCAGTCAGGAGCGGTCACGAAGCCACGCCCGTCGAGCAGCGTCCTGACGCGGGGCAGCAGCGCGCGGTCGAGCACGCGGTAATCGGCGTGATCTGCCTGCAGGACGGCGGCGGTCGCCGGATCCCCTTGCACTGCAGGGGAAAGCCCCATCTCGGCGAGCTCGGCATCGCTGTAGAGCGGGTCATGGACGCGAACCGTCGCTCCCCGCGCCTCCAGCGCCGCGACCAGCGGGAAGGCCCCCGAGAAAGCAGTCTCCTTGACCCCGCCCCGGTAGGCGACCCCGAGCACGACGACCTCCACGCCCTGCAGACCCCCGAGCCGTAGCTCGAGCCGGCCCGCGGTGTAGTCGGGCATCGCCTCGTTCACACCACGTGCCGCGCGCGGCAGCACCGCGTCGCGGTGCCCGGAGAGGTAGAACCGCGGGTACACCGGGATGCAGTGCCCACCCACGGCCACCCCCGGCCGGTGGACGTGGGAGAAGGGCTGGCTGTTCGCGGCGTCGATGACGCCGTGGACGTCGAGCCCCAGGCCGTCGGCGAACTGGGCGAACTCGTTCGCCAGCGCGATGTTCACGTCCCGGTAGGTCGTCTCGACCAGCTTCGTGAGCTCGGCGGCCTCCGCGCTCCCCAGGTCCCAGACGCCGTTGGGCCTGGGCAGGTCGGGGCGGTCGTCGAAGTCGAGGGCGGCGGCGTAGAAGTCCACCGCCCGCTCAGCGCTCTCTGCATCCACTCCCCCGACGAGCTTCGGGTAGCGACGGAGGTCGGCGAAGACGCGCCCGCTGAACACCCGCTCCGGGCTGTGGCACACCAGCAGGCCGTCTCCCAGGCGCAGCCCGCTGCCGGCCTCGAGGGCCGGCACGAAGCGGTCCCGCGTGGTGTGCACCGGGAGGGTCGTCTCGTAGCTGACGAGAGCTCCCCGCCGCAGGGCCGGCGCGATGGCGGCGGTGGCCGCGTCGAGGATGCGGAAGTCCGGACGGGACTCGCTGTCGACGACGAGGGGTACGACGACGAGCACGACGTCGGCCTCGGCGACTGCCTCCGCGGTGCTGGTGGTGGCGGTCAGGAGCCCCTGGCCGATCACGTCCTGCAACCGCTCGTCGAGCTGCGCCTCGTTGGGGAAGGGCGGCACGCCGGCGAGGACGCTGGCCACGACGTCGGCCGAGACGTCGGCACCGATGACCTGATGGCCCTTCGATGCGATCTGCACGGCGAGGGGCAGCCCGATCTTGCCGAGCCCGACGACTGCGGCCCTCACAGCGTCACCACGGACGCGTCCCGGGCGCTCTCCAGCACGGCTTCCGCCACCCTGAGCGCCGCGAGCCCGTCGCGCAGCGCCACGGTCCGGGACGGGTCGCCGAGGACGGCGTCGCGAAACGCCTCGAGCTCCGCGCGCAGCGGCTCGGGCTTCGGGATCGCGTAGCGGATCGTGTCGCCCTCGCTCACGCCACGAAACGCGGAGACGGAGTCCCAGGTCGTGCGGACGCTGCCGTTGGCGGCGAAGGTGAGGTCCGCGCTCAGCGTGTCGGCCTCCAGCCAGCCGCCCTCCCCCGTGACGACGACCTTGCGCTCCTTCACGGGGCTCAGCCAGTTCACGAGATGGCTGGTCACGACGCCGGACTCGAGCCGGCCGGTGACCGACACGAGGTCCTCGTAGGCACGACCGGCTTGGTGCGCGACCTGCGCGGACACGCTGGCGAACGGAGCGCCGACCACCCACGCCGTGAGGTCGAGGTCATGGGTGCCGAGGTCCTTGACGACACCGACGTCCTGGATGCGCGCGGGGAACGGTCCCTGACGTCGGGTGGCGACCTGGAAGACCCGTCCGAGCAGCCCCTCGGACAGCTTCTGGCGCATCGCCTGCAGTGCGGGGTTGAAGCGCTCGATGTGGCCGACGGAGCCCACCACACCCGCGCTCTCGAACGCGGCGACCACCGCCAGCGCCTCCTCGGTCGTGGCAGCGAGCGGCTTCTCCACGAGGGCGGCGACGCCGGACGCAGCGAGCCGCAGGGCCGCGTTCGCGTGGTCCTGCGTCGGCACCGCGACCACGCAGAGGTCCAGCCCGACCTTGAGCAGGTCGTCGAGGCAGGCGTGCACCTCGACGCCGGCGGCGCCGGCCGCTCCGTGCGGGTCCCCGTCGCGGTCCGCGACACCGACCAGCTCGACTCCGGGGAGGGTCGACAGGACGCGCACGTGGTGGCGTCCCATCATGCCCAACCCGAGGACCCCTGCCCGCAGCGCCGTCACGTGCTCACCGCCGCGATGACGGCACTCACGTCGTCGTCGGACAGGTGAGGTCCGACCGGGAGGGAGAGCACCTCGCGGGCGGCCCGCGCCGTCTCGGGCAGGTCGAGGTCCAGCGCGTAGGCAGGGAGCTGGTGGACCGGCACCGGGTAGTAGACCCCGGCCCCGATCCCCTTGTCGGACAGGCGTTCCAGCAGCCCGTCGCGGTCGTCCGAGCGGACCGTGTACTGGTGGTAGACGTGCACGGCGCCGTCGGCGACGGGCGGCACGACGACCCCCGCCAGCTCTGCGTCGTACCGGGCTGCGACCTGCTGCCTCCGCGCAGTCCAGCCGGCGAGCTTGGTCAGCTGGACCCGTCCGATCGCGGCGCCGAGGTCGGTCAGCCTGGCGTTGAAGCCGACGATCTCGTTGTGGTAGCGGCGCTCCATGCCCTGGTTGCGCAGCAGCCGCATCGTCCTGGCGACCGTCTCGTCGTCGGTGACGACCATGCCGCCCTCGCCCGTGGTCATGTTCTTGGTCGGGTAGAAGCTGAAGGCCGCCAGCCGTCCCCAGGCCCCTGCCGGCCGCCCGTGCAGCGAGGCCGCGTGCGCCTGTGCGGCGTCCTCGAACAGCAGCAGCCCCCGCTCGTCGCACACGGCCTTCAGCTC
This sequence comes from uncultured Frankiales bacterium, assembly GCA_966212015.1. Lineage (GTDB taxonomy): Bacteria > Actinomycetota > Actinomycetes > Mycobacteriales > SCTD01 > RYN-111. The sequence goes on along the minus strand of CBIHPE010000161.1, from coordinate 4,002 downwards.
GTCCGCCGCGCACGGGTGCCCGTAGAGGTGGACCGGCATGACCGCGGCCGTCCTCGGCCCGACCGCCGACCGGACCGCGGCGGGATCGAGGCAGAAGCTCCCCGGCTCGATGTCGACGAAGACTGGCTCAGCGCCCGCGAGCCGCACGGCGTTGGCGGTCGCCGCGAAGGTGAAGGACGGGACGATCACCTCGTCGCCAGGGCCGATGCCCGCAGCGAGCAGGCCCAGGTGCAGCGCCGTCGTGCCCGAGCTGACCGCGATGCAGTGCCGGCCGTCCACCAGCGCGGAGAACTCCTCCTCGAAGGCGGCGACCTCTCCCCCCTGCGCCAGCAGGCCGGAGGCCAGCACCCGCAGGACGGCGGCCTGCTCCTCCTCACCGAGAAGGGGCTTGGCGGCGGGGATCATCCGAGCTCCTCGAGGCGATCGTCCACCACGCGGTGGCGCGTGCCGGTGCGAGGACAGGTCAGGAGGCCGTCCGCCCCGGGGACCAAGGTGACCCCGGACCGGCCGACCCACCCGATGCGCCGGGCCGGCACTCCGGCCACGAGCGCGTGCGCAGGCACGTCACGCACGACGACTGCCCCCGCGGCGACCATGGCCCAGCTCCCGACCGTCACACCAGCCACGACAGTCGACCTCGCGCCGAGCGAGGCACCGTCGCCGACCGTGACACCTTGGGCGACCCAGTCGTCGCTCGAGGCCAGCGCGCCGTCCGGCGCCACCGCTCGGGGAGTGCGGTCGTTCGTGAGCACGACCCCCGGACCGATGAAGACCCCGTCGCCGAGCCGCGCCGGGGCGTACAGCAGCGCGTCGTTCTGCACCTTGCATCGATCACCGATGACGACACCGACATCGACGACCGCGCCTCGGCCGATCACGCACTGCACCCCCACGACGGCGCCGCGACGCACGTGCGCGTATGCCCAGACGTGCGTGCCGTCACCGAGCTGAGCGCCGTCCTCGACCTCCGCGGTCGGGCTCACGTGGCTCGGCACCTCGGACCCCTCTCTCGAGCCAGGACCTCCGCCAGGCGCTGGCCACAGTATCGCCGGGTCCGCATCGCATCCGGGGACACGCCAGCGGATGACGGGGCCAGGGCTGCGTCCGGTCCTAGCCTGTGCGTCAGGGGCACTCGGTCCCGCACGAGGAAGGGGCTGCGGCCGTGACGGGGTTGCGGGACGAGCAGCCCCTGTTCCACCAGCCGTGGTGGCTCGACGCGGTCTCGCCCGGGACCTGGGGCGAGGCGGTGGTCGAGGGCGAGGCCCACCTCGCGTGGCAGCGCACGGAAGGTCGCCGCGGCACGCTGCTGACGACACCACCGCTGACACGGATGGGGCCCTGGGTGCGTGACACCGGTGGCTCCTACGCCACTGCGGTCAGCCGGGAGAAGCGCCTGGTGGCGGAGCTCCTCGAGCAGCTGCCGGCAGCTGACCTCGTGCAGCTCGCCCTACCTCCCGACGGCACGAGCTGGCTTCCCTTCCACTGGGCAGGGTTCTCCACCACCGCCCGCATGACCTACGTCCTCGACGACGTCGTCTCGGAGGACGACGCCTGGTCGCGGTGCACGGACAAGACACGGAACGCGGTCCGGAAGGCGCAGCAGGGCGTGGTCGTCGAGTCGTCGTCCTCGGCCGAACCGCTCGTCGAGCTCGTGACCACCAGCCTGGACCGCCAGGGCGCCTCGCGCCTCGAACCCGCTCTCGTCCGCCGCGTGCACGCCGCCGTCGCGAGCCACGACGCCGGCCGCACCCTCGTCGCTCGCGACCGCGCCGGTCACGTCGTCGCTGCGGCGCTCGTTGCCTGGGACCGTGCCACCGCCAACTACCTGCTCGCGGGCGCGTCGGACGAGGGTCGAGCCCTCGGTGCCCAGAGCGCGCTGCTCTGGGAGGCGATCCGCTGCTCGCTGGCCCGTACCGGGCGGTTCGACTTCGAGGGCTCGATGCTCCCCCAGGTCGAGCCCGTGTTCCGCGGGTTCGGCGGGCGGCAGGCCACCTTCGTCGTCGTCGAGCGGACCAGTCGCCGGTATCGCGCCCTGCGAGCGGCCCGTGACCTCGGTCGAGCGGCGCGCTCGTGACGGCGACCCTGCACGTCGAGATCCCCACGACGTTCGAGCCTGAGCGTCGGTACGCCGTGCGGGCCGTGCTCGTCGACCTGGTCGGCCTCGACGTGGAGATCAGCGCCAGCTCGAGGACCGCTGTCACCACCCTGACGTGCGGGCCGGGTCCCGGCCTGCAGCTGCCGGACGGGCTGTTCAGCATGCCGGCGCGCGAGTGGCTCACCCCCGGGTCGGTGCGCCCGCTCGTCGAGGTCGACGGCCTGCCGACCGTCGCGGTGCCCTCACAGCCCTCCGAGGTGGACCCACTCGGCACGGCCTTCTTCATGCTGACGCGCTACGAGGAGGTCGCTCGGCCCACGGCAGACGTCCACGGCCGGTTCCCGCTGTCCGCCTCCGTCACCCGGGAGCACCTGCACCGGGCGTTCGTCGACGAGCACGCCGAGCGGCTGTGGGGGCGACTCGCTCGCCGCTGGCCCGCACTGCAGCGGCGGACCCGCAGCTTCCAGGTGCTTGCCACGCACGACATCGACCACGCCTTCGCCTATGCGGGCTGCCGGCCCCGAGGGATGGTCGTAGCGGCCGCCAAGGCGGTGCGCCGCACCCATCGACCCCAGGAGGCTCTGAAGGTCGCCGCCGACTGGTCCGCAGTTCGACGAGGGCACCTGGACCGCGACCCCTACGCGACCTACGACCTGATCATGGACGAGTGCGAGCGGGCCGGCACCCGCGGCACGTTCTACTTCATCCCCGACCCTGACCCCGCGGGGCGCGAGCGCGACCACCTCTACACCCTCGACGACCCGCGCGTGCTGGACGTGCTCCGCGCGGTCGACGGCCGCGGGCACGAGATCGGCATCCACCCGAGCTACGGATCGCACCTCGACCAGGACCAGCTCAGCCGGGAGCTCGAGGGCCTTCGGGATGCCCTGCACCGGGCCGGCGTGCAGCAGCCGGTGCTCGGCGGGAGGCAGCACTACCTGAGGTGGTCGGCACCACGGACCTGGCGGCACTGGGACGCTCTCGGGCTGCAGTACGACAGCACGGTCGGCTATGCCGAGGAACCGGGGTTCCGGGCCGGCGTCTGCCACAGCTACCAGGTGTTCGACCTCGAGGCACGGCAGCCGCTCGCGCTGCGGGAGCGGCCGCTGGTGGTCATGGAGCGCACCCTGGAGTCGTACCTGGGGCTGGACCTGGCTGGCGAACCGGTGCGCCGCCGCATCGCCGACCTGGCGCGCACGACGCGGGAGCACCGGGGCGAGCTCGTGATCCTGTGGCACAACAGCTCGCTGGCGGACCCGCGCCACAGGGAGCTCTACCGCGAGGCGCTCGTCGCCTGACGGTTGGGTGCCAGGAGCGCGTGGAACCGGTACTCGTAGAACCGGGACCAGGCGATGTCGCAGACCAGGCCATGCTGAGCAGCCAGCTCGGCGAGCCGAGCAGGGTGATGCGCCCAGCCGATCTCGAGCGGTGGCAACCCGCGCGCGCGTCGGCGCGTCGTGCGCGCCCAGTGCCGGACCCCCCGGATCGCCAGGGAGGCGCCGAGGTGGCCACGACCGCCGGCACCCAGCACACCGAGGGCGAACAGGTAGCCGATACGCGGGTCGATGACGTCGAAGAGCACGATCCGCCCGTCGGCGGTCAGTCGGGAGCGGGCGGTTGCGAGGAAGGCGGACAGCTGTTCCTCGTCGAAGTACTGCACGACCTGACCGGCGGTGATCCGGTCGAACGCCCCGTCCACCTCGGCCCACACCGACCGGTCATCTGCCTCGACCAGCTCGACGTCATGGTGCCCGCCCCGGTCCAGCCGAGCGCGCCCTTCGGCGAGCATGGCGGCCGAGAAGTCGCAGCCGACTGCGCGGGTGTAGCTCGGCGCGTAGCGCACGAGCATCTCTGCCGCTCCGCAGCCGAAGTCCAGGAGCGAGTCCCCGCCGTCCAGCAGGGCGAGC
>CBIHPE010000160.1:0-9386 GCA_966212015.1 uncultured Frankiales bacterium | reverse complement strand
CGGGCAGGTCCGCAACGCCTACACGCTCGGCGACCCCAGCGGCTCGTCCAGCGGCTCGGGGGTCGCGACCTCGATGGCCTTCGCCACCGCTGCCTTCGGCAGCGAGACCTCCGGGTCGATCCTCAGCCCGAGCGACGTCAACGGCCTCGTCGGCGTCAAGCCGACCCGCGGCCTCGTCAGCCGCGACGGCATCATCCCGCTGGCCGAGGGCTTCGACACCGCCGGGCCCATGGCGCGCAACGTCGCGGACGCCGCGACCCTGCTCACGGTCGTCGCGGGCTCGGACCCGACCGACCCGGCCACGGCCGACGCCAACGCGCACAAGACCGACTACGTGAAGGCGATCCGCGGCGCCTCCCTCAAGGGCGTCCGGCTCGGCTACAGCACCAGCGACGAGGGCAACCTCGGGACGGCGCAGCGGCAGGTGTACGACCGGGCGCTGGCCGACCTGAAGCGCCTCGGCGCTGAGCTCGTGCCGACCGACAAGCTCGACACCACTGGCAACCTCGGGCTCGGTGAGATCGGCCTGATCCCCAACGACTTCAAGGCCAACCTCGACCACTACCTCGCCACGCAGGCCCCGACGCCGAAGAGCGGGGTCAAGAGCCTCGTCGACATCATGCTGTACAACCGGCAGCACCCGGACAGGGTGAAGTACGGCCAGAACCTCATCATCGCGTCGGCCGCGCAGCCTGGCAGCCGCCCGGCTGCCTCCGCCGGAGCGCTCGCCCTGCGCACGGCACAGGGCGCGAACATCGACCGGGCCCTGCAGGCCGACAAGCTGGATGCCATCCTCGCCCCGGGCGCGGGCCTGGCGAACGTCGGCGCGTCCGCCGGCTACCCGACCGTGATCGTCCCCTCGGGCCTCGTGCGCGACACGTCGCCCCAGGGCATCTCGTTCATGGGCACCGCCTGGTCGGAGGCCAAGCTCCTCCGGTACGCCGCTGCCTACGAGGCCGGCACCCATCGTCGGGTGCCGCCGACCGTCGTGAACCCCGCGCTGCTCAAGCACTGCTGACCGGCTGCGTCGGCGTCACGGCGCCTGGCGCGTCACGACGCAGACGACGACAGCAGCCGCCGTGCAGGGCTTCTGACTACTCCTTGACGGAGAGCTCGACCCGCCACGGCCCGACCGCGACGGACTTGCCGAGCCCGCCCCGTACCTTCGTGACCTTCGGTCGCGACCAGCGCAGCGGCGTGAGCTGGAACGAGAGCGCCGGTGTCGCCTCCGTCAGCTCCGGCGGGGCTGGAGCCGGCTCGACGACAGGCGGCGCGACGACCTCCTCGACCGGACCCGCCAGATCGGCGAGCAGGTCGGCCTGGAGGTCGTCCTGCAGGCTGAGCTTCTTGGCGGTCATCGGGTCTCCTCGTAGGCCGTGAGAACGTCGGCAGCGAGCGCCGTGTAGGCCTCGGCGACGGTGGACGTGGGGTTGGACAGCACGACGGGGCGCTTGGCCAGGGTTGCCGACGGCACCCTGCGCGACACCGGGATGCGCGTGGGGAGCAGGGGGAGGTCGGTGCCCTCGAGCGCGCCGACGACCTCGCGGGCCGCCTTGCCGTCCTTGTCCCAGAGCGAGCACGCGACGCCGATGAGGCGGGCGTTCGTGTTCTCGAAGCGGCGGTGCTGCTCGATGAAGGCGGTCACGCGCGCGGCGCCGAGGGCGGAGCCGGGATCGCTCGTGAAGACCGTGAGGACGGCATCGGCGGCGCAGACCGCGGAGAGCGTCAGGTTGCCGAGGTCGCCGTGGGTGTCGAGGACGACGTGTTCGTAGTCGTCGAGGAGGGGGCGCAGCACCCGTCGGATGCCGGTGACGATGCCGCCCTGCGCGGCGAGCGTGACGCCGACCTGCTCCAGCGACGGGTGGGCCGGGATGAGGTCGAGGCCGGGGGCCACCTCGGTGCGCAGCACCGCGAGCGGGTTGGCCTCCGGGTCCTCCAGCAGGCCCGCGAGCGAGTCGTCCTTGCTCTTGGCGACCACGCCGAACGCCCGGCCGAGCGAGTCCTGCGGGTCGGCGTCGATCGCGAGCACGCGGCCGGAGCGCGCCAGCACTGCGGCCAGGTTCGCGGCGGTGGAGGTCTTGCCGACTCCGCCCTTGGACGAGCAGACGGCAAGTCTCATGCGTTGGCCCCCTGGGTGCCTCTGAAGATCATGACGAGGACCGCCGCAGCGAGGACCTCGAGGAGCAGCCGGCCGAGGCCGGAGTGCGTGTGCAGAAGCCGCGCGGCGACCCGCCCGAGCAGCCCACCGGCGATGCCGACGAGCGACGTCATGAGCAGGCTCATGCGGCCCTTGCCGGGCGCGATGGCGCGCGCCAGCAGGCCCAGGAGCAGCCCGACGAGCAGCGCCCACACCGCCTGCATCAGCGTGGCGCCGATGAAGGGCAGCACGATGAAGAGCACGACGCAGATGACGAGAAGGGCGAACAGCACGACCACAAGGGTAGTGCGCTCGTGTTACGGCTAGCGTTCCTGAGCGTGAGCCTCGCCGTCCGCGTCATCCCGTGCCTCGACGTGGACGCCGGCCGCGTGGTCAAGGGTGTCAACTTCACCGACCTCGTCGACGCAGGTGACCCCGTCGAGATGGCCCGCGTCTACGACGCCGAGGGCGCCGACGAGCTGGTCTTCCTTGACATCACGGCCTCGTCAGGCTCGCGTCAGACGACCTACGACGTCGTCAGCCGCACCGCAGAGCAGGTGTTCATCCCGCTCACCGTCGGCGGTGGGGTCCGGAGCACCGACGACGTCGACCGGCTGCTGCGCGCTGGGGCTGACAAGGTCGGCGTCAACACGGCGGGGATCGCCCGCCCCGAGCTGCTCAGCGAGATCAGCAACCGGTTCGGCTCCCAGGTGCTGGTGCTGTCGGTCGACGCCCGCCGGACCCCTGACGGATCGTTCGAGGTGACCACCCACGGCGGCCGCCAGGGCACCGGCATCGACGCCGTCGAGTGGGCCGCGCGTGGCGAGCGGCTCGGCGTCGGGGAGATCCTGCTCAACTCGATGGATGCCGACGGGACCCGGCGCGGCTACGACGTCGAGATGCTGCGTGCGGTCCGTGCGCGCGTCTCCGTCCCGGTCATCGCCTCGGGTGGGGCCGGCGCGGTCGACGACTTCGCGCCGGCCGTCGAGGCCGGGGCCGATGCCGTGCTCGCTGCCTCCGTCTTCCACTTCGGGACGATGCGCATCGGGGACGCCAAGGCGGCCCTCAAGGCGGCCGGCCACGTCGTACGGGAATCAGCTTGACCTCAACTGGGGTTGAACTGGTTCTGTGAGCACCGACATGAGCATGCCGACCCGGACCCCGAGGCAGGTCATCTGGCGTGGCCTCTGGATCCTGTGGCTCTCCGTGAAGGAGGAGCCGCGGATCTTCGCGATCTCGGCGGTCGGCTCCGCGCTGTTCGGCGGGATGACCATCGCGCAGGCCTATGCGTTCGGTCACATCACGGGGAGCGTGATCGAGCCGGCGGTCAAGCGCGGCGACGCGACGACGGCCAGCCTCACCGGCGCGGCCCTGCTCGTCATGGGCGTCGCGACCCTCAAGATCTTCGGGATCCTCGGACGCCGGCTGGGCGCCGGGATCATGCAGTACCGGCTGCAGGCGACCTACCGCAAGCGGGTCACGCGGCGCTACCTCGAGCTGCCGCTCGAGTGGCACCAGCAGCACCCGACGGGCGAGCTGCTGTCCAACGCGAACAGCGACGTCGAGGCGACCTGGTACCCGATCGCGCCCTTCCCGTTCGCCGTCGGCGTCGTCTTCATGCTCGTCGGGACGCTCACCCTGCTGTTCTTCACCGACCCGGTCCTCGCGATCGTGGGCTCGATCATCTTCCCGGCCATCGCCGTGCTGACCGTCGTCTACAGCAGCCGGATGTCGCCGCTCATGACCAGGGCGCAGCAGCTGCGCGGCGAGGTCAGCACCATCGCGCACGAGTCGTTCGACGGGGCGCTCGTCGTCAAGACGCTGGGTCGCGAGCAGCTCGAGACGGAGCGCTTCACGGCGAAGAGCCGGGAGCTGAGGGACACCCTCGTCCAGGTCGGCCGGGTGCGCGGGCTCTTCGACCCGATCATGGAGGCGCTGCCGGTCATCGGCGTGCTCCTGGTGCTCGTCGTCGGGACCAGCCGCGTCGGCAGCGGCCACCTCGACAGCGCGACGCTCGTCCGGGTGGCCTACCTGTTCACGCTGCTCGCCTTCCCGGTCCGCGCGATCGGGTGGGTGCTCAACGAGCTGCCCCGGTCGGTCGTCGGCTACGACCGCGTGCTGCGGGTGCTCGACGCCGAGGGCAAGCAGACCTTCGGTACGGCCCTGGCGGACGCCTCCGGTGCCGTGTCCCTGGACGTGCGCGACGTCTCCTTCGCCTACGGAGACGACCAGGTGCTGCACTCCATCGGCTTCGACGTGGCTCCGGGCCGGACCGTGGCCGTGGTCGGCCCGACCGGGTCGGGCAAGTCGACGCTCGCCTCGCTGCTGGTCCGGCTCGTCGACCCGCTGTCGGGCGTCGTCGAGTACGACGGGACGGACGTCTCCGCCTACGCGCCAGGTCAGCTGGCCACCGTGGCAGCCCTGGCACCGCAGACCACGTTCCTGTTCGACGACACCGTCCGCGGCAACGTCACCCTCGGGGCGGAGGTCAGCGACGAGCAGGTCTGGGCCGCGCTGCGGGTCGCCCAGGCAGAGGGGTTCGTGGCCGCGCTTCCCAAGGGTCTCGACACCGTCGTGGGGGAGCGCGGCACGACGCTGTCCGGCGGGCAGCGCCAGCGCCTGGCGCTCGCTCGCGCCGTCGCCCGCAACCCGCGGCTGCTCGTCCTCGACGACGCCACGTCCTCGGTCGACCCCTCGGTCGAGCAGCGCATCCTCGCGGGGCTGCGCGGCTCCTCGTCGGCCAGCACGGTCGTCGTCGTCGCCTACCGGCGCGCGACCATCGCCCTCGCCGACGAGGTCGTGTTCGTCGAGGACGGGCGGCTCGTCGACCGCGGCACGCACGAGGAGCTGCGGGAGCGGTGCGTCGGCTACCGCGACCTCGTGACGGCCTACGAGCGCGCCGACGCGGAGCGGGTCGCCGAGCACGCCGGCGACGAGAGGGAGCCGGCGTGACGACCGTCGATGTCGGCGCCGAGCAGCGGAGCTCTCTCGGCACGCTGGCGCACGGGCTCAGGGTCGCCCCGGAGTTCCGCAAGGGCCTGCCGACCACGCTCGGCCTCGCGCTGCTCTCGACCGCGGGTCGCGTCGTCGTACCGCTCGCTGTGCAGCAGACCATCGACCACGGGCTCTCCAAGGCGTCACCCGACCTGCAGCTCGTGCGGATCGCGTGCGGGCTCGCGTTCCTCGCCGTCGTCGTCACGGCGGTCGCGAACTACCTGATGAACGTCCGGCTCTACCGCACGACCGAGGACGGCCTGCTCGCCCTGCGGACGCGCGCGTTCCGCCGGGTCCACGACCTGTCGGTGCTGCACCAGGCCTCGGAGCGTCGCGGCTCGCTCGTCAGCCGGGTCACCGGCGACGTGGACACCATCAGCACCTTCATGCAGTTCGGCGGGCTGCTCATCGTCGTCTCCGCGGCGCAGGTCGTCCTCGCGACCGCGCTCATGCTGTGGTGGTCATGGCAGCTCACGATCGTGGTCTACGTCTGCATGACGCCGCTGCTGCTGTCTCTGCGCGTCTTCCAGAAGAAGCTCCAGGTCGCCTACGGCGCGGTGCGCGTCCGCATCGGGGAGCTGCTCGGGGCCATCTCCGAGTCGGTCGTCGGCGCTCCGGTGATCCGGGCCTACGGAGCCCAGGCCCGCACTGCCCAGCGCATCGACGACGCGGTGACCGCGACCCGGCAGGCCCAGACCAGGGCGCAGACGATCAGCGCCACCACCTTCTGCTCGGGCGAGCTCACGACCGCTCTCGCCAACAGCGCCTGCATCGTCATCGGGGTCCTGCTCGCGACGCACGACCAGCTCACGGTCGGGCGGCTGATCGGGTTCCTGTTCCTCGTCACGCTGTTCGTGCAGCCGGTGCAGATCGCCACCGAGATCCTCAACGAGGCGCAGAACGCGATCGCCGGCATGCGGCGCGTCCTGGGCGTCCTCGACACCCCGACCGACATCGCCGACCCGGCGCCGGGCCTGGTGCTGCCCGACGGGCCGGTGTCGGTCACGTTCGACCACGTCTCGTTCGCCTACGTCCCCGGCAAGGACGTGCTCCACGACGTCGACCTCACGCTCGAGGCGCAGACCCGGGTCGCCGTCGTCGGCGAGACCGGGTCAGGGAAGACCACCTTCGCCAAGCTGCTGACCCGCCTGATGGACCCCACGCGGGGTCGGGTGCTGCTCAGCGGCGTGCCGCTCGACCAGCTCTCGTTCGCGTCGCTGCGGCAGCGCGTCGTGATGGTCCCGCAGGACGGGTTCCTGTTCGACACGACGATCGCCGACAACGTCCGCTACGGGAAGCCCGACGCGAGCGACGACGACATCGAGCTGGCCTTCACGGAGCTCGGTCTGCTCGACTGGCTCGACACCGTGCCCGACGGCATCTTCAGCGCCGTCGGCGAGCGCGGCGAGTCCCTCTCGGTCGGCGAGCGGCAGCTCGTGGCCATCGCCCGCGCCTACGTCGCCGACCCCGACCTGCTCGTCCTCGACGAGGCGACGAGCGCCGTCGACCCGGCGACCGAGGTGCGGCTCGCGCGGGCCCTCGACTCCCTCACCCGCGGCCGCACGACCTTGACGATCGCGCACCGGCTGTCGACGGCCGAGGCCGCCGACGAGGTGCTCGTCGTCGACAAGGGCGTCGTCGTGCAGCGCGGCTCGCACGTCTCCCTCGTGAACGTCCCCGGCGTCTACGCCGACCTGCACGCCTCCTGGGTCTCCCAGTCACGATGAGCTCCCGCGAACGGCGGGGGCTCGTCCTCGCGTTCCTGGTCTTCGGCGGCTACTGGGGCGCCTGGTCCGCTGCCCTTCCGGCCATGCGGCGGCAGGCGGGCGTGTCGGACGGCGAGCTCGGTGCGGCGCTCGCCGCCGTCGCGCTCGCCTCGGTCCCCGTGATGCTCGTGACCGGCCGGCTCGTGGATCGTTTCGGCCCACGCCGAACTGTGCCCCTTTCGGTGCTGGCCTTCGCGATCGTCGTACCGCTCCCGGCCCTCACCCACTCCTTCGGGACGCTCGCCCTCGCGCTGGCGGCGATCGGTCTGGGCACCGGTGCGCTCGACCTCGCCATCAACGCCGCCGCCGCGGGCTGGGAGCGGCTCGAGGGCCAGCACCTGATGTCGCTCGTGCACGCGGCCTTCAGCGGCGGCGTGCTCGTCGGTGCGGTCGGGGCCGGCCTGGCCCGCGAGCAGGGGGCCTCGCCGTTGCAGATCCTGCTGGTCGTGAGCGCGCTGACGGCCGTCATCGCCGTGACTCAACCTCCGTACCGCCGTCTTCCCCGGGAGCCGCGGTCGTCGGGTCGGAAGCTGCCGCTCTTCCTTGTCGGCATCGGGCTGCTGACCGCCGGCGCGTTCCTCTGCGAGGACGCCCTGCAGTCGTGGAGCTCGCTGCGCCTCGAGCGCGGCCTGGGCGCCTCGCCGGCGGTCAGCGGCCTCGGCCCGGGGCTGTTCGCCGGGTCGATGGCTGTCGGTCGGCTGCTGGGCGGCTGGCTGTCCGGCCGCTTCGCACCGGCCCGCGTCTTCCAGGTCGCCGCCACGGTCCTCGGGATCGGCGCCGTCGTGGTCGCAGTGGCGCCGTCCGCCTGGGTGGCCCTCGTCGGCCTCGCCGTCGCCGGTGCAGGCACCTCGGTGCTGGCGCCCGTCCTCTACTCGGCGGTCGGCGCCCGGTCGACCTCCGGCAGCCAGGGGGCGGACCTCGCGACAGTCGCCGGCGTCGGCTATGTCGGCTTCGTGCTCGGGCCTCCGCTGGTGGGTGCGATCTCCGCTGGTACGTCGTTGCCGGTCGCCCTCGGCGGTCTCGGAGCCATCGGTGCGGCCCTCGCGCTGGTCGGGCCGCGGCTGCTGCGTCCCTAGGCTGGCGCCGTGCACGCACCCCTCACCCTGTCCCGTGGTCCGGCCTGGGCCAACCGCTACGCCCTCGCGCCGCTGACCAACCAGCAGAGCCACCCGGACGGGAGGCTCTCCGACGACGAGCACCGCTGGCTCACGATGCGCGCGGCCGGAGGGTTCGGCCTCGTCATGACCTGCGCGTCGCACGTGCAGGCGGTGGGGCAGGGCTTCCCTGGTCAGCTGGGCATCTTCGGCGACGAGCACCTGCCCGGGCTGTCGCGGCTGGCCGCGGACCTGCGTGCGCTCGGCACCGTCAGCTCCGTGCAGCTGCACCACGCTGGCTATCGCTCACCGGCAGAGCTGGTGGGCCAACCCGTCGGCCCGTCCGCCCTCGAGGGTGCTCGCGCGCTGTCGCACGACGAGGTTCAGGAGCTGGTCGCCTCCTTCGTCGCAGCCGCAGTGCGTGCGGAGTCGGCCGGGTTCGACGGGGTCGAGGTGCACGGTGCGCACGGCTACGTCATCGCCCAGTTCCTGTCCGCCGAGGAGAACCACCGCACTGACGAGTACGGCGTTGACCTCGTGGGTCGGTCGCGGTTGCTCCTGGAGGTCCTCGAGGGCATCCGTGCGGCGTGCCGCCCCGACTTCCAGGTCGGGCTGCGACTGTCGCCCGAGCGGTTCGGCATGCGACTGGGCGAGATCCGGTCGCTGTCGTCCGACCTGCTCGCGAGCGGTCTGCTCGACTACCTCGACCTCTCGCTCTGGGACACCGGCAAGCAGCCGGTCGAGGAGGAGTTCTCCTCACGTCCGCTGCTCGGCTGGTTCACCGACCTGGACCGGCACGGCACCCGGCTCGGCGTCGCCGGCAAGGTGCTGACCGCCGCGCGGGCAGACGAGCTGGTGGGCCAGGGCGTCGACTTCGTGATGCTCGGCCGGGCGGCGATCCTGCACCACGACTTCCCGCGGCAGGCGGCTGCCGACGCGTCCTTCTCCGCGCGGTCCCTGCCGGTCACCGCCGAGGAGCTTGCGGCGGAGGGGCTGGGGCCTGCCTTCATCGAGTACATGGGGGGCTGGCGCGGGTTTGTCGCGTGACAGGGTCTGTGAGAATGGCGGGCATGGACACCGCCGTGCGCCCCACTGACCTCGACCCCGCCATCGCGTCGCAGCTCAAGCGCGACAAGGACGGCCTCGTCGTGGCGGTCTGCCAGCAGCACGACACCGGCGAGGTGCTCATGGTCGGCTGGATGGACGACGAGGCGCTGCACCGCACCCTGACGACCGGTCGCTGCACGTACTGGTCGCGCTCCCGCCAGGAGTACTGGGTCAAGGGCGAGACCTCCGGCTCCCAGCAGTGGATCAAGTCGGTCGAGCTCGACTGCGACGGCGACACCCTGCTGGTGAAGGTCGACCAGGTGGGAGGGGCCTGCCACACGGGGGACC
>CBIHPE010000159.1:0-9497 GCA_966212015.1 uncultured Frankiales bacterium | reverse complement strand
CTTCCGCAGGTTGCGCCCGACACGCCGTCACGCACCACCAGATGCGGAAGATCGCCGAATCACGACGCGGGACGCCGCGCGATCTTCCGCAGGTTGCGCCCGACACGCCGTCACGCACCACCAGATGCGGAAGATCGCCGAATCACGACGCGGGACGCCGCGCGATCTTCCGCAGGTTGCGCCCGACACGCCGTCACGCACCACCAGATGCGGAAGATCGCGGAAGGGTCAGACGGTGGCGCCCTCGGGCTTGCAGACGCGGCACGGAGCGAGCGCCTTCGCGGTGGCCTCGGCGGCCGTCACGTAGCCGATCTCCTCGCGACCGTCGACCAGCCGGCAGTCGGGGCGGTGGTAGCTGGCGGCACCCGCGGCGAACAGGCCGGACGCGGACGAGGGCACCTGCGCGGCCGCGGGAGCGCCCTGGCCCTCCGCGATCTGGAGCAGCACGGCCTCGAGCCGGGCGCGGTCCTCGCGCGCGGAGGCGTTGATGATGAGGCCGACGCCGAACACGACGATGGCCAGGCCGAGGAAGCCGCCGGACAGCAGGTACGGCATCTGCGCCGGGGTCCCGAGGGACTCCCCCGCAGCGCCGTTGTAGCCGAGCCCGATGATGGCCAGGCCGAGGACGACGATGATGTAGCCCAGCGGGCGGCCGTAGTTGGCGGGTGACTTCACTGCGTTCTCCAGCTTTCGAGGGATCAGGTGCCGAGGTAGGTCTTGCGGAGGTCGCCGGACTTCTCCAGCTCGGCCCCACGGCCGTCGTACGTGATGGTGCCCTTCTCCATGATGAGGGCCTGGTCGGCGTAGGGCAGGACGCCGACGTTCTGCTCGACGATGAGCACCGTGGTGCCGTCGTCGTTGATCTTGCTGACGACCTGGAAGACCGTCTGGGCAAGCTTGGGCGACAGGCCGAGGGAGGCCTCGTCGATGAGGAGCACGCGCGGCTTCGACATGACGGCGCGGCCGATGGCGAGCATCTGCTGCTCGCCGCCCGACATGGTCCCGGCGAGCTGGTCCTTTCGCTCCTCGAGCCGGGGGAAGTAGCTGAAGACCTGCTCGATGGTCTCGTCGGCCGCCTTCTTGCCGTCGCCCTTGCGGGTCCACGCGCCGAGCTTGAGGTTGGTCAGCACCGAGAGGGCCGGGAACACGCGACGGCCCTCGGGCGACAGGCCGATGCCGGCGGCCACGACCTTGGGCGCTTCGAGCCCGCTGACGACCTTGCCGTCGAGCCGGATCTGGCCCTCCCAGGCCGGGAGCAGGCCCGCGATGGCGTTGACCGTGGTGGTCTTGCCAGCGCCGTTGAGACCGAAGAGCACCGCCGTCTCCCCCTCCTCGACGGAGAACGAGATCCCCTGCAGGACAGGCAGAACGCCGTAGCCGGTCCGGAGTCCGTCGACCTCGAGCAGCGCCATCAGGACCCCGCCTTCTTCTTGGCGGGAGCGCGCTTGCGCGCCGGCGCCTTCTTGACGGTCTCCTCGAGTGCCTCATCCTCGGCGGTCTCGTGCGTCTCGGCCAGGGCCTCCGGGGCCTCGCCGCCGAGGTAGGCCGCGACGACCTCCGGGTGGGTCTGGATCACCGTCGGCACGCCCTCCGCCAGCAGCCGGCCGAAGTTGAGGACGTAGACGTGGTCGCAGACCGAGAGCACGAGCGGCACGTGGTGCTCGATGAGGAGCATCGTCAGCCCGAAGGCCTTGCGCAGGTCGAGGAGGCGCTCACCGAGCTGGTGCGACTCCTCCGGGCCCATGCCGGACGACGGCTCGTCGAGCAGCAGCACGTCGGGCTCGGTGGCCAGCGCGCACCCGAGCTCCAGCAGCTTCAGCGTGCCGTAGGGCAGGCCTCCGACGCGCAGGTCGCGGATGTCCTGCAGGCCGAGCAGCTCCAGGATCGCGTCGGCCTTCTCCGCCAGCGCCCTCTCCTCGGTGGCGACGGCGCTCCCGCCCAGGAGACCGGTCGCCACGTCGTACCTGACCCGTGCGTGCTGGGCCGTCTTGAGGTTGTCGAGCACCGACGAGCTCTTCACCATGCCGACGTTCTGGAACGTCCGGCCGAAGCCCATCGCGGCCTTCTTGTGCGGCGGCGTGCGCGTCACGTCCTGGCCGCGGTAGAGCACCCGGCCGGTGTCGGCCTTGTAGAAGCCGGTGATGCAGTTGAACGCCGTCGTCTTGCCCGCGCCGTTGGGCCCGATGAGACCGACGATCTCGAACTCGTTGACCGTCAGGGTCAGGTCCTGCAGCGCCTGCAGGCCGCCGAAGCGGATCGACAGGTCGGTGACCTCAAGCACGGACACTGGAGCCCTCCACTGCCGCGGGACCGGAGTCCGTCTCGGAGTGCAGCTCGAACCTGTGGCCCGTCATCCACCGGGCGATGGGCCGCAAGGACGCGCCGAGCCCGCCCGGGTTGAAGATCAGCGTCTGCAGCAGGAGCGCTGCGCCGATCAGCGAGGCGAGGTATGACGCCTTCACGTCGGAGTCGTAGTAGCCGTTGAGGACGGGGATGTGCCTCACGACGGCCCTCACCCAGTGCAGGTAGAGGAAGCCGTCCAGCATCTCGTTGATGAGGCCGAAGAACAGGCCGGCGACCACGACCCCGAGCCGGTTGCCCAGGCCGCCGACCACGCACATCACGACGAAGAGCAGCGCGAGCGTGAAGCCGTTGGGGTCCTGGAAGTCCTTCTCGGAGTAGAGCTCGCCGCGGAACGCGTACAGCCCGCCGGCGAGGCCCGCGATGGCCCCCGACAGCGCGAACGCGAGGAGCTTGTAGGACGTGACGCCGATCCCGAAGGCCTCGGCGACCCGCTCGTTCTCCTTCAGCGCCAGCAGGGCTCGTCCGACCTTGCTGATGGTCAGCCGGTAGTCGAGGTAGAAGACGACGAGCAGCACGGCGACGCAGACGAGGTACCAGTCGCCGTTGTCGGCGAGGTAGCTCGGTCGGCTGATCTTCACGCCGGAGTTGTTGTCGGTGAAGGTGGCGAGCGCGAACAGCGAGCTCGTGATGGCCGATCCGAAGACCAGCGTGATGAGCGAGAGGTAGAGCCCCGTGATCCGCAGGGCCACCAGCCCGAGCGCCAGCGCCACCAGCGTCGTGGCGACGACGGCGGCGCCCATCGCGAGCCAGATCGGCAGGCCGGTCTTGAACACGACGTTGGCCGTGACCAGCGCGCCGAGACCGAGGAAGCCCTGGTGACCCAGCGACAGCTGACCGGTGTAGCCGACCACGATGTTGAGCGACAGCCCCATCAGCGCGTAGATGACGGCCAAGGAGCAGGTCTTGGAGAAGTCGGTCGTCAGCCAGGGCAGGAACAGCACCACGCCGAGGGCGAGGAACGCGACCGCGCGCGCCGCGAGCCCGGCACCGGTGAGCCGTAACGACGACGGCTGCTCGACGGCGACGGCGGTCACGTCTCGCTCCCGAGCAGGCCCTTGGGGAAGGCGAGGAGCACCAGCAGCAGGAGGATCCCGACGAACACGTTCTGCGCGCCCGGGAAGCTGAAGAAGACCAGCGTGAACTGGTGCACGAACCCGACCAGCAGGCCGCCGAGGAAGGCGCCCGGCATGCTCGTGACCCCACCCAGCACAGCGGCGGTGATGCCCCCGACGAGGGTCGTGCCGGTCATGACGCCGGGCACGAGCAGCTCTGAGCCACCGATGGACACGATGCCCGCGACCGACCCGATGAACCCGGCGAGCGTCCAGGTGAGCAGCGAGACCCGGCTGATGCTGATCCCCACCGTCGACGCTGCGGTCGGCTCCTGGCTGACCGCGAGGATCGCGGTGCCCTGCCGGGAGTAGCGGAAGAACGCCACCGCTGCGAGCGCCATCACGACGAGCACGACGAGGGTGAGCACCTGCTCCCAGGAGACGTTGTAGCCCGCGAAGCCGGCGCGGAACGCCGGGTCCTTGAGGCCGACCTGGGTGACCGAGGGAAGGGACGCGATCTCCTTGGTCGGGAAGACGAGGTTCTCGATGGCGATCGAGGCCAGCAGCACGCCGACGGTCGCGACGACGAGGATCACCTTCGGCTGGCGGAACAGCGGCCGGATGATGAGCCGCTCCGTCAGGACCGCCGAGAGGGTGCCGAGCACGATCCCGACCAGCACCGCGACGAGCCACGGCATGTGCCACGGGATGCCGAACAGCTTGCCGGCGTAGCCGAAGTAGGCCGTCAGCGCCGCGATCGTGCCGAACTCCGCCTGGGCGAAGTTGAAGATCCGGTTGCTCTTGTAGAGCAGCACCAGGCCCAGGGCGATCAGCCCGTAGACCGAGCCCTCGATGATGCCGAGGACGAGCGGCTGGCCGATCTGGGTCTGCGGGTCGAGCGCGAGGATCACTTGTAGTACGGCCCGGCGCTCGCGGTGTCCCACGCGCCGTTCTGGTTGGCGTTGGGCTCGCGCTCGTTGCAGTTCATCTTCTGCGCCCAGGCGCCCGTGCCGCCGAAGTGGCTGCCGCCCTTGAACGAGCTGGCCGGGTAGACCTTGTTGGGCAGCGTGGCTCGCGAGAGGCCGTCGATGAAGCCTGGCCGCGTGAGGCTGTCAGCCGCGTTGAGGGCGTTGAAGAGCGACTCGGACAGCCCCCAGATCGACCAGTAGATGTCGTCGTAGCTGCCGCCCGTGGCCTTCTTGAAGTCGGCGGTGGCGTGGTCGATGCCGGGGAACGGCGCGAGGAAGTTCGCCTTGACGACACCGGCCGTCGCGGTGCAGACGAGCTGCGCCACGGTGACCTCCGTCATGGTGACGCCCGGGCCGGTGTAGGTGCCGTTGAAGCCCTGCTTGCTGGCGGTGCCGCTCATGTAGAGGAAGTAGCCCGGGCTGGTGTCGAGGAACACCGTGTCGTAGCCGCCGGTCGCGATCTTGGTGCCGGTCGAGGCCGCACGGCCCTGGATGCCGCTGTCGTTCGTGGCGTCCACCTGGATGTCGTCGTACTTGATCCCGGCGGACTTCAGGACGCCCTCCATGGCCTCGCGGGCGTCCTTGAAGTTGTTGGTGTTGGACGTGATGACGGCCCACTTCTTGAGGCCGAGGCCCTGCTTGCGGGCGTTCTGCAGCACGAGCGTGGCCTGCTGCGCGTAGGTCAGCGTCGTCGCGAAGTAGTGCCGGAGGCCGGTGAGGCCGTTGGTGGTGACGCCGGCGGACAGGTAGGGGACGCCCTTGTTCTTGATGTCGGGCATCGTCGCGCAGGACTGGATCTGGTCGGTCCCGGCCGCTCCGACGACGATGAAGTCCCGTCGGCTCATGGGACCGCACACATCACGCGCGGTCTGCGGGGTGTACTTGTCGTCCTGGAAGTCGATGACGACCTGGCGCCCGCACACCTTGTGCGCCGGGTCCTTCCAGTAGAGCGGCACGGCCGCCTCGAACGAGGGCGGGAAGGGCGCGCCGGTGCCCGTCTGCGGTGCGTGCACGCCGATGCGGATCTGCGTCGGCGTGACGCCAGGGACGTTCTGGCCGAGGGTCGAGCACTTGGCGCTCGCCGGCCCGGTGGTGCCCGAGGTGGACGTCCCGGAGGACCCCGACGTGCTGCTCGTGCCACTGGTGCCACTGGTGCCCGACGTGCCGCTGGTCCCGGAGCTGCCGGTCGTTCCGAGACCGGTCGTCCCCGTGGTCAGGTCTCCGGTGGTCGACGTCCCCCCGATGCCGGTGACGCCGCTGGTGTCGCCACCCGTCGTGCCTCCGTTGCCGGAGGTCGTGCCGTCGGGGTTGACGGTGCCGTTCTGCTGGTTCTGCTTGAGGGCGTCGTACTGCTCCTGCTTGAGGCCGCACCCGGCCGTCAGCGCCGAGACGCTGAGCAGGGCGACCAGCAGGGTCGAGGGACGGCGGCGCACGATGGGCTCCTGAGCTGTGGGGGCGGGACGGGGGAGATCAGGCGGAGCGGATGGCACGGGCGAACCGCGCCCTGCGGGGGTCGGCCTTCACGGGCTCGAGCGGGTCGCTCTGCGTGAGGTAGGCGATGCCGAGCACGCCCGCGACGGCGAGGAGGGCGACCCACCAGAGGGTGGACGGCACCAGGGTGCGCGGGGCGAAGGCGGCGGGACGCAGCGCGACAGCTCGCGGTGCAGGGTTGGCCTGCGGCTGCGGGACCTGCGGCAGCGACTGCGGCTGCGGCACCAGGACGTCGGGTGCCGCGGGCACGACCCCGCCGCCCTGCGTGAGGACCGGCGGAGGCGCGACGACCGGCGCCAGGGTGGGGGCGCTGACCGGGGGTGTCTCAGGCGCGCTGGCGACCGGCGGCGACCAGACCGCCTTCACCGTGATCGCGTTCTTGCCCTTCAGCGCGAGGCTGAAGGGCCGCATGTCGGTCGCCGCCAGCAGGGTCGGGACGATCGCGATGCCGTCCTCAGGCGTGCCCAGGCTCCAGTCGTTCGCCACCGCGGTGAGGTCGAAGACGTAGGCGCTCGAGCTGTTGAGCACGCCCTTCACGCACGTCGGGGCGGCGAAGGGCGGGGCCTTGTCGATCGACTGCGGCGCGGTGCTCTCGGTGAAGACGTCGATGTTCTCGCAGGCGGAGATGTCGGCGGTGCCGCTCTGCAGGTTGGTCGCTGCGGTGTCGATGGGGACGGTGACCTGGAACGTGCTGAACACCGCGCCCGTGGGGATCGTGGTGAGGTCGAAGTCGACCGCGGCCATCTTGTCGGGGGTCGTGAGCTGGTCGGTGACGTAGCCGACGCCCAGGTCGCCGTCGGGCACGTTGGACGCGACGTTGGCCTGGTCCGGCAGGGTCGGGAGCGTCGTCACGGGCGTGACCGCGGTCTTCTCCGCCCAGTACCAGGCCGCCTTCACCGGCTGCGGGGCGCTGGTCTCGGCGCGCGCCGGTCCGGCGAGCCCCACGACCGGCCACAGCGCGAGCGTCAGCGCGACGGCACCGCGGCCCGCGACTCGTCCTGCTCGCACCTGACAGCTCCCTTCGTGACGGGCGTCACTTACCCGTCAGTATCGTTTCGCCGCGTGTGATCCGTTTCCTGCCTCGCTCCCGGAACTCTTGCGAAACGTCGAGCGCGCGGCAAGCGGCAGATGCACAGGCCGATAGCGTCCGGGTTGTGCAGGTGCGGGAGGTGACGGCCGCCGAGACGGCCGAGCTGCGCCGCCAGGTGCTGCGCGGCGGCCGCCCCGTGGCGCTGCCCGGGGACGCCGACCCGGCGTTCCACGTGGGCGTGTACGACGACGGGACCCTGGTCGGGACGGGCAGCGTCCGCGTGGACCCGGCGCCCTGGGAGCCCGGCGTCCCCGCGTGGCGCCTGCGGGGCATGGCGACCGCGCCCGAGGCCCGCGGCAGGGGCGTGGGTGCCCTCGTCCTGGCCGCCCTCGTGCAGCACGCGAGGGAGCACGGCGGCGGGGTGCTCTGGTGCAACGCCCGCACGCCCGCCCAGCGGTTCTACGAGCGCGCGGGGCTGGTCACCCGCGGCGAGCCGTGGGAGGACCCGGCGATCGGCCCCCACGTCGTCATGTGGACCACCCTCTAGGCGGGCGGGTCCTCCAGGGTCCAGCCGCGCACCGGGTCGCCGGCGATCTGCGGGGTCTGGCGGCCGTGCGGCTGCTGGTGCAGCGTGATCGCCTGCGCGTAGTACTGCGCCCAGCGCAGCGACTCCCCCACCGTCGTGATCCCGTTCTTGTCGAGGTCAGCCTGCCCCTGCGCGAGCCCCAGGTCGTAGACGAGGCCCGACCAGACCGACTCGCCCCACTGGGGGAACTCGTACGACTTCTCGGTCGACTTCGAGCTCGTCGACACCAGGACCCGGGCCGAGGGCAGGTTCTCGATGAAGCCACCGCCCTCGCAGCCGGCGATGTCGACCCAGAGCTTCCCGGAACCGGTGTTGAGGGTGCTCGCGAGGAAGGTGTCGGTCACGAAGTCGCGGTCGTACGGCCAGAGCTTCTCGTGGCCGCCCTCCTGCTTCACGTGTCCCGAGAAGTGGAAGAGCGTGAACGTGCCCGGCTTGCTCACCGAGGCGAGCCACTGGATGCCCTGCCGCACGGCGGCACCCGAGGCCTGCTGGTTGGTGACCATCCGGATGTTCTGCGACTGCCACCCGGAGGCGAGCAGCAGCGACCGGATGAACTGCACGTCCTGTGCGCCGGCGATCGTGTCGTGCGTCGGCTTGCGGTAGCTGGTGACGCCCACCAGGAACGCGTAGCGGTCCCCCGGCGCCGCGAACGCGGTCGGCTTCGTCTCGGCGATCGGTCCTGGCGGCGGCCCGAGCGACTGCTCGACGGGCACGCCCGTGTGCGCCTTCGTGGTGATCTGCACGACCCGCTTCTGCGGGACGACCGGTGCCTGCTGCTGGAGGTGGGTCAGCGGGATCGATACCACCGGCGTCTCGCCGTACACCGTCTTGCTCTCGATCGCTCCGCTGACGACGATGCCGACGCCCGTCAGCAGCACCAGCGCGCCGGCCCAGGCCGTCGCCTCGACCACCCAGCGGGGCGCACGCCTCTTCACCCGTTGACCATCGGCACGCATCGGACGCAGGTCAAGCGAGCGAGCGCTCGAGGTCGGCGAGCAGGTCGTCCGCCGACTCGATCCCGACCGACAGCCGCACCAGGTCGGCCGGCACCTCCAGCTGCGACCCGGCGACGCTCGCGTGCGTCATCCGGCCCGGGTGCTCGATCAGCGACTCGACCCCGCCGAGGGACTCGCCGAGCGTGAAGACCTTCGTACGACGGCAGACGTCCAGCGCCTTCGCCTCGCCGTCCTTCAGGCGGAACGAGACCATGCCGCCGTAGGACTTCATCTGCTTCGTGGCGAGGTCGTGGCCCGGGTGGTCGGGCAGGCCCGGGTACAGCACGCTGGCGACGGCCTTGTGCTGCGTCAGCAGCTGCACGACCCGCTCGGCGTTCTCCGAGTGCCGGTCCATGCGCACCCCCAGCGTCTTGATGCCGCGCAGCGTCAGCCACGAGTCGAACGGCCCGGGCACGGAGCCCATCGCGTTCTGGTGGTAGGCCAGCTCCTCGCCGAGACCGGCGTCCTGCACGACCACGCCGCCGCCGACGACGTCGCTGTGCCCGCCGAGGTACTTCGTCGTGCTGTGCAGCACCACGTCGGCGCCGAGCGTCAGCGGCTGCTGCAGGTACGGGCTCGCGAAGGTGTTGTCGACGACCAGCCGCGCCCCCGCCTCGTGCGCGATCGTCGCGAGACCGGCGATGTCGGCGATGCCGAGCAGCGGGTTGGTCGGCGTCTCGCACCAGATCAGCTTCGTCCGGTCGGTGACGGCGGCGCGGGCGGCGTCGAGGTCACCGAGGGCGGCCGGGGTGTGGGTCACGCCCCAGCGCTCGAGCACCTTCGCGAACAGCCGGTACGTCCCTCCGTACGCGTCGTCAGGGATGACCACGTGGTCGCCCGGGTTGAGCATCGTCCGCAGGACGGTGTCCTCAGCAGCGAGGCCGCTGGCGAAGGCGAGGCCGCGGGTGCCCTGCTCGAGCGCGGCCAGGCAGGTCTCGAGCGCGGTCCGGGTCGGGTTGCCGCTGCGGCTGTACTCGTAGCCCTTGTGCTGCCCGACCTCCTCCTGCACGT
>CBIHPE010000158.1:0-9511 GCA_966212015.1 uncultured Frankiales bacterium | reverse complement strand
TCCGGTAGGTGAAGGCCTCGATGAGGGTCGGTCCCTGCCCGGTGCGGGCGGCGTCGAGGGCGGCCCGGGTAACGGCGTACGACGCCAGGACGTCGTTGCCGTCGACGCGGACGCCGGGGAAGCCGAAGCCCTCCGCCCGCTTGTAGAGGGGGATGCGCGACTGCGTCGACGTCGGGGTGCTGATGCCCCACTGGTTGTTCTGGCAGAAGAAGACGATCGGCACGTGGTAGGCCGCGGCCCAGACGAACGCCTCGTTCACGTCGCCCTGGCTCGAGGCGCCGTCACCGAAGTAGGCGATGACCGCCTCGCCGTCGCTGTCGCCGACCGCACCGTCCTTGAGGACCCCCATCGCGTAGCCGGTGGCGTGCAGGGTCTGCGAGCCGATCACGATCGTGTAGAGCTGGAACCGCTTCTCCTGCGGGTCCCAGCCGCCGTTGCTCGCGCCCCGGAAGAGCCCCAGCAGGGTTAGCGGGTCGACGCCCTTGCACCACGCGACGCCGTGCTCGCGGTAGGTCGGGAACGCGAAGTCCTGCGGACGCAGCGCCCGCCCGCTCCCGACCTGCGCGGCCTCCTGTCCCGCGAGCGGCGCCCACAGCCCGAGCTCGCCCTGGCGCTGCAGCGCCGTCGCCTCGGCGTCGATGCGCCGCACCAGGACCAGGTCGCGGTAGAACGCGCGGTAGTCGTCGTCGCTGAGGTCGACGTCGTAGTCGGGGTGGTGCAGCCGCTCGCCCTCCGGCGTCAGCAGCTGCACGAGCGGGGTGCTCGCCTCGGGCAGCACGGTCACGGGGCAGCTCCTCCGGAGCTCCCGGGGTCTCCGGCTCGTGCTCCGAGGTCATCTTGGCTACACGTGCGACGGAACGGCAACACCCGTCCGAGCCGGACCGGGCCTAGCGGGCGTGCCGTCCGCGTCCGGAGTGCTTCGGCCGGGCGTGCCGGCCCCCGCCGTCCGCCTGGTGGGCGTGCCGCGCCGGGCCGGTCGCCGGGCCCGCGGCCGCGCCCGTGGAGCTGCCGTGGTGGTGACGGTGGCCGTGGTGGCCGTGCTGCTCGCGACCGTCGCTGCCGGCGCCGGTGTCCGTTCCGCCGCCGGACGGCGGGTGCGTCGGCTCGTGCGTCGGCTCGTCGGTGGGTCCGGACGTCGGCTCGTCGGTCGGCTCGTCGGTGGGGGTCGCCGTCACGGACGGCTCGGCCGTCGGGCTGCTGGTCGGCTCGCCGGTGGGGACACCGTCGGTGCCGTTGCCGGTGCCGTGGTTGCCACCTCCGCCCAGCGGGCCCTTGCCACCACCGGTCCCGCCGCCGCGGGTGGCGGTCGGCGTGGGCTCGGGCGTGCCGACGGGGGGCGTCGTGACGGTCGGCACCGGGACCGGCTCCGGGGAGAGGGTCGGGACGGGGGGCACCGAGGGGACCGACGGGGTGAGGGGCACGAGCGGTGCGGTGAGCCGGCGCTTGCCGGGCTTGGGACGCCGCGCCAGGGCCCGGTGCAGGGCGTCGGTGGTGGGGTCGTGCACGACGGGCGGGGTCCCCGCGGGCTCCTCGACGACGAGCTGGTCGCCCGCGATGCCCGACACGACGGGCAGCGGGAGCGACCCCGCGGGCAGCGAGGTGGGGGTGCTGACCCCCTGGGTCGCGTGGGCGACGAGGACGGCGGTGCCGCCGGAGGCGAGGGTGACGAGGGCTGCGGTGGTGGCGCCGAAGGCGAGCTTCGAGCTGCCCTGCACCTTGAGGAGCGCCGAGGGGGTGGTCGTGTCGCTCATGCCCCCCTCTTCCCCAGTTGTGATGCGCTGTCCGGCCCATCGGACCTAGTCACAGTGTGCCACGAAACTGGCACGGAGCGTGTCATTCGGCCCAGCTGTGGATGAGCGTCATCGTGACTGCTGGACCGTCCGCACCGCTAGGGCCGGACGGGTGTCACGCCCCCTCGGCGAGCGCCTTCACCGCGGCCAGCGTCCGCTCGAGGTTCTCCGCCGTGCTGCTGTCGTCGCGGCTCATCACGCCGGTGACCAGGCCGGCCGGTCCCTTGAACCAGCCAGGTCGGCGGTCGGTCCAGGTCTCCGTCACGTCGCACGCGCCGTCGCCGGTCGGGCTGATGTCGTAGCTCCACTCGCTGACGGGGATGCCGGCCACCGAGGAGACGGCGAAGGCGAACGTCGTACCCGGCTCGCAGCGCAGCACCGTGACGGTCGTGCTCCAGCGCCGGGACCCGTTGCGGTTGTTGCCCTTGAACCGGGCACCGACGGCGGGCCCGGTCGCGCCACGGCGCCAGGAGCCGCCCGTGTTCTCCGGGCTCAGCCGGCCCATGCCGGGGAGGTCGCTCACGAGGTCCCAGACCCGCTGGGCGGGAGCCTCGACGTGGACGGTGCGCGAGACGGTCATGGCCGGATCCTTGCAGGCCCGCGCCTGACTACCTTGAGAGCGTGACCTGGCCCCGCCCCGTGCCGCTGATCGGCGACGCGTCCTCGGCGGCCGAGCGCGCTGCGGCGCCCGACGCCTGGGCCTTCGCCGAGGGCGCGAGGGCCTCCCTGTACGACGTCATCGGGGCCCGTCGCGACGTCCGCCGCTACCGCCCGGACCCCGTCCCAGACGCGACGGTCCGCCGGGTCCTCGAGGCCGGCCACGCCGCCCCGTCCGTGGGGCACTCGCAGCCGTGGCGGTTCGTGGTCGTGCGCGACCCGTCCGTCCGGGAGAGGGCGGCGTGGATGGCCGACCGGGCGCGCCTGGACCAGGCCGCGCAGCTCGAGCCGGAGGCCGCGCGACAGCTGCTCGACCTGCAGCTCGAAGGCCTGCGTGAGGCCCCGCTCGGCGTCGTCGTCTGCTGCGACCGCCGCACGCCCGCAGCCGGCGTCCTCGGCCGCGCGACCTTCCCCGACGCGGACCTGTGGTCGTGCGCGTGCGCCATCCAGAACCTGTGGCTCGCGGCGCGGGCCGAGGGCCTCGGCATGGGCTGGGTGACCCTGTTCGACCCCGTCGAGCTCGCCGGGCTGCTCGGCCTGCCCGACGGCGTCGTGACCCTGGGCTGGCTCTGCCTCGGCTGGCCGGACGAGCGGCCGCCCTCGCCGGGCCTCGAGCGCGCGGGCTGGTCCCGCAAGCAGCCGCTCGACGACGTGCTGCTCACCGATCGCTGGTCCGAGCGAACCGCTCCCGCGTCGCGGCTGCGGGCGCCGGACCAGGTGTCCGTCGTCGCCGCCCGGGACGAGGCCGACCGGCTGCTCACGCCTCCGGGTTCGCTCGGGGTGCTGGACCGCGCCGTCGACCGGGTCGTGGCGCTGGGCCGCGGCGACACGACCGGCGGCACGCTCGTGCTGGCGGGAGCGACGCACGCCGTGACCGCACTCGGGATCAGCGCCTTCCCCGACAGCGTCACCGCCGACGTCCTCGCTGCCGCTCGCGAGGGGACAGCTCTCGGTGCCGTCGCGGCCGCCGCCTCCGGGCTCGGGACGGTCGTCGTCGACGCCGGGTCCTCGCACGGCGACCTCCTGCACGAGGACGCCCTCACCGTGACCGAGGTCGAGGCGCTGCTCGAGCAGGGTCGGGCCCTGGGACGGCTTCACGGCGCCGACGGGCTCGTCGCGCTCGGCGAGATGGGGATCGGCAACACCACGGTCGCGGCCGCCCTGTCGGCGGCGCTGCTCGAGCTGACCGCTCCCGAGGTCGTGGGCCTCGGGGCGGGCGCCGACAGCGCGATGCTCGACCGCAAGCGGGCGGTCGTCACCGGTGCCCTGGCCCGGGTCGGTGCCGTGACCGAGCCGGTCCCCCTCCTCGCCGCCCTCGGCGGTCCCGAGGTCGCCCTCCTGACGGGCGTGGCCCTCGGGGCAGCGCAGGCGGGTGCTGTCGTCGTCCTCGACGGCCTGCTGACGTCGGTGGCGGCCCTGTGCGCCGTGCGGCTCGAGCCCGCCGTCGCGCAGCACCTGGTCGCGGGTCAGCGCTCGCGCGAGCGAGCCCACGCCGAGGTGCTCACGCGGCTCGGGCTGGAGCCGCTGCTCGACCTCCGGCTGCGCGCGGGTGAGGGAGCGGGAGCCTGCTTCGCCTCGGGGATGCTGCTGGCCGCCCTCCGGGTCCGCCGTGAGACCGCTCGCACCACCGCCTGGACAGACAGCAGCGGGGCGCCTCCCCCCGGAAGCGCCCCGCTGGTCTGATGCGCGGCGACCACAGCCCTGGGCCGCGGTGGATGTCGCGCGATGGGCCTGTGTTTCGCCGCGCCGGACAGAACTCCTGCACCTGTAGATCACCTTTTTTCGGACTACCCGGCGGTATCTTCGGGGCGTGAGCGGCAGGGGGCGCCAGGCGGCGACGACCAGTGCGACGGCACTGACGCTGCTCGGGGCACTCGCGCAGCCGGCCGACGCCTCACCTCCGCCGTTCGCGGAGTGCCACGACATGACGCTCACGTTCCAGAACGTGAGCTACCGGCAGTACGACGTGGTCGTCACCGCCGTCGTGACGCGGGCCGGCATCTTCCAGCTGAACGACGGCCACGCCTACTTCGGGACCTCGGAGACACCTCCGAGCCCTGACGGCGTGCTGATGACCTCGACGGCGACGATCATCTCGCCGGATCCCGGCAGCACGGTGGAGTGGGGCGCGCAGTGCGTCGGCGGCAGCGCCAGCGGGGTCGTCCACGTGCCACGTGCGCCGGTGCCGCCCCGGCTCTCGATCGAGGGCCCCTCGACGGTCCGCGCCACCGGCCACCACGGCGCCGCCGACCCGCTGCACGCGACCGCCGTCGACAACCGGGGCCGGCACCTCGCCGCGCACTGCGCGCCGGCCGTGCTGCCCGTCACGCCCAGCCGCACGACGGTGACCTGCACCAGCGCCCGGGACAGCACCGGTCGGGCCGGGGTGGCGAAGCGCGTCGTCACCGTGCTCGGCGCCGGCGCGCAGCTGGCCCAGCTGCGCGACAGCCTCGGACGCGGTCACCTGCGCGACCTGGTGTCGAGCGCCCACGACGCCGTGATCCGGCGCGACGGCCCGGCGGCGGCCCGGCGTCTCGGCATCGTGCTGGACGCGCTTCCCACCTCGGGCCTGAAGGGCCAGCGCCTCATCGACGTGCGCGCCGACGTCCAGCGGATCGGGCACGTGCTCGGTCGGGTCATCCCGCTCGTCCACCAGGTGCAGCCTGGTGAGACCGTCTGGTCCGTCGTCACGGATGCCCTGCAGCACAAGGGCATCGCGGCCGACGCGCACGCGGTCGCCCTCGGGGTCCGGCTGGTGCTGGCGGCCAACCCCGGTGCCCTCGACCGCTTCGGCTACCTGCAGCCGGGAACGGTGCTGTCGCTGCCCCTGTAGCGGGCGGGGTCGGTCAGCTCGTTCGGGGCAGGAGCGGTCGCCAGGTGCGGTGCCGGACGCAGCCGGCCACGACTCCTGCCCCGTACGCCGCCTGCTCGAGCAACCCCTCACCGACGTACCTCGCCGGGCTGGCCTCGGGACGTCGCTCGAGCTGCTCGACCACCAGCGGAAGGGCCAGCAGCCCGAGCAGCTGCGGCCTGCGCGCGGCCGCTGCCCAGCCGATCGGGCCGGTGAGGGCGAGCGCACGGCCCAGTCCCAGGGCGGTGCCCATCACAGCGCGGCCGGTGACCCGGGCGCTGGCGGGGGCGTCCTTCAGGTGCTTCTGCAGCCGTTGGTAGGTGACCGCTGCAGCGACCGTTGAGGCGGCCGGTCTCCCCAGCAGGAGCGCGACGGCCGAGGCGGTCGGCCAGGGGGGAGTGACGAGGTGCGTGACGGCGGCCGGGTGGCGGCGGCTGAGCGGTGCGGCGCTCGTGCCGTAGCGGAAGCGCCGGGCCAGCCGGTCCTTCAGGTGCGACGGCTCCTCGTGGTGGACCGTCACGCGCGGGTCGTAGCGCACCGTCCATCCCTGCTCGACCATCCGCCAGACGAGGTCGACGTCCTCGCCGTACCGAAGGTCCTCGTCGAAGGGCGTGAGCGCTTCGCGGCGTACGACGAGGGCGGCCGTCGGGACGTAGGCGACCGGGTTGCCCGGCCGCACGTCGCCAGGTCGGGTGCCGAGGTCGAGGGGGGAGCGCAGGCCACCGGTGACCCTCGGTGCGACGGCCCCGACCGCGGGGTCGGCGAAGTGCCCGCGCAGCTGCTCGAGCCAGTCGGCCGGCGGCACGCAGTCGGAGTCGAGGAAGGCCACGAAGTCCTTGTGCAGCAAGGGAAGTGCGCTGTTGCGCGCCGCGGCTGGCCCGCCGTTCTCGCGGTGCAGGACCCGGGCTCCGCGCGCGACCCGTTCGACCGCGTCGGGCTGGGCGGAGCCGTCGTCCACGACGATGACGTCCCGGCCGGCGAGGGCACCGAGGCAGCGCTCGAGGTCTGGCAGCCGGTCGCGCACGGGCACGACGACGGTGACGTCACCGGCCGGCGCCGGGTCGGGGAGCGGGTGCGCCGCACCCGCCGCGACGAGCCGCGCGGGGACCCCGGCGGGGGGTCGCGCGAAGCGGAGCAGGCGGCCCGTGGGACTCAGGAAGGAGCGGCCGTCGCGGAGCCGGATCGTCCGGACGTCCAGCTCAGAGCGCAAGGCCGCCGTCGACGGCGACGTCGGCGCCCGTGACGCCTGAGCTCTGCTCGCCCGCGAGCCACACCAGCGCGGCCGCGACCTCCTCCGGCTCGAGCAGTCGCTCCAGCGGCTGCTGCCGCGCGAAGTGCTCGGCGTCCGCGAGCCCGTACAGGCGGGCGCTCTCCTCGAGCACCGGGGTGCGGGTCGAGCCCGGACTGACGCAGGAGGCCGTGACGCCGGTGCCGCGCAGCTCCGCGGCGAGGCCGCGGATGAGGCCGTTCACGCCGGCCTTCGCGGCGCAGTAGGCGCTCAGCATCGGGAGCCCTCGCGTCGCAGCGGCGCTCGAGACGGCGACGAAGCGGCCGGACCTCGGTGCGGGGCGTCGGAGCAGAGCCGGGATGGCCACCCTGGCGAGCGTGACGACGCCCAGCAGGTCGACGTCGACGACCGCGGCGATCTCGTCCTCGGACTGCTCCCACAGCGGGACGCCCCCGGCGACGACACCGGCGACCGCCAGGACCGCGTCGAGGCCGCCGTAGGTCTCCTCGGCCACAGCGACCGCGGCACGGAGGTCCGCGGCGCTGGTGGTGTCGGCGACCACCGCGGTCACCGCCGGCCCCGCAAGGGCCTCGAGCTCGGCGCGGGTGCCGAGCGGGTACGGCAGCCGCGGGTCGTCGGCGCAGCGGTCGGTCGCCACGACGTTCCAGCCGTCGGCGACGAGGGCTCTGACGGTGGCCGCGCCGATGCCCCGCGCTGCACCGGTGACGAGGGCGGTCCTCACGCCCGTCATCAGGCGCTGTCCGTGGTCAGCCAGGTGATCACGGTCTTCTCGAGGTCGTCGAGCGCTTCGAGCAGCAGGGCCTGGCCCTCCTCGGCGGTGGCTCCGGTCGGGTCTCCGAGGACGCCGTTGTCGGTGACCGCCCGCAACCCGCCGCGGCGCAGTGCGGGCATCAGGTCGGCGAGGTTGTCGGTCGCACCTGCGTCTCGCGCGGCACCGACCCGGTTCGCGTCGAGAGCGAGCTGCACGCTCGTCTCGGTCCGGCCGGCGTGGGCGTCACCGCGCCAGGCCGGGCTCCAGACCAGCACGTCTCGGCTCTCGTCCCGTAGCCGGGCGCACGCGGCGCTGATGGTGGCGACGTTGCCGCCGTGCCCGTTGACGAGCAGCACGTGCGGGAAGGAGTCGGTCGCGGAGCGGACCAGCTCGACGAGCAGCAGCTCCAGCGCCTCGTGACCGATCGACAGGGTCCCGGCGAAGCCGGCGTGCTCACCACTGGCGCCGTAGGGGACGGCCGGGGCGACCAGGACGTCGCTGCGCCGGGCGGCGAGCCCGTGGGCGAGGGCCTGCGCGATGTCGGTGTCGGTCGACAGCGGCAGGTGCGGCCCGTGCTGCTCCGTCGACCCGAGCGGCACGGCCAGGACCTCGGCCTCGACGCGAGGCCAGGTGAGGTCACCGAGGCGGGTCATGCCGACCCGGTGGCGGCGTAGCCGGTGCGGGCCTCGGAGAGGTAGCCGTTGCGGGCCAGGAACTCCAGCAGCGCGTCGGCGGCCTCTGCAGCGCCCACCGGTCCGACCACGGTCGGTGGCTCGTGGCTCAGCAGGGCTCCCGTGAGAGCCAGCAGCCGCTCGCGGCTCGACCCCGTGGGCGCGGGCAGGTGGCGCGGGCGCGGGCGGGCCGCCCGGCTGCCGAGCACCCGGACCGCAGGTCCGGGAACCGTCACCTCGGCGACAGGCACCTCGAAGGTCGCCGCGGCCAGGGACGCAGGCAGCGACGCGCGTCGCAGCCGGGTGCCGGCGGCCTCGACCGAGCAGACTGCGGGCAGCGGCACCCGCATCCGCTCGCGCCGCCCGAAGTCGAGGCGGCGCTCGGCCACGAGTGCGGCACCGTCGCGCTCGAGGCTCACAAGCCCTGGAGCCTGCACCACGCCGAGCTCGTGGGCGACGAAGGCCGGGAGGGCACCCGTCCCGCGGTCTGCCGAGCGGTCCGCGCAGAGGACGAGGTCAGGGCTCTCGCCCATCGCCGCGACGAGGGCCCGCGCGAGCGCCCGCTCGTCGGCGGCGAGCTCGTCGACGTACGACCCTCGGGTCGCGACGCGCCGCACCTCGGCCCCCAGGGCGGCGATCTCGCGAAGCGGTCCGTCGCACTCCGGGCCACCCGCGGTCAGGACGAGAGTCCTTGCGCCCCAGGCACTCCCGAGCTGCAGCCCGTGCTCGATCGCGGCGGCATCAGACGGGCTGAAGGCGACGGTGCGGGCGTCGCGCCGGATCGCGCCGGAGAGCGGGTCGACCTCGACGCGCAGGTCGCTGCACCGGGCGAGGACGACGACCAGCCGCGGGTGTCGGTCACTAGCCATGGCGGAACACCACCCCGTGGCCGCCGTCGGGGTAGGTCCAGGTGAGGGCACCCTCGCCGTTGCAGACCTGGTAGCAGGTGCCGCACTCGAAGCACTGCTCGTAGTTGAAGAGGATCCCGCCGTCGCTCGTCGGAGCGAACAGGTTGGCGGGACAGGCCGTGACGCAGGCCTTCGTGGTGCACGAGCGGCAGACGTCGCTGTCGACCACGATGTGGGCGCGCTCGCCCACGCGGAACTCCACCGTCTCCATGCGGTCGTCGAACGCGATCCCGTCGTATCCGGTCACCGGAACACCTTCCCCCCTCGGAGGCCGTCGGTCACGAGGTGCCGGAGCTTCACTCCGTTGTCCTTGGCCGCCGTCCGCAGCAGCTTCAGCGCGCCAGGCTTGGCCGTCGGGTTCGTCACGGTGAACAGGCCCTGCACCAGGTCGGCGATGACGCCGGGGTACTGCTGCTGCACGCGCTCGCTGAGGACGATGCCCGGTGCGCCACGCAGCCGCTTGTGGTCCTGCAGGACGAAGGAGCCCTCCAGCGCCTTGCGGTACGGCTTCTCGTCCCTCGTCTCGATGATCCGGCGCGCGTGCCGGCCTGCCTCGAGGCCGGAGCCGATGGCGAAGTTGACGCCCTCCAGCCAGATGCCCGCGGCGAGGCACAGGCCGGCCGCGTCCCCGGTC
>CBIHPE010000157.1:0-9529 GCA_966212015.1 uncultured Frankiales bacterium | reverse complement strand
CGGGGCGCGACGGGGGCGGCCAAGACGACGGTGCTCGACGGGATCGGGTTCGCGCTGTTCGGCCGGGTGCCCGGGCCGCGCGGGCAGGCCCGCCGGCTCCGTTCCGACCACGCGTCACCGGCGGTGCGGACGTCGGTGACGCTCGAGGCGACGTTCGGGACGCGACGTGTGCAGATCACCCGGTCGCCGGCCTTCGTGCGGGAGAAGACCCGCGGCTCAGGTGTGGTGACCGAGCAGGCCCGCGTGTCGCTGTCGGAGTGGCACGACGGCGGGTGGGAGGTGCTGTCGACCCGGCCGCGCGAGGCGGACGACGAGGTCCTCGACCTCGTCGGGATGTCGGCCGAGCAGTTCTTCCAGGTCGTCCTCCTGCCGCAGGGCGACTTCGCCTCGTTCCTGCGGTCGTCGTCACCGGAGCGGGTGGCGCTGCTCAAGAAGCTGTTCGCGACGGAGCGGTTCGCCGACGTCGAGGAGTGGCTGGCCGCACGACGCCGGGTCTGCAACGAGCGCGTGTCCGTTGCCCACGACGTCGTCACCGACCTGGTCTCCCGCGTCGAGGAGGTGTCGGGGACCGCTGCCGCGGGGCCCCCGGTCGCCTGGGCGTCGGCGGAGCTCGCGTCCTGCCGGAGGGCTCTCGACGTGCTGGCCGCGACGGTCGAGGACGCGGTCGTGGTGCGCGAGAACTGTCGCGTCGCTGCGGCCGAGGCGTCGCGCGTCGCCGCGCTGCAGGCCCGTCGCCGCTCCGCTCTCTCTCGCTGGGCGGCCTTGGAGGACTCGCGTCCGGCCCGCGTCGCTGAGGCCGCTGCTCTCGATGCCGCCTCCCGTGCCGCCGCTGTTGCCCCGCTGCTCAGTGCTCTCGACGCCCGCCGCGCCGCGCGGTCTGCTGCGGTGGCCACGGTCGAGGCGTCCTGTGCGGCGGGCGTCCCCCTCCGCGAGGTCCCCGCGCTCGCCGCTGCTGCGGTGGCCCGTCGGCACCACCTCGAGGGCCTGCAGGTCGTCGACGACGCCCGACGCGACGCCCTGGGCGTGGTGGGGCGGGAGCGCGCCGCCCAGGCCGACGCCCTCGCTGCCGCGGCCGCTGCGGAGGTCGAGCTCGGCGTGCTGCCCCGCCGGCGCGAGGAGCTGGCCGCGCACCTGACCGCCGCGCGTGAGGCGGTCGCCGCGGTTCCCGCGCTGCGGGTGGAGCGGGACGCGCTGGTCGCGCAGCGGCCCCTCGTGGCGCAGCTGGTCACGGTCTCGGCCGAGGTGGTGGGCCTCAGGTTCGAGCAGCTGTCCGCCCGGGAGACGGCCCTCGCGCTCGAGGTGAAGGCCCACGACCTGCGGGTCGCGTCGACCCACACGATGGTCGCCCGGCTCGCGGCCATGCTCGAGGACGGGATGCCCTGCGAGGTCTGCGGATCGGCGGTCCACCCTGACCCGTCGTCGCTCCGGGACGAGGGCGTCACCGTCGAGGACGAGGAGCGCGCCCGACGTGCTGCCGACGAGGCCCAGGCGGTCGTCCTCGACCTGACGGCTCGGCTGTCCGCCGCGGCCTCGCGAGAGGCCGCCCTGACGGAGCGGGTCGGCACCTGGACGGTCGCCTCGCTGGACGCGCGCATCGCGGAGCTCGACCTCGAGCTCGACCTGCTCGAGTCCGTCGCCCTGCAGGTCTCCGCGCGGGAGCTCGACCTCACGGCGCTCGAGACGCGCAGGGTCGAGCTGTCGAACGCCCTCGTCGCGGCTGAGACGCAGGCCGACGGCGCCGCCCGGCGCGGTGCGGAAGCCGGTGCCCAGGCGGCCGCGCTGGCCGCCCAGCTCGCCGCGGCCGGCGCGGAGGACCTCGCGGACGCGCTGCTCGTGGCGGAGGCCGAGGCTGTCGCCTGGACCGCTGCTGCCTCCGCCGTCGATGCGCTGGCGGTGGCCGACCGGGAGCTCACGTCCGCGCTATCGGACGTCGAGATCGCCTGTGTGGCTGCGGGTTTCGCCGGCAGCGAGGTCGCCCGACTGTCCGTCCGGTCAGCGGCCTGGCGGGAGTCGACGGCCGAGTCGTTGCGCGCTGCCGCCGACGTGGAGGCGGCGCTCACGGCGGAGCTGCAGGACCCGTCGCTCGCCGTAGACCTCGACGTGCTGCCACCCGTGGCCGAGACGGCCGCAGCGCTGGTCGAGGCCGATGCCACGCTGGCCTCGGCTCAGTCGGCCCACGGTGTCGCCACTCAGCGGGTCGAGGCCCTCGCCCGGCTCGTGCCGGAGCTGACGGCCGCCGTTGCGGCGCTGGAGCCGCTGGAGGCCGCCGCGGCCGAGGTCCGCGGCCTCGCGGACCTGTGCGCCGGCGGTGGCGCCAACAGCCTGAAGATGTCGCTCACGTCCTTCGTCCTCGCCGCCCGGCTCGAGGAGGTCGCGGCCGCTGCCACCGTGCGCCTGCTCCGGATGACGGAGGGCCGCTACGAGCTCGTCCACACCGACGAGTCCGCGCGGGGTGGGGCCCGGTCCGGCCTTGGCCTGCTGGTCCGTGACGCCTGGTCCGGCCAGGACCGCGACACCGCCACCCTCTCCGGCGGCGAGACCTTCCTCGCCGCCCTGTCCCTGGCGCTCGGTCTCGCAGACGTCGTCACCGCGGAGTCCGGAGGCGCGCGCATCGGCGCGCTCTTCGTCGACGAGGGCTTCGGCACCCTGGACGAGGACACCCTCGACGAGGTCATGGACGTCCTCGACGGGCTGCGGGAGGGCGGCCGCGTCGTCGGCCTGGTCTCCCACGTGCCTGAGCTGCGCCAGCGCATCCCCACCCGCGTCGAGGTCCGCAAGGCCCGGGTCGGCAGCGGTGTGGTCGTGCACGGCTGCTGACACACTGGAGGCGTGGACCTCGAGGGGTGGGCCGCGGCGGGCCTCTACGACCCGTCGGCACCGAACGCTGCCGAGCGCCTCGACCTGCTCGAGTTCCTCGAGGGCGAGGGCTGCTCGCTCGAGGAGATGCAGATCGCGAACTCGCGCGGCCGGCTCTTCGCCCTGGCCGGGGACAGGCGGATCCGGCCGCTGGTCGGGCTGCTGAGCATCCGCGACGCGGCAGCCCGCCTCGAGGTCGAGCCGTCGGTCCTGACCCGTGTGTGGCGGACCCTCGGACTGCCCGACAACGGGGTCGACGCACCGCTGCTGACCGAGGCAGACATCGAGGCCCTCGGGACGTACCTCGACGTCCGCACGTTCCTCGGCGAGGACGTCGCGCTCGGTGTCTCCCGCGTCCTCGGGTCGGCGCTCGCGCGGATCACGGAAGCCGAGTCGTCAGCGATGCGCGTGGGCATGCAGGGCGTGATCGACGTCGGCGTCACGGGCGACGAGGTCATGACGGCCAAGGCCTACGCCACGGTCACCCGCCTCGTGCCGCGCATCGGGCAGATGCTGGACACGCTGCACCGCCAGCACCTCGAGGCGACCCGGGTGCACTTCGAGGACATCGACCGCGAGATCACCGAGCGGACCGCGTTCCGATGCGGTGTCGGGTTCGTCGACCTGTCGGGCTTCACCAGGCTCTCGCAGCAGCTCCCGCTCGGGTCCCTGTCAGAGGTGCTGTCGGTCTTCGAGGAGACCGCCACCGACACCATCCACGCGCGTGGCGGCCGGGTCGTGAAGTTCCTCGGTGACGCCGTCATGTGGGTATCGGCGGATCCGGCTGACCTGGCCCAGATCGCTCTCGACCTGGTAACGCACCCCAGGGCGGCGGCTGGCGGCATCGACGTGCGGGCGG
The DNA here is from genome assembly GCA_966212015.1 of uncultured Frankiales bacterium. Lineage (GTDB taxonomy): Bacteria > Actinomycetota > Actinomycetes > Mycobacteriales > SCTD01 > RYN-111. Next base: position 5,814 of record CBIHPE010000157.1, on the reverse strand, counting down.
GACTCGGGTACGGCCCGGTGCTCGCCCAGGACGGCGACTACTTCGGCACGCCGGTGAACCTGGCGTCGCGACTCGTGGCCATCGCCGAACCAGGGCAGGTGCTCATCGCCGGCGAGCTCGTCGAGCTCGTCGGCAGCAGCTTCTTCGCCGTACCAGGGCGTCCCCCGGTGCTCCGTGGCTTCGAGGAGCCGGTCACGCCCTACACGCTCTCCGCGGGCTGACTCACGCCACGAGCGGCGGGTCGTCGGGCGCCCTGAGCCAGGGGACGTCCATGTCGGGGAGCAGGAGCCTGCCGTCGTGCCACATCACGTGATGGCGTCTGCACAGCAGGACCAGGTTGCCCATCGTCGTGGGACCGCCGTCCTCACGCGAGATCAGGTGGTGCACGTCGCAGAAGGCCGGCGGCCGGTTGCAGCCCTTGGCGACGCAGCAGCGGTCGCGGGCTGAGACCGCGCGGCGCTGGGCGAGGGTGATGTGGTCGTGCACCGACTCGAGTGACAGCACCTGGCCGGCGGCGTCGAGCAGCACGCGGGACAACCTCGCGTCGCAGAGCATCGCCTCCATCCGGGCACGCGTCTGCGGACCGGTCCAGGCCCCTCGGGCAGGGTCGGACTCGCGCAGTCCCGCGGCCCACCCGCACGTCATGACGTAGGAGACCTGCGCCCGCTGTCCGCCGGCGTGCGGCAGCTCCATCCAGCGCAGGGCGCCGACGAAGACGTCGACGACGGCGTCCGCCCGGCGCTGGCCGGCAGTCCGCTCGTCCTTGTCCCCCTGGCGTCGGCTGAGCGGCTCGAGCACCGACATGACGTACTCGCCGTCCTCGGCGGTGAAGGCGAAGGACCCGCGGAGCATCCCGTCCGGCGTCATCCGGTGCTTCCAGAACCGCTTGTCACGGGCGAGGGCCTGCTCCGCCTCGAGGTTCTCCTCCGCATGAGCCGCCAGGATCGACCGGACCCACTGCCCGATGCCCTCGACGGTCCGCCGGGCAGCCCCCTCGACGAGCAGCGGCTGCATCTCCTCCAAGGCCGAGCGCTCGATCCGACCGACCAGCGGCGCGAAGGCCCCGGCCTGCTCGAGCGACAGCTCGCCGGACGAGACGGCCGCCGACACGACGGGCAGGGCGCGCAGTGCCCTCGCGCGGCGGACCGCGTGACCGGCTGACTCGCCGGACAGGTGCATGCCGTCGCGCCACCAGTGGTGCACGTTTTCCGGGTCCAGGGCGTCGACCTCGCCCAGCAGCTGCGATGCCCGGGCGCGCAGGCACTGGGCTGCCTGCTCCACGAGCAGGGCCTGGCCGCGCACCTCGTCAAGGGTCGTGGGCACCTCAGCAGAGCAGGCGGCCTCCACCGCTTGCCAGAGCTGAGTCATCACGTCCACGCCCGACAGCCTGGCCTTCAGCGGACCGGAGCGACCGGCCGGAACGAAGGATGTGGACAGCCGTCAGGCCAGGGGAAGACTCACCCGGAACGTCGCTCCGCCGCCCGGCGTCTCGTCGACGGAGACGGTCCCTCTGTGGGCCGCGACCAGCGCGTGGACGATCGACAGCCCCAGCCCCGTACCGCCCGAAGCGCGGGTCCGCGACGAGTCGGTCCGGAAGAAGCGCTCGAAGACGCGCGGCCGGTCCTCGGCCGCGATGCCGGGTCCGGAGTCGGCGACCTCGACGACGGCGTGCAGAGCGTCGGTCGACACCCGCACGGCCACGGGCGTGCCGGAGGGCGTGTGCGTCAGCGCGTTCGTCACGAGGTTCCCGAACACCTGCCGGAGCCGGCCCGCGTCTCCGGCCACGATCGGCGGTGGGCCGGACGCCACGGCCTCCAGGGTGACGGACCGCGACGGGTCGACGGCGGCAGCGTCGGCCACTGCGTCCGAGGCCAGCTCGAGCAGGTCGACCTGCACGTGCTCCAGCGGTCGTTGCTGGTCGAGCCTTGCGAGCAGGAGCAGGTCCTCGACCAGCAGCCCCATCCGCGAGGCCTCGCCCTCGATCCGCGACATCGCCCGGTCGACGTCCGGGCCCGGGGGCAGGGCGCCTGACCGGTAGAGCTCGGCGAAGCCGAGGATGGAGGTGAGCGGTGTGCGGAGCTCGTGGGAGGCGTCGCCGACGAAGCGGCGCATCCGGTCCTCCGAGGCGCGCGCATCGGCCTCGGACGCGGCCTGCTCCGTGAACGCCGACTCGAGCCGAGAGACCATCGTGTTGAACGACGCAGAGAGCGACCCGACCTCCGTGCGCGGGTCCGACTCCGGGACGCGCTGGGTCAGGTCGCCTTCCGCGATGGCCTCGGCGGCGGACTCGACAGCGACGAGGGGGCGCAGGGACTGGCGTACGACGACATAGCCGACACCGGCGAGGACCACGAGGACGATGCCGCCGATGAGCAGCTCGAGGTGAACCAGCTGCCGGGTGGTGCTGTGCACGTCCCGGAGGTTGATGCCGATCAGGTAGAGCGTCCCGTCGAAGTCGGACTGGCGCGCGATGACGCGCCACTCGTCCTCGCCGGAATGCGTCGACGGGACCGTGATCGGGTCCGCCGGGATCGAGCTGGGAGCCTTCGGGGCGTAGAACCCGTAGGGCTGCTCCCACGTGACGACGGACCCGTCGGGCTGGATCCGGCCGACGTAGAACGTCGAGAACCTCCCGTGGTCAGCCGGCCCGCCGTCACCGCCGCGCGGAAGCGCGGGGATGCTCCGAAGCTGGTCGTCCACCCGGCCCACGAGGTAGCCCCGCAGCGAGGTTGTCGCCGTCGTGCCCACGACGGCGAGACCGAGGCCGGCCAGCAGGACGACCACGGCGACGAGCTTGACCCGCAGCGGTGTGCGGGCCCAGGCACCGGTCAAGACCGTGGGATGCGCATCACGTAGCCGACGCCGCGCAGGGTGTGCAGCAGCCGGGGCTCGGTGGTGTCGATCTTGCGGCGGAGGTACGAGACGTAGGACTCGACGACGTTCGCGTCGCCGCCAAAGTCGTAGTTCCAGACGTGATCGAGGATCTGGGCCTTCGACAGCACCCGCCCGGTGTTCTGCATGAAGTACCGGAGCAGCTTGAACTCGGTCGGGGACAGCTGCACCAGCGCGCCGTCCTTCCAGACCTCGTGGGTGTCCTCGTCCAGCTCGATGTCGGCGAACGACAGGTGCTTCGCGGCGGCCGGTGAGGTCGAGACGCGACGGAGGACGGCGCGGATGCGGGCGACCACCTCCTCGAGGGAGAACGGCTTCGTGACGTAGTCGTCGCCGCCGAGGGTGAGGCCCTGGACCTTGTCCTCGGTCGCGTCCTTGGCGGTGAGGAACACGACCGGCGTGCGGACGCCGTCCTGACGCAGCCTGCGAACGACGCCGAAGCCGTCGAGGCCGGGCATCATCACGTCGAGGACCAGCAGGTCGGGGCGGAAGGCTCGCGCCTTGTCGACCGCCTCGAGACCACCAGCGGCGGTCTCCACCTCGAAGCCGGCGAAGCGGAGGGAGGCCGAAAGCAGCTCGACGATGTTCGGCTCGTCGTCGACGACGAGCAGGCGGGCCTCAGGAGCAGACGTGGTCATGACTCCACCTTCGTCCTCTCACCCTCGACAACGGCTGCGGGAAGCCTGGGAACTCGCTGTGAGACTGCCCAGGCCGCTGCGACGGTCGCAACCCCCGCGACGACGTCGACGAGGTAGTGGTTGCCGGTGATGATGACGAAGACGACGGTCAGGGCCACGTGCAGCCAGCCGAGGAACCGCCAGCGGGTCGAGCGGGTCATGAGCATGACCGTCAGCGCGACCCACACCGCCCAGGCGGTGTGGAGGGACGGCATCGACCCGTACTCGTTCGGGTGCTGCACCGCGCCGTTACCCGCACCCAGCGTCCCCGACTCGGCGACGATGTCCACGAACCCACCGTCGGGCAGCAGCCGTGGCGGCGCCACCGGGTAGAGGAAGAACACGACCAGCCCGACGACGTTGCACAGCACGAGGGCGTTGCGCGCCCGGCGGTAGACGAGCGGGGTCCACCACCAGCACACGAGCAGGGCCACCATCGTCACGTTGATGTGGGCGAGGTCGTAGTAGAGCGACGCGGGGTCCTGCAGCCACCCCGTCCGGGCCAGCCAGTGGTCGGCGCGCAGCTCCAGGCCGCCGGGCGTGAGGCCCAGCATCGTGCGCCCATGGGCGTAGGCCGTGGCCGGGGAGGCGTGGGACTGGCCGGCGACCAGGTCGTAGACGACGAGGAGGACGGCCACGACGAGCAGCTCGCCGATGAGCCGGGGACGCGCTCTCACCGGACCATCCTGCCAGGAAGCCCTGCTGTCAGACTCGACCGATGGACCACGCCGTCGATCTCGCGCTGCTCGCGGGATGCGGTCTGCTCCTGGTCGCCGTGCTCGCGGTCCGCGTCAGCAGCCGCACCGGCGTACCTGCCCTGCTGGTCTACCTCGGGATCGGCCTCGTGCTCGGCGAGGCGGGCTTCGGGATCAGGTTCGAGAACTACGACCTGACCGGTGAGATCGGCCTTGTCGCCCTCGCCGTGATCCTCGCCGAGGGCGGTCTCACGACCCGCTGGTCGCAGGTGCGCGAGGCCGCGCCCATGGCCGCGGTGCTGTCCACGCTGGGCGTCCTCGTCAGCGTCGGCGTGGTCTCCGGCGCGACCGTGCTGCTGCTCGGCACGTCGTGGCGCACGGCCCTGCTCCTCGGTGCAGCTGTGGCATCCACCGACGCCGCAGCGGTCTTCAGCGTGCTCCGGCGGTTGCCGCTGAAGAGCAGGCTCGGGCGGCTGCTCGAAGCGGAGTCCGGTCTCAACGACGCGCCGACCGTGGTGCTCGTCAGCCTCGCGAGCTCGGACTCGTGGGCGAGCACCACGGTCTGGGAGGTCGCGGGTCTCGTCGTGTACGAGCTGGCTGTCGGTCTCGCGGTCGGCCTCGCGATCGGCTGGGTCGGCCGGCTCACCCTCGGCCGGCTCGCGCTCCCGAGCGCCGGCCTCTACCCCCTCGCGACGGTCGGTCTGGTGCTGCTGAGCTTCGGCACCGCCGGGGTCCTGCGCGCCAGCGGCTTCCTCGCGGTCTACGTCGCGGGCATCGTCGTCGCGAGCGCGCGGCTCCCGCACCGGCGGGCCGTGCTCGGTTTCGCGACCAGCCTCGCGCTGCTCGCCGAGCTCGGGCTGTTCGTCCTGCTCGGGCTGCTCGCCAGCCCGGGCCGGCTTGTCGACGCTCTCCCGACCGCGCTCGTCGTCGGGGCAGCCGCACTCCTCGTCGCGCGGCCGCTCGCCGTACTGCTGAGCACGACGCCCTTCCGCCTTCCCCTGAAGGAGCAGGCGTTCCTGGCCTGGGCCGGCCTGCGTGGGGCGGTCCCCATCGTGCTCGCCATCGTCCCCGTCACCCAGCACGTGCCTGGTGGCACGGACGTGCTCGACGTCGTCTTCGTGCTCGTCGTCGTCTACACGCTGCTGCAGGCCCCGACCCTGCCGTGGGTCGGCCGGAGGCTCGGCGTCGTCGAGGACGACGCGACCCGCGACCTCGAGGTCGAGGCGGCCCCGCTCGAGAGCGTCGGCGCCGACCTCCTGCAGATCGGCGTCCGTCCAGGCAGCCAGCTGCACGGCGTGTACGTCGACGAGCTCCGCCTCCCTCCAGGTGCCGTGCTCAGCCTCGTCGTGAGGAACAAGGAGGGCCTGGTGCCGACGAGGGACACCCGCCTCGAGCACGGCGACCAGCTCCTCATCGTCGCGACGACCGAGAGCCGTGCGCTGGCCGAGGAGCGGCTGAGGGCCGTGAGCAAGGACGGCAAGCTCGCTCGCTGGTACGCCCCGACGCGATAACGGATCGCGCGATCTGCCAGGGATCTCACAGGTGAGCCT
>CBIHPE010000156.1:0-9594 GCA_966212015.1 uncultured Frankiales bacterium | reverse complement strand
GACGTCGGGATCGTCCTGAACCTCACGACGGTGCGCACCGAGCGGGACGGCGACCCCCTCGCGGCGGACGTCGTCGACGCCTGGCAGAACAGGGTCTGGCTCGACGCCCTCGTCGACGGCCGCTACCCGACCGTCCTTGGTGAGCCCTCGGCGCTGCAGGAGGGCGACCTGGCGACCATCCAGGGCTCTGCTGCGTGGCTGGGCATCAACTACTACACCCCGTTCCGGATCGGCCCGCAGACGGCCGCCAGCGACGCCGTGGGCCAGGACGTCGACGCGTTTCCCGGTGCCCCGCCCTTCGCCTTCGCTCCCCGTCCGCCCTTCACGACGATGGGCTGGGAGGTGGACCCGCAGGGCCTGGTGGACACCCTCCAGGCGACGGCGGGCCGGGCGCCGGGGGTCCCGCTGCGGGTCACGGAGAACGGCGGTGCCTTCGACGACGACGCCGACCGGATCGCCTACTTCACAGGCCATCTGGCCGCCCTCGAGAGCAGCGGCGTCCAGGTCGAGGACTACTTCGCGTGGTCCCTGATGGACAACTTCGAGTGGGCTCAGGGCTACACGCAGCACTTCGGCCTGGCGGCCGTCGAGCCGGGGACGCTGCGCCGGGTCCCGCGCGGGTCGTTCCGCTGGTACCAGGACTTCCTCGCCGGCCGGCGGTGACCCTCGACGAGATCGGTGGAGGGCGCGAGCCGCGCCGCTGGTCTCGATGGCCCCGCTGGGTCGCCGCCGCCGTGGTCGTCCTCGTCGTGGTCGGCTACGGCGTCGACCAGTACGCGAGGTGGCGAGAGCGCTCGGACCTGCGGGCGTGCGTGGCGGAGGCGGAGTCCGACCTCGATGACCTCGCCTACCGGACGGCGGGCCTCGAGGTCTACATCGCCTCGGCCGTGGACCGGCCGGACGTCGCGCCGTCGGTGCGGCGCAGCCTGCGCGGCATCGTGCAGGAGACCGTGCTGCGTGGCCTGCCACCACTGACCCGCGACCAGTCCCGGTGCCGGGCGGTGCGGGCCTGGCACGGTCCGGCCCGGCGGGCGCGCCGCGACTACCTCGCCTACCTGTCGCTGCGGGTCGACCAGGTCCAGCGCGCGGTGGCGGACCTCGACGCGCTGCACGTGGTCGTGCCCGCCATGGCGCCTGCGCGGGCCCAGGCCCGCGCGAGCCTGGCCGAGGTCGGTGTGACGCTCAGCCCTTGAGGCCGCCGGCGAGCAGGCCGCGGACGAAGAAGCGCTGCAGCGACACGAACACGATCACCGGGATCGCGATCGAGATGAAGGCACCGGCGGAGAGCAGCTGCCACTGCGTGCCCTGGGTGCCGGCGAGGTTTGCCAGCTGCACCGTCAGCGGCGCGATCTCAGGTGTGCCACCGCCCATCGTGAGGGCGACCAGCAGGTCGTTCCACACCCACAGGAACTGGAAGATGCCGAAGGCCGCGAGCGCGGGCTTGAGCAGGGGCAGCAGCACCCGGAACAGGATCTGGATGTGCCCTGCGCCGTCCATGCGCGCGGCCTCGATGAGCTCGCGGGGGATCTCCTTCATGAAGTTGTGCAGCAGGAAGATCGCGAGCGGTAGGCCGAACATCGCATGCGACAGCCAGATCGTCCAGAACGTGTTGTTCAGGCCCAGCTTGACGTAGAGCGACAGCAGCGGGATGAGCGTCACCTGGATCGGCACGATCTGCAGCGCGAAGACGCTGACGAACAGGAAGTTGCGGCCCTTGAAGTCGATCCAGGCGAACGCGTAGGCCGCCAGCGTCGCCAGCGCGATGGGGATGAGGACCGCGGGCAGCGTGATGACGATCGAGTTGATGAAGAACGGCTTCAGGCCGCCGGACTCGCTGCTGCCGAACGCGCCGCGGTAGTTGTCGAGAGTGAACGACGGGTGGGTGAAGACGTTCCACCAGCCGTTGTCGCCGATGTCCGCCGTGGGGCGGAACGACGTGACGAGGAGCCCGAAGGTCGGCGCCGTCCAGACGACGGCCAGGACGACCGCGAGCAGCGACGCCCAGGGCGACGTCAGCTTCTTCTTGGCGTTCTTGCTCGCCCGCTCGAGCTGCGCGACGGCAGGGGTGCTGGTGACGGGGAGGACAGCGTCCCCCGTGGTGGCGCTCATCGGGCCTCCGCCGCTCGGAGCTGGCGCACGTTGTACGCGACGATGGGGATGACAAGGACGAACAGCAGGACGGCGAGCGCCGCCCCGAGGCCCTCGTTGTCGTCGCGGAAGCTCTGGGCGTAGAACTCGTTAGCGACGACGCTGGTCTTGAACTGCCCGCCGGTCATGGTGCGCACGATGTCGAAGACCTTCAGGGTGCCGATGCCGATCGTGGTCAGGACCACGATGAGCGCGGGACGGATGCTGGGGACGGTCACGTACCGGAACATGCCCCACGCCCCGACGCCGTCGAGCCGAGCGGCCTCAACGATGTCCTCGGGGATGGCCTTGATGGACGCCGAGAGGACCGTCATCGCGAACCCGGCCTGGATCCAGATCATCACGATGATGAGGAAGACCGTGTTCCAGGGCGAGTTGATGAGGAACTGGTGGGGACTGCCGCCCAGCTTGACGATGATCTCGTTGAGCAGGCCGGTCTGCTTGATCCCCGGCTGGTCCGGCCGGAAGTCGTAGACGAACTTCCAGATGATGCCGGCGCCCACAAACGAGATGGCCATGGGCAGGAAGATGAGCGCCTTCGCCAGCGACTCGATGCGCGCCTTGTCGACGAGGATCGCGTAGACGAGGCCGATGCCCGTGGCGAGGAACGGCGTCAGGACCACCCACAGGACGGTGTTGCGCAGCACGTCGAGCTGGTCGGGGTCGGTGAAGATCGTGTGGTAGTTGTCGAGGCCGATGAACTTCGTGCCGGCCCTGTCGAAGAACGACTGGTAGATCGTCTTCACAGCGGGGTAGACGAGACCGACACCGACCAGCGTCAGGGTCGGCAGCAGGAGGGCGGCGGCGACGATCCGGTCGCCACGACGGCCGGAGACCCGATTCGCTGCGGCGAGCACGAGGCCCACGACCACGACGAACAGCCCGATGGCCTCGAGCATGGTGAGGAACTTGTGCGCGGTGCTCACGTCTGACGAATCCTTCCGCCGCTGCTGGCAGGGGTCAGACGCGCCGTGTGGCGCGCCTGACCCCTGTGGACCTCAGTGCTACTTCGGCCAGGACGCCTCGATCTTGTCGACGGTGTCCTTGGTGCTCTGACCGGTGATCCAGTTCGTGGACTGCTTCCAGAAGGAGTCAGATCCCACGGCGGCCGGCATGGCGTCCGAGCCGTCGAAGCGGAAGACGGTCTTCGGGTCCTGCAGCGTCTTGATGGTGAGCTTGTCGATGTCGCTGCAGCCCGCGGCCTTCGTCGGGTCGGCGTTCTTGTTCGGCGTCACGCACCGGCCCCCGCCGCCCTGCTCGGACAGGTTGGCCCAGGTGACGGAGGCGACGTAGCGCTGGAAGGCCTGCACCTCGGGCGCCTTGCGGAAGGCGAGCATGAACTCGCCACCACCGAGGACCGGCTTGTCGTCGGCGGTCTTGCCCGGCAGGTAGAACGCGAAGACGTCGCCGTCGGGCGCGACCTTGGTGCCCTTCGGCCAGTTGGCGGCGTAGAAGCTGGCCTGGCGGTGCAGCGAGCAGTTGCCCTTGAGGATCGGCAGGCCCGCGTCCTGGAACGTGGTGCTGGCGATGCTCTTGACGTCGCCCAGGCCGCCGTTCACGTACTTCGAGTTCTTGAGGTAGTCGCCCACCGCGTTCAGAGCGGCCGTCGGCTCCTCGGAGTTGAAGGCGATCGAGTGGTTGACCCACTTGTCGTACTCGTCGGCCCCGTAGAGCCGCAGCATCATGTCTTCCATCCAGTCGGTGATGACCCAGCCGGTGGCGTCACCGCTGCTGATCCCCGCGCACCACGGCTTCTTGCCCGTCGCGGCGATCTTGTCCGACAGCGTCTTCAGCTCGTCGAGCGTCGTGGGGACCGCGTAGCCCTTGTCCTTGAACTCCTTCGGCGAGTACCACACGAGGGACTTCATGCTGGCGTTCTGGGGCGGTGCGTAGAAGGTGCCGCCGACGGAGCCGAGGTCCTTCCAGCTGGGGGCGAAGTTCTGGTCGACCTCGTCCGACGTGGCCTGGTCAGCGGGCACGGCCTTCCCGGTGGCGACCAGAGCCTTCAGCAGGCCGGGCTGCGGCACGATCCCGATGTCGGGCAGGTTGCCGGCCTTGGCGCGCACCAGGATCTGCGCCTCGAAGCTCTTGTCGAACTCGCCCTTGATCGTGGCGCCGGTGCACTTCTCGAACGGTGCCCAGGTTGCCTTCAGAAGGGCATCCTCCGGCGTGACGATGCCGGTGTAGACCGTGACGGTCTTGCCCTTCAGATCGCCGTAGGTCTTGTAGTCGGCGCACTCGGCGCTGTTGTTCGTCCCGTTGCCGGCAGAGCCCGATTTTGACTTGCTGCTGCAGGCGGCGGCACCGAGCGCCAGCGCCAGAATTCCCGTGGCGGCGATGACTCGGTGCGTCCCGAGCCGGCGCCGTGATGTCGCTGCGTGCATGAAGCGTCCTCCCAGATGGGGGCAGCCGTTGGGTGCGCCCCGGCGAAGGCATGTAAGCGCTTGCTTTACCTGTCGGCAACAGTCACAGGTCCAGCAGCCGATCACGATTGGGTAACGGGGTCCTGTTGGCGCCCTTTCAGTCGCGTAGCGCAGCCGTGCTGTCACGGACAGCAAGGTGAACCGGCAGGACGACGTGCTCTGACCGCCGCGAGACCTCGCCGCGGAGCGCCGCCAGCACCATGCGCGCAGCCAGGGCACCCTGCTCGGCGACGGGCTGCACGATGGTCGTCAGCCCGGCGAGCTCGCCCAGCTCGTGCCCGTCGATCCCGACGACGGACAGCTCGCCCGGCACCTCGACACCCATCCTGCGCGCGGCGGTCAGGACTCCGAGCGCCATCTCGTCGCTGGCGCAGACGATGCCGGTGGGCGGGTGCTTCAGGGCCAGCAGGCGCTGCCCGGCCACCAGGCCGCCCTGTGGCGTGAAGTGGCCGACCAGGTCGTGCTCGTGCGGCGGCTCGAGTCCCGCTGAGCGCATCGCGGCGAGCCAGCCGGCCCGCCGGTCGGCCGGCGCGGTGAAGTTGATGGGCTGCGCGGGATCACCGCCCACATAGGCGATCCGGGTGTGGCCGAGCTCCAGCAGGTGCTCCGTCGCGATGCGCGCGACGGTGATGTCGTCGATGCGCACGGACATCGCACCGGGCACGGCCGCGCCGACGAAGACCGTCGGGAGTGACAGGCCCCGAATGCCGTCGAGCTCGCTCCCGGTGACCGGCACCGTCAGCACGACGACGCCGTCGACGCGCCCGCGGAGCGCGTCCGGCTCGAACGTCGGGCGGCCGTCATCGGGCTGCGAGAGGCCGATGAGCAGCGCGTCGAAACCGCTCTGCCGCAGCTCGGTCTCGATGGCCGACACGGCCTGGGCGAAGAACCAGCGCTCCATGAACGGCGCGATGACGGCGATCGCGAAGGTGCGCCCGCTCGCCAGCCGCGAGGCGGACCGGCTGACCACGTAGCCCAGTCGCTGGGCCACCGAGATGACGCTGGCCCGGGTCTCCTCCGACACGTTCGGGAGGCCGCGCAGCGCGCGCGACACCGTCGCCGTGCTGACGCCGGCCTCGCGGGCGACGTCCTCGATCCGGGCGTTCATGAGGCGCACTTTCAGCCTTCTTCCTGCAAACGCTTGCAGTCGCGGGGAGTGTGGCGCACCATGCGCCGGAAGACAACGCCCGCCTTTCACTCGGATCGTCCGGCACGTACCTGCCGGTGGAGGGGACTGACACGTATGGCAACCGTCACGTTCGAACACGCCACCCGCCTGTACGACGGGGGCCAGCTGCCCGCCGTCGACGCGCTCGACCTGCAGATCGGCGACGGGGAGTTCCTCGTGCTGGTCGGCCCCTCGGGGTGCGGCAAGTCCACGTCCCTGCGGATGCTGGCAGGCCTGGAGCCGGTGAACTCCGGCCGGATCCGCATCGGGGACCGGGACGTCACCGACCTCGACCCGAGCGATCGCGACATCGCCATGGTCTTCCAGACGTACGCGCTCTACCCGCACATGACCGTCGCCGACAACATGGGCTTCGCGCTCAAGATCGCCGGCGTCAACAAGACCGAGATCCGCACCCGGGTCGAGGAGGCCGCGAAGATCCTCGACCTGACGGACTACCTCGACCGCAAGCCGAAGGCGCTCTCCGGCGGCCAGCGGCAGCGCGTCGCGATGGGCCGCGCCATCGTGCGCAACCCGCAGGTGTTCTGCATGGACGAGCCGCTGTCGAACCTCGACGCCAAGCTGCGGGTGCAGACGCGCACCCAGATCGCGAGCCTGCAGCGCCGGCTCGGGGTCACGACCCTCTACGTCACGCACGACCAGGTCGAGGCCATGACCATGGGCGACCGCGTCGCGGTGCTGAAGGCCGGGGTGCTGCAGCAGTGCGCGAGCCCCCGCGAGCTCTACGACCGGCCGGGCAACGTGTTCGTGGCCGGCTTCATCGGGTCTCCGGCGATGAACCTCTTCGAGCTCTCCGTGGAGGGCAGCGAGGTGCACCTGGGCAACTTCACGATGAAGCTGCCCACGGAGGCGGCGAGCAGGGCCGGCGCCGGCGGCATCACCCTCGGCGTCCGGCCCGAGGACCTCCGGCTCGTCGGTGCCGACGAGGGGATCCCCGCCACCGTCGAGCTGCTCGAGGAGCTCGGCTCGGACGCCTACCTGCACGCCACCGTGGCGGGCAGCGACGGCACGCAGATCCTCGTGGCCCGCGTCGACCCGAAGAACCCGCCCGCGCGCGGCACGGAGGTGTCGCTGGCGCCCACCACCGACCACCTGCACTGGTTCGACAAGGACAGCGGCGAGCGCATCTCCGCATGACGTCACCCTGGTGGCGCGACGCCGTCGTCTACCAGGTCTACGTCCGCAGCTTCGCCGACTCCGACGGCGATGGTGTGGGTGACCTGCCGGGCATCACCGCTCGCCTGGAGCACATCGCCGGTCTCGGCGCCGACGCCGTGTGGCTGACCCCGTTCTACCGGTCGCCCATGGCCGACCACGGGTACGACGTCACGGACCAGTGCGACGTCGACCCGGTCTTCGGCACGCTCGAGGACGCGGACGCCCTGCTCGCACGCGCCCACGACGTCGGGCTGAGGGTCATCGTGGACCTGGTGCCGAACCACAGCAGCGTGGAGCACCGGTGGTTCCGAGAAGCCCTGGCGGACAAGGGAAAGCGCGACCGCTACCTGTTTCGGGACGGCGTCGGCGACGGGCCGCCGAACAACTGGCAGTCGGTCTTCCGCGGACCTGCCTGGACGCAGGTGCCGGACGGCCAGTGGTACCTGCACCTGTTTGACGACGGCCAGCCGGACTTCAACTGGCGCAACCCGGAGGTGCACGCGGAGTGGGAGCGGATCCTGCGCTTCTGGCTCGATCGCGGAGTCGACGGCTTCCGGATCGACGTGGCACACGGGCTGTACAAGAGCGCCGACCTCGCGGACAACCCGCCGAGCGAGGTGGTCGAGGACCCGCTGTTCCGCTCCCTGACGGAGCCGAACAGCTGGGACCAGCCGGAGGTCGTCGAGGTCTACCGGCGCTGGCGCGAGATCACCGACTCCTACGACGACCGGGTCATGGTCGGCGAGGTCTTCCTGTCGAAGGTCGAGAAGGTGAAGCGCTTCGTCGGGAAGGAGCTGCTGCACCAGTCCTTCAACTTCCCGCTGCTCGCGGCGCCGCTCGACGCCGCGACCTGGCAGGCGCTCATCCAGGAGTCCCTGGCCGCTTTCGAGCAGGAGGGCGCCGGCCCCACGTGGGTGCTGTCGAACCACGACGTGGTGCGGCACGCCACCCGCTACGGAGGCGGGGACGAGGGCGTCGCGAAAGCCCGGGCGGCAACGCTGACACTGCTCGGCCTGCCGGGGTCGCCGTACCTGTACGAGGGCGAGGAGCTCGGGCTCGAGCAGGACGAGCTGCCGCCCGAGGCTCGGCAGGACCCGGTGTGGGTCCGCACCCAGGGCGCCGAGCTCGGCCGTGACGGCTCCCGAACGCCGATGCCGTGGACACCGGACGCGCCGGGTCACGGGTTCACGACCGGCACGCCGTGGCTGCCGTTCGGTGACCAGGCGAAGGAGCGCAACGTCGAGAGCGAGCCCCCGACCCTGGCCTTCTACAGGGAGGCACTCGCTCTGCGCCGCCAGCTGCGCGCCGAGCTCCCGCGCCCCGTCGAGTGGCTCGACCTCGGCGACGACGTGCTCGGCTACCGGCGCGGCAGCCTGACCGTGATGCTCAACACCGGCACGTCAGGCACCGCGCTCCCGCCGGGCGAGGTGCTCCTCACCAGCCGTCCGGTCGACGGCGGGCTGCCGCCAGGAACGGCGGCTTGGCTACGTTCCTGAGGTGCACGCCGTCCTTGCCGCCCAGGAGGCCCGCGCCCGGGAGCTGCTCGACCCTGAGGTCCTGACGTGGATCGACGACCAGGCCGTGGACGGCGGCTGGTCGTCGTACCGCTTCAGGCCCCACGTGCTGCGCGACGTCGCAGCGGTCTCGACCGCGACGACGGTCCTCGGGGCGACCCTCCGCGCGCCCGTCCTGGTCGGCCCGACAGCCTTTCACCACAAGGTGCACCCGAGCGCGGAGCACGCCACCAACCAAGGCGCAGAGCAAGCGGGTTCCCTGCTGTGCTGGTCGATGCGGGCCTCGGCGCCGTTCGAGGGCAGCGGTTGGTGGCAGGCCTACGTCCTGCAGGACAAGCAGCTCACGCTCGACGCGTGCCTCACGGCGCGCGACCTCGGTGCGACGGCCATCGTGCTCACGGGGGACACCCCCTACCTCGGTACGGCGAGACGCGCCCCGCTCGGCGACCTCGACCAGGCGCCCGCCACTCTCCGCGACATCGACTGGCTGCACGCCCGCACCGGGCTCCCCGTCCTGGTCAAGGGAGTCCTTCGCGCCGACGACGCCGAGGCCTGCCTCGACGCCGGTGCCGCCGGCATCGTCGTCAGCAACCACGGCGGCCGCCAGCTGGGTCGCGCCGTCTCCACCGCCGAAGCCCTGCCCGACGTGGTCGCCGCCGTCGCCGGGCGCGCCCCCGTGCTCGTCGACGGAGGGATCCGCTCCGGTCTCGACGTCCTCGCTGCGCTGGCCCTCGGTGCGGACGCGGTGCTCCTGGGCAAACCGGTCCTCTGGGGGCTCGCCGCCGACGGCGCTGCCGGCGTCGAGGCCTGCCTCCGTGCGCTGGCCGACGACCTCGCTTTCGTCATGGGCCTCGCCGGCTGCACCTCCCTCGCCGACGTCGACCGCTCGCTGATCGCCTGACGTCAGGGCTGGTGCTGCCAGAAGCCGACGACCTGCCAACCCGTGTCCGGGAAGCCGCTGGCTCGGGCCACCCGTGCTGACGCCTCGTTGTCCGGCGCGTGCAGGTAGAGGACCGCGCGGCCCTCGGCCTGCACCCTGCGTGCTGCCTGCGACACCAGCCGGCGTGCGAGGCCCTGGCCCCGGGCGCGCTCGTCGGTCCCCACCGAGATCTCCCAGCCGGTGTCGTGGTGCCGCTTGAGCCCGACGCCGGCGAGGTAGCGC
>CBIHPE010000155.1:0-9602 GCA_966212015.1 uncultured Frankiales bacterium | reverse complement strand
CTAGCGGCGGGCACGGCGACGTCCAGCGCAGCCCTCGCCAAGAGCGGGGCGCGGGTCATCGGCTGCGACTTCTCCCTCGGCATGCTGAAGGAGGGGCTCGGCAAGGGCGTGCCCCTCGTCGCAGGTGACGCGCTGAGGCTGCCGTTCGCCGACGCCTCCTTCGACGCAGTGACGATCTCGTTCGGCCTGCGCAACGTCGCCTCGGCCCTCGAGGGACTGAAGGAGATGCGCCGGGTCACCAAGCCGGGCGGCCGGATCGTGGTCTGCGAGTTCAGCCACCCGACGTGGAAGCCCTTCCGGACCGTCTACGTCGAGTACCTCATGAAGGCGCTGCCCGCCGTCGCCACCAAGGTCTCCAGCGACCCGGCGGCCTACGTCTACCTGGCGGAGTCCATCCGGGCCTGGCCCGACCAGCCCGCCCTGGCCGCGGTGCTCCAGGAGGCCGGCTGGACCGGTGTGGAGTGGCGCGACCTCACCGGCGGCATCGTCGCTCTGCACCGCGCAACCCGCTGACCTCAGCCGACCTCGACCCACAGGTCGGTGCCCAGGCGCCGGAGCAGCGCCTGTAGCCCGATGCTCAGGGCACCCAGGAGCAGCGTCAGCAGGAACACTGCGAGGCAGCCGTCGCCGCCGCTGCGCGCACCCCGCGCCGGGGGCGACCTCCGCAGCACGCTCGGGCCACCGAGCAGGAGGAACGCCAGAGCTCCGACGGGGCGCCAGAACCAGAAGAACCAGAACCACCCCCACCGGTTGAAGGTCGACGGCCGCGGCCCGAACAGAAGGGTGAGGAAGGCGAGCAGCGAGACCCATCTCAACCACGTCCGCGGCTCGGCCCAGCCCGGCAGGTCGCGGACGGTGTCGGCGGAGGCGTCGGCACGCTCGGCGAGGAAGCGCCGCACGTCCTCGGGTCGGTGCAGCTCCGGCGAGGAGCTGGTGGACCCGTACCGGCCGTCGAGCCGGATCACCCGGTTGAGAAAGCTGCCGTCCCGCCACACGACGCGGTCCTCGCGCACGAGCACGTGCCTCGTGCGGCCCGAGCGCACGTCGTCGACCAGCTGCCCCTGGCTCCCCTTCGCCCCCGACAGGGCGAGCACGGCCAGGCTCGCCAGCAGCGCCAGCACGATCAGCGCCGTGCGGAAGACGATCGAGGCCCGGGTGGGCGCCGCAGGCGGCGCCTCCCACGCCTCGACGGTCATGGCTGAACGTTCGACCTGCCTGGAGGTAGTCCTGCTTGGGGTGTGGGCGGGGGCCGGGAGCCGTACACTGGGGAACCGCTCGTGAAAGTTTTCACAAGCGAGAGGGGAACGCCGTGACCAGCCACCAGGACGCCGACGTCATCGTCGTCGGCGCCGGGCCCGGCGGCAGCGCCGCCGCCCACGCGCTGGCCCAGTCGGGGCTCGACGTGCTGCTCCTCGAGAAGACCTCCTTCCCGCGCGAGAAGGTCTGCGGCGACGGCCTCACGCCGCGCGCCGTCAAGACGCTCGTCGACATGGGCATCGACACCTCCGAGGCGGGCGGCTTCATCCGCAACAAGGGCCTGCGCATCCTCGGTGGCGGGGTCAAGCTCGAGCTCCCCTGGCCCGAGCTCGCCAGCTACCCCGACTACGGCCTGGTACGACCGAGGCTCGACTTCGACGACCTGCTGGCCCAGAACGCGCAGAAGGCCGGTGCCCGGCTGCAGACGCTGACCAACGTCAGCGGACCGGTCGTCGAGAACGGCCGGGTCGTCGGCGTGACCGCCAAGGTCGGCCCGGAGAAGGCGGAGCACACCTACCGCGCGCCGATCGTGATCGCCGCCGACGGTGTGAGCGCCCGGCTCGCGATCTCTCGCGGCATCGACAAGCGCGACGACCGCCCGATGGGCGTGGCCGTGCGGCGCTACTACGAGAGCCCGCGGCACGACGACGACATGCTCGAGTCGTGGCTGGAGCTGCGCACGCCCGAGGGCGACCTGCTCCCGGGCTACGGCTGGGTGTTCGGCGTCGGCGACGGCACCTCCAACGTCGGCCTCGGCATCCTCAACACGACGAAGGCGTGGCAGGACACCAACTACCGCGACCTGATGAAGCGCTGGACGTCCTCCATGCCGGCCGAGTGGCAGTTCGACGAGGAGCACGCGCGCGGCCCGATCCGCGGCGCCGCGCTGCCGATGGGCTTCAACCGCCAGCCGCACTACCGCGACGGTCTCGTCCTCATCGGTGACGCCGCCGGGGCAGTCAACCCCTTCAACGGTGAGGGCATCGCCTACGCCATGGAGAGCGGGCGGATCGCGGCCGAGGTCGCCGTACAGGCCCTCGCCCGTCCTGAGGGCCCGCAGCGCGAGCGCGCGCTCCAGGCGTACCCGGCCGCGATGAAGGCGCAGTACGGCGGCTACTACACGCTCGGACGGGTCTTCGTCGGCCTGATCGGCAACCCCCAGGTCATGAAGCTGGCCACGAAGTACGGCCTCCCGCGGCCGCTCCTCATGAAGTTCACGCTCAAGCTGCTCGCGAACCTGACAGACCCCCGGGGCGGGGACGCGCTCGACCGCGTCATCAACGGCATGGTCAAGCTCGCACCCGCGGCCTGAGCACCCCCGCCCGACCCCTAGGCTGACCCCCGACCGAGAGGAGACCAGACGTGCTGCAGTGGTACCTGCCCATCATCGTGCTGTTCGTGCTGGCGTTCGGCTTCGCCGCGTTCTCGGTCGTGGCCGCGTCGTTCACCGGCCCCAAGCGCTACAACCGGGCCAAGTACGACGCGTACGAGTGCGGCATCGAGCCCACTCCGCAGCCCATGGGCGGCGGCCGGTTCCCGATCAAGTTCTACCTGACGGCGATGCTCTTCATCGTCTTCGACATCGAGATCATCTTCCTCTACCCGTGGGCCGTGGCCTTCGGGAAGCTGGGCGTGTTCGGCCTGGTGGAGATGGTGCTGTTCATCGCGACGGTGTTCGTCGCGTACGCCTACGTCTGGCGCCGCGGCGGATTGGAGTGGGACTAGACCCATGGGTGTCGAGGAAAAGCTCCCCAGCGGCATCGTCCTGACGTCTGTCGAGAAGGTCGTCAACTGGAGCCGCAAGTCCAGCCTGTGGCCCGCGACCTTCGGCCTCGCCTGCTGCGCCATCGAGATGATGGCCACCGGTGCCGGCCGCTACGACCTCGCGCGCTTCGGCATGGAGGTCTTCCGCGCCTCGCCGCGCCAGGCCGACCTGATGATCGTCGCCGGCCGCGTCAGCCAGAAGATGGCGCCCGTCGTGCGGCAGATCTACGACCAGATGCCCGAGCCCAAGTGGGTCATCGCGATGGGCGTGTGCGCCAGCTCCGGCGGCATGTTCAACAACTACGCGATCGTGCAGGGCGTCGACCACATCGTGCCCGTCGACATCTACCTGCCCGGCTGCCCGCCGCGCCCCGAGATGCTGATGGACGCGATCCTCAAGCTGCACGACAAGATCATGGAGGAGCCGCTGGGCTCCAACGCGAAGCGTCGCGAGGCCCACGACTACCAGCCGCGCCAGCTGGTCGCCTCCTCCGAGCGGTTCTCCCGCCCGGGCAAGGTCGCGGCCCGCGCAGCGAGCGAGGCTGATCCCTTCCCGCGGCTCGGGAAGTACCGCTCATGAGCGAGACCACCCCCACCGGCCTGCAGAAGCAGGGGCCGGTCCCGGGCGCCGTCATCCCGCCCGACGCACCCGCTCGCGTCGGCTCCGACATGTTCGGCGCCGCCTTCGGCTCCGACACCACCGGCTTCGGCGGCCTGGTCGAGAAGAAGATCGCGCCGATCTCGACGCCCAAGCCCTACGGCGGCTGGTTCGACGAGGCCACCGACGCCCTCGAGGCCGCCTGGCCCGGGTTCGCCGAGAACGTGCTGCGCGTCGTCGTCGACCGCGGTGAGCTCACGCTCCACGTGAAGCCCGCCGCCGTCCGCGACATCGCGAAGGTGCTGCGCGACGAGCCCAACCTGCGCTTCGAGCTGCTGTCGTCGGTGTCGGGTGTCGACTACCCCGCCGAGGAGACCCGGCTGCACGCGGTCTACCACTACACGTCGATGACCTACCGCCGCCGGCTGCGCGTCGAGACCGCGGTCACCGTCGACAACCCGGTCATCCCCTCGGTCTGCCCGGTCTACCCGACCGCCGACTTCCAGGAGCGCGAGACCTGGGACATGTTCGGCATCGTCTTCGAGGGTCACCCGGCGCTGACCCGGATCCTCATGCCGGACGACTGGGTCGGGCACCCGCAGCGCAAGGACTACCCGCTCGGCGGCATCCCGGTCGAGTACAAGGGCGCGAGCATCCCGCCGCCCGATGAGCGGAGGACTTACTCGTGAGCGGGCGAACGGTCGGAGGCGCAGCATGACCTCGTACAGCCCCGAGAGGGAGACCACCGAGGGCACCGTCTACACGGTCACCGGCGGCGACTGGGACCAGGTCGTGGCGGGCGCGGGTGACGACCAGCGGATGGTCGTCAACATGGGTCCGCAGCACCCGTCGACGCACGGCGTGCTCCGCCTCGTCCTCGAGCTGGAGGGGGAGACGGTCACCAGTGCGCGCACGGTGATCGGCTACCTGCACACCGGCATCGAGAAGAACATGGAGTACCGCACCTGGACCCAGGGCGTGACCTTCGTGACGCGCATGGACTACCTGTCGCCGATCTTCAACGAGACCGCCTACTGCCTCGCCGTGGAGAAGCTCCTCGGCGTCGAGGTGCCCGAGCGCGCGACCACGATCCGCGTGCTCTGCATGGAGATCAACCGCATCGCGTCGCACCTGGTGTGGCTCGCGACGGGCGGCATGGAGCTCGGTGCCCTCACCGCCATGACCAACGGCTTCCGCGAGCGCGAGCTGTGCCTCGACGTGCTGGAGACCATCACCGGGCTGCGGATGAACCACGCGTTCGTCCGTCCCGGTGGCGTCGCGCAGGACCTTCCCCCCGGTGCCGTCGAGAAGGTGCGGGAGCTGCTCGCGACGCTCGAGAAGCGCATCCCCCTCGTCGACCAGCTGCTCACCGGCCAGCCGATCTGGCAGAAGCGCCTGCAGGACGTCGCCTACCTCGACGTGCAGGGCTGCCTGTCGCTCGGCGTCACCGGCCCGATCCTGCGGTCGGCCGGCCTGGCCTGGGACCTGCGCAAGACGCAGCCCTACTGCGGCTACGAGAACTACGACTTCGACGTCCCGACCTCCGAGTACGCCGACGGCTGGGGCCGCTTCCTGGTGCGCGTGCAGGAGATGAAGGAGTCGATGAAGATCATCGAGCAGGCGCTGGACAGGCTCCAGCCCGGCCCGGTGATGGTGGAGGACAAGAAGATCGGCTGGCCCGCCCAGCTCGCCCTCGGCAGCGACGGCATGGGTCAGTCCCTCGACCACGTGAAGAAGATCATGGGCACCTCCATGGAGGCCCTGATCCACCACTTCAAGCTCGTGACCGAGGGCTTCCGCGTCCCCGCGGGTCAGGTCTACTCCGCCATCGAGTCGCCGCGCGGCGAGCTCGGTGTGCACG
The DNA here is from genome assembly GCA_966212015.1 of uncultured Frankiales bacterium. Taxonomy (GTDB): domain Bacteria; phylum Actinomycetota; class Actinomycetes; order Mycobacteriales; family SCTD01; genus RYN-111. Next base: position 4,122 of record CBIHPE010000155.1, on the reverse strand, counting down.
CGGTCAGCGACGGCGGCACGCGCCCGTTCCGCGTCCACGTCCGCGAGCCGAGCTTCGTCAACCTGCAGTCGGCCTCGGCCATGTGCGAGGGGTCGCTGATCGCCGACGCCATCGCCGCCGTCGCCTCGATCGACCCCGTCATGGGTGGAGTGGACCGCTAGTGGCTGACCTTGGAATGCCCGCAACGACGGTGGTCCCTGACGGGATCCCGCCGCTCACGGACGAGACCCGGCGCGAGGCGCGCGAGATCATCGCGCGCTACCCGCGGTCCCGCTCTGCGCTGCTGCCGATGCTGCACCTCGTGCAGTCGGTCCAGGGCTACGTCTCGCCGGCCGGCATCGCGCTGTGCTCCGAGGAGCTCGGCCTCACGAAGGCCGAGGTCGGCGCCGTCGCGACCTTCTACACGATGTACCGCCGCCGCCCCGCAGGCACCTACCACGTGGGCGTCTGCACCAACACGCTCTGCGCGGTGCTCGGTGGCGACGCGCTCTTCGCCGCGGCGAAGGAGCACCTCGGCATCGGCAACAACGAGACGACCGCCGACGGCAAGGTCTCGCTCGAGCACATCGAGTGCAACGCGGCCTGCGACTACGCCCCCGTCGTGATGGTCAACTGGGAGTTCTACGACAACCAGGACCCGCAGTCGTTCCGCTCGCTGCTCGACGGCCTGCAGTCCGGCAACCCGCCGGCGCCGACCCGCGGCCCGTCGAAGCTGGTCTCCTTCAAGGAGATGTCACGCGTCCTCGCCGGCTTCAACGACGGCCTCGGCAAGGAGGGCGTGACCGCCGGTCCCGCCACCCTGGTCGGCCTCGACATCGCCAAGCAGCGCGGCGACGCCGCACCCTCCTACCCCTCTGCTCCGTCCAACAGCGTGGAGGCCTAGGTGCTGACCCCCGTTCTCTCCGCCCACTGGGACGAGGCGGACGCCTTCTCCATCGACGGCTACACGAGGCACCGCGGCTACGAGGCGCTGACCAAGGCCCTCAAGACCGAGCCCGACGCGCTCATCCAGCTCGTCAAGGACAGCGGCCTGCGCGGCCGCGGTGGCGCCGGCTTCCCCACCGGCATGAAGTGGGGCTTCATCCCGCAGGGCCCCGAGGGCCAGGGCGCGAAGCCGCACTACCTCGTCGTCAACGCCGACGAGTCCGAGCCCGGCACGTGCAAGGACGTGCCGTTCATGCTCGCCAACCCGCACGCGCTCGTCGAGGGCGTCATCATCGCGTCGTACGCGATCCGCGCCAACCACGCCTTCATCTACATCCGCGGCGAGGTCACGCACGTGATCCGTCGCGTGCAGGAGGCGGTCCAGCAGGCCTACGCCGCCGGCCACCTCGGCAAGAACATCCACGACAGCGGCTTCGACCTCGAGCTCGTGGTCCACGCCGGCGCGGGCGCCTACATCTGCGGCGAGGAGACGGCCCTCCTCGACTCGCTCGAGGGCTACCGCGGCCAGCCCCGGCTGCGCCCGCCCTTCCCGGCCACCCACGGCCTCTACGCCTGCCCGACCGTCGTCAACAACGTCGAGTCGATCGCGTCCGTCCCCTCGATCGTGCTCGGCGGCGCCGAGTGGTTCTCGTCGATGGGCACCGAGAAGTCGAAGGGCTACACGCTCTACTCGCTCTCGGGTCACGTGAAGAAGCCAGGCCAGTACGAGGCCCCGCTCGGCATCACGCTGCGGCAGCTGCTCGACCTGGCCGGCGGCATGCGCGACGGCCGCGAGCTGAAGTTCTGGACCCCTGGTGGTTCGTCCACGCCCCTGTTGACGGCCGAGCACCTCGACGTCCCGCTCGACTACGAAGGCGTCGGCGAGGCGGGCTCGATGCTCGGCACCAAGGCGCTGCAGTGCTTCGACGACACGACCTGCGTCGTGCGCGCCGTCCTGCGCTGGACCGAGTTCTACGCGCACGAGTCCTGCGGCAAGTGCACGCCGTGCCGCGAGGGGACCTACTGGATGGTGCAGATCCTCGAGCGGATGGAGGCGGGTACGGCGACGGAGGCCGACATCGAGGTCCTCCTCGACACCTGCGACAACATCTTCGGCCGCTCCTTCTGCGCCCTCGGCGACGGCGCGACCAGCCCGATCGTCAGCGGCATCAAGCTCTTCCGCGACGAGTTCATCCAGCACATCAACGGCGGCTGCCCGTTCGACCCGGTCGCCAGCACGGTCTTCGGCGGAGTGACGGCATGACAGAGCTCGCGGTCCAGACGGACCTCATCACCGTCACCATCGACGGGTTCGACGTGCAGGTGCCCAAGGGCACCCTCGTCATCCGCGCCGCCGAGCTGATCGGCATCCAGATCCCGCGCTTCTGCGACCACCCGGCGCTCGACCCGGTGGGTGCCTGCCGCCAGTGCATCGTCGAGGTCGAGGGCCAGCGCAAGCCGGTCGCGTCCTGCACCACGACCGTCACCGAGGGCATGGTCGTCAAGACCCAGCTCACGTCGCCGGTCGCCGAGAAGGCGCAGCGCGGCACCCTCGAGCTGCTGCTCATCAACCACCCGCTCGACTGCCCCGTCTGCGACAAGGGCGGCGAGTGCCCGCTGCAGAACCAGTCGATGGCCTTCGGCGACGGCGAGTCCCGGTTCCACGACGTGAAGCGCACCTACCCGAAGCCGCTGGCCATCAGCAGCCAGGTGCTCCTCGACCGCGAGCGCTGCGTCCTGTGCGCGCGCTGCACGCGGTTCAGCCAGCAGGTCGCCGGCGACCCCTTCATCGAGCTCTTCGAGCGCGGTGCGCTGCAGCAGGTCGCGATCTACACCGACCAGCCCTTCGAGTCCTACTTCTCCGGCAACACCGTGCAGATCTGCCCGGTCGGTGCCCTCACCGGCGCGGCCTACCGCTTCCGCGCCCGGCCGTTCGACCTGGTCTCCAGCCCGATGGTCTGCGAGCACTGCGCCTCCGGCTGCGCGCTGCGCAGCGACCACCGGCGCGGCAAGGTCATGCGCCGGATGGCCGGTGACGACCCGCAGGTCAACGAGGAGTGGAACTGCGACAAGGGCCGCTGGGCGTTCACCTACGCCACGCAGCCCGACCGCCTCACCAAGCCGCTGATCCGCGAGGACGGCGAGCTGCGCGAGGCCTCCTGGACCGAGGCGCTCGACTACGCCGCCCGCGGTCTCGCGCTTGCCCGCGACGAGGGCGGGGTCGGCGTCCTGCCGGGCGGTCGTCTCACCGTCGAGGACGCGTTCGCGTGGAGCAAGTTCGCCCGCGTCGCGCTCGGCACCAACGACATCGACGCCCGCACGCGCCCCGGCACCGACGAGGAGCTGGCGTTCCTCGGCGGCCTCGTCGCCGGCCGCTACCTCGACGTCACCTACGCCGACCTCGAGGCTGCGCCGTCGGTGCTGCTCGTCGGCTTCGAGCCGGAGGAGGAGTCGCCGATCGTCTTCCTCCGCCTGCGCAAGGCCGTCCGCAAGCACGGGCAGAAGGTCACGACGATCGCCGCCCTGCGCAGCGCCGGCGCGACCAAGCTGTCCGCGACGCTCGTGCAGACGGTGCCGGGCCAGGAGGCTGCGGCCCTCGACGCCTTCGACCGCTCGGCCCTCGACGACCGCTCCGTCTTCCTCGTCGGCGAGCGGCTCGCCTCCGCCCCGGGTGCGCTCACCGCGGCTGCCAAGCTGGCCGACGAGACCGGTGCCGACCTCGCGTGGATCCCGCGCCGTGCGGGTGAGCGCGGTGCCGTCGACGCCGGCGCTCTGCCGACCCTGCTCCCGGGCGGTCGTCCCGTCGGCACCGACATCGGCTGGGCCAACGCGCCGACCGAGGCGGGCCGCGACCTCCAGACCATCCTCACCGACGCCAAGGCCAAGAAGCTCAAGGGCCTGCTCGTCGGGTCCGTCGACCCCGCCGACGCCCTCGACCCGGCCCTCGCGCTCGACGCCCTCGAGGCCGTCGAGTTCGTCGTGTCGCTCGAGCTGCGGCGCTCCGCGGTCACCGACCGCGCCGACGTGGTCTTCCCGGTCGCCGCGGCGGTCGAGAAGGACGGCACCTACCTCGACTGGGAGGGCCGCGCCCGCCCGTTCGAGGCGGTCCTCCGCACCAGCGGCGCCCTCTCGGACCACCGCGTCCTGCACGTCCTCGCCGACGAGATGGACCGCCCGATCGGCACGCCCGACGTCGGA
>CBIHPE010000154.1:0-9669 GCA_966212015.1 uncultured Frankiales bacterium | reverse complement strand
GTCGAGGTCCTCGAGGGCGTCGACGAGCTTGAGGACCTTGCGGGCGGGCTCGTCCTCGAGCTGGATCGTGGTGCTGGCGATCCAGGCGATGTCGGGGGGCTCGACGTCGAAGCCGGCCTCGTTGCACGCCTCGCGGACGGCCTTGGTGTCGGACACGTCGCAGACGACCTCGAAGGCGTCGTCGGTGTCGTTGACCTCCTCGGCGCCCGCGTCGAGAACGGCCAGCAGGACGTCGTCCTCGGTGCGGCCGTCGACCTTGGCCACCGTGATGATCGACTTGCGGGAGAACATGTAGGCGACCGAGCCGGGGTCGGCCGGGTTGCCGCCGTTGCGGGTGATCGCGGTGCGGACCTCGGCGTTGGCCCGGTTGCGGTTGTCGGTCAGGCACTCGATGAGGAACGCCACGCCGCCGGGCCCGTAGGCCTCGTACATGATCTCCTCGTAGTTGACCGACTCGCCGGACTCGCCGGAGCCGCGCTTGACCGCGCGGTCGATGTTGTCGTTGGGGACCGACTGGCCCTTGGCCTTCGCGATCGCGTCGGCGAGGGTCGGGTTGCCGGCCGGGTCACCGCCGCCCGTGCGGGCAGCGACCTCGATGTTCTTGATGAGCTTGGCGAAGAGCTTGCCGCGCTTGGCGTCGATCGCCGCCTTCTTGTGCTTGGTCGTCGCCCACTTGGAATGCCCGCTCATGACGCCATCATAGAGACGAAGTAGGCGTGCATCCGCCCGTCACCCGTCAGCTCGGGGTGGAACGACGTGGCCAGCAGGTGCCCGGAGCGGACGGCGACGGGGTGGTCCCCCACGCGAGCGAGCACGTCGACGGTGGGCCCTGCTCGTTCGACCCAGGGCGCCCGGATGAAGACGCCGTGCACCTCTCCGACACCGTCGACCGACAGGTCCTGCTCGAACGAGTGCACCTGCGAGCCGAACGCGTTGCGGCGGACGGTGATGTCGAGCCCACCGAGCAGCTTCTGGTCGTGCCGGCCATCGAGGACCTCGCTCGCGAGCAGGATCATGCCCGCGCAGGTGCCGTAGGCAGGCAGCCCGTCTGCGATCCGGGCGCGCAGCGGCTCGAGCAGGTCGAACAGCGTCAGCAGCTTGCCCATGGTCGTGGACTCGCCGCCCGGCAGCACGATGCCGTCGAGCCCGTCGAGGTCGGAGACCCGCTTGACGGGTACGACCTCGGCGCCGGCCGCTGTCAGGGCAGCCGCGTGCTCACGGACGTCCCCCTGGAGGGCGAGGACCCCGACCCTCACTACCAACCGCGGTCGGCCAGCAGGTCACCGGCGGCGAGCTTGTCGGCCGCGATGCCGACCATGGCCTCGCCGAGACCGCGGCTGACCTTGGCGATCCGCTCGGCGTCCTCGAAGTAGGCGGTCGCCTCGACGCACGCGCGGGCGCGCGCGGCTGGGTCGCCGGACTTGAAGATGCCGGAGCCGATGAAGACGCCGTCGGCACCGAGCTGCATCATCATCGCCGCGTCGGCGGGCGTGGCCACGCCACCGGCGACGAACAGCACGACGGGGAGCCGGCCGAGCTCGGCCGTCAGGCGCACGAGCTCGACGGGGGCGCGCAGCTCCTTGGCGACGTCGAAGATCTCGGAGGAGTCCAGGACGGTCAGCTTCTTGATCTGGCCGAGGATCGTGCGGATGTGCGTGGTGGCCTGCGACACGTCACCGGTGCCGGCCTCGCCCTTGGAGCGGATCATCGCCGCGCCCTCGGAGATGCGGCGGAGCGCCTCGCCGAGGTTGGTCGCGCCGCAGACGAACGGGACGGTGAAGGCGCGCTTGTCGATGTGGTGCGCCCAGTCGGCCGGGGTGAGGACCTCGGACTCGTCGATGTAGTCGACGCCGATCGCCTGCAGCACCTGGGCCTCGACGAAGTGGCCGATGCGGGCCTTGGCCATGACCGGGATGGTGACCTCGGCCTTGATGCCGTCGATCATGTCGGGGTCGCTCATCCGCGAGACGCCGCCGTCGCGGCGGATGTCGGCCGGCACGCGCTCGAGCGCCATGACGGCGACCGCGCCGGCGTCCTCGGCGATGCGGGCCTGCTCGGGCGTGACGACGTCCATGATGACGCCGCCCTTGAGCTGCTCGGCCATGCCCCGCTTGACGACGTCAGTCCCGGTCTCACTCATGCGGCTGAGTCTAGTTGCCCGCGGGCCCTGCCTCATCTGAGAAATCGGTCTCGTCCACGTCGAAGAACTCCGGCATCGCCCGGTGACCCGCGAGGTGGAGCAGCCGGGCCAGCCGGTTGCGCCGCAGCGCTCGCGCGTTGGTCACGGCCCCGTTGTGGAACGACCGGGCCAGCGCCACCCGGGAGGCGGCCGCTTCGAGCTCCGCCTTCGCAGGACCGTCCGGCACGCTCGGCCAGGCGGCGCGCAGCGCGCGGGACAGCTGGTTCTCGACCTCCTGACGGTCGCTCGCGGCCGCACCGAGCGACGCCTCCGCGGCAGCCGTGACGGAGGGGATGCCCAGGGCGCGCGCCGCCGCTGACCGGCGTACGAGCTGGGCGTCGAGCGCTGCCCAGGCGGCGTCCACCCGCGCGTGCAGGCGGTCCAGCCGGCCGGCCGTCCAGGTGATGTAGACCGCGACGAGGATCACGCCCAGGGCCGACCAGGCGACGGCGGCGTTCATCGGGCCTCGACCCGCTCACGCACGACGTCGAGCCACCGGCGCAGCCGCTCGGGCAGCCGCTCCGGGTCCTCGATCTCGTCGAGGGGCTCGTCCTCGGGCTCCTCGAGCTCCACCGGTGCGGCCAGCCGGACGGTCTCGTAGACCTCGACGATCTCGCGGGTGACGTGCTGCCAGTCGTACCTCTGGACGGCACTGAGGCCGTGCGCAGCGAGGAGCCGGCGGCGCTCCGGGTCGAGCAGCAGCGCGACCAGGGCGGCCGCGAGCGCGTCGCTGTCCCCCACCGGGAACAGCACGCCCGCCTCGCCGCCGTCGAGGACGCGCGCGAAGGCCTCGAGCTCGCTGGCCACCACGGGCGTGCCTGCCGCCATCGCCTCGATGAGCACGATCCCGAAGCTCTCGCCGTGCGTGTTCGGCGCGCAGTAGACGTCCGCTCCTGCGTAGACCGACGGCTTGTCCGCCTCCGGCACCAGCCCGAGGACGGTGACCCCGTCCGCCGCGTCCACCTCGCCCGGTCCCGCCACGACCAGCTCGACGCCGGGGACCGCTGCCCGCACGCCGGGCCACGCGTCGAGCAGCACCTGCAGGCCCTTGCGGGGCTCGTCCACCCGGCCGAGGAACAGCACCCGCAGGCCCTCGTGGGTCGGTCGCGCGATGTGGAAGCGCGCGACGTCGACGCCGTTGGGGATGAGGACCGCGTCGTGCCCGAGGTGCTCGACGACGACCTGACGCGCGGCCCGGGACACCGCGATCCGGCCGGTGATCTTCTCGAGGCCCGGCTGCAGCGAGCTGCCCATGACGTGCAGGGCCCGGCTGCGCGCGGTCGCGGTGTGGAAGGTGGCGACGATCGGTCCCTTCGCGGCGAAGCAGGCGAGCATCGACACCGACGGGACGGTCGGCTCGTGCAGGTGCAGCACGTCGAAGCGGCCCTTCCGCAGCCAGCGCCTCGTCCGCGCCAGCGACAGCGGCCCGAAGCAGAGCCGCGCCACGGATCCGTTGTAGGGCACCGGGACGGTGCGCCCGGCCGGGACGAGGTACGGCGGCAGCTCGCCCTCGTCGTCGTCCACCGGTGCGAGGACCGAGACGTCATGGCCGAGGGCGATGAGCGACTCCGCGAGGTCGTGGACGTGCGCCTGGACGCCCCCCGGGACGTCCCAGGCGTAGGGGCAGACGAGCCCGACCCTCACAGGTCCTCGAGCCAGAGCTTCTGGAGCATGTGCCAGTCGGCCGCGTGCTGCGCGATCTCGCGGGCGAAGGCGTCGGCGACGGACTGCGTCATCGTCGGGATGTCCGTGTGCGCGACGTAGTCCTGGAACACGATGTGCCACCCGTCGTCCGTGAAGGACAGGGTCGTCGGCATCAGGTTCGCGCCGGTGTCGAGCGCGAGCTTGGCCGGACCGGCGGGCATCTTGGCGCGGCTGCCGAAGAAGTCGACCTCGACGCCGCGCTTCGACAGGTCGCGGTCGGCGAGCAGGCAGATCGTGCCGCCGTCGTTCAGCCGCTCCTCGAGCACCTCCGACGGCGGGCGCTCTCCCCCGGTCAGCGGCAGGACCTCCATGCCGAGGGAGCGACGGAAGTCGAGGAACTGCTCGTAGAGGGACTCGGGCTTGAGCCGCTCCGCGACGGTCGCGAACGGCACGTCGGTGAGGCCGCACCAAGCACCCGCGGCGTCCCAGTTGCCGCTGTGGGGCAGCACCATGATCGTGCCGCGGTCGCTCGCCACGGAGTCGCGCAGCAGGTGCTCGTCCGTCGTGGTCGTCCCCTTCACGATGCGGTCGGGCTTCATGGCCGGCAGCCGGAAGACCTCGCACCAGTAGCGGGCGTACGACCGGATCGCCGGCTTGAGGACGTCCTCGTCGGTCACGCGGGCCAGGTTCCTCGCCAGCTGCGGGAAGTCGTTCCGGAGCAGCGCGGCGTCCGCGCCCGTCTGGAACATGCGGCGCGCAACCGGTTCCGGCAGCGCCTTCACCGCTGCCCAGCCCACGGCGTACGAGCTGGACAGCAGGTTCACTGCGCAGCCAGCGCTGCTTGCTTCTTCACCTCGAGCGCGCGCTGCACCACGGTGACGAGCGACAGCACCGCGAGCACCCACAGGGCACCGTCCAGCAGGACGTCGGGGATGCCGAGACCCGTGAGCCCGGCGGCCACGAGGGCGATGATGAGGCGGGCGGGACGGTCCATGATGCCGACGTTGCAGGTGAGGCCGACGCCCTCGGCGCGGGCCTTCTCGTAGGAGATGACCTGGCTGCAGACCAGCACGAAGATGCTGACCCCGGTCATGACGTCGTCCTGGCCCGAGTACCAGAGGGCGAGCGCACCGAAGATCGCGCCGTCGGCGATCCGGTCGCAGGTGCTGTCGAGCCACCCGCCGAAGGCGCTGCTGATGCCCATCTTGCGGGCCAGCGCGCCGTCGATGGTGTCGGTGAGCACGAAGAACGTGATGACCAGGGTGCCCACGAGGAACATGCCCTGCGGGAAGAAGCCGAGCGCTGCGGCGACGACACCGACGGTGCCGGTGAGGGTGACGGTGTTGGGCGTGACGCCCCAGGCCAGCAGCTTGCTGACGAGGGGGTCCGCGATCCGCCCGACGTGCGGACGGAGCTGGCTGCCGATCACGCGGAGAACACTAGGGCTTGTCGAGCCGCAGACCCGGTAGGAAGGTGAGGACACCGACGACGACGGAGGCGGCTGTGTCCAAGAACACCAAGCAGGCAGGGCCGGCACCCGACCCGAGGGCACCGGAGCTGGTCCGCAACGTCGCCGTGGTGGGTCACGCGGGGGCGGGCAAGACCACGCTGGTGGAGGCGCTGCTCGCGCGCACCGGCACGGTCCCGCGGGCCGGCAGCGTCACCGAGGGCACCACCGTGAGCGACAGCGAGGACGTCGAGGTCCGGCTCCAGCGCTCCGTCGCCCTGTCGCTCGCTCCTCTCGAGCACGCGGGCATCAAGGTCAACCTGCTCGACACCCCCGGATCCGCCGACTTCGTCGGGGAGCTGCGCGCCGGCCTGCGGGCCGCGGACGCCGCGCTCTTCGTCGTCTCGGCCTGCGACGGCGTGGACGCCATCACCGTGCAGCTCTGGCACGAGTGCGCTCTTGTGGGGATGCCCCGCGCCGTCGTCATCACCCAGCTCGACAAGCCCCGCGCCGACTTCGACGACGCGGTCGCCATCTGCCAGCGGCTGCTCGGCGAGGGCGTGCACCCGCTCTACCTGCCGATGCACGGCGACGACGAGTCCGTCGCCGGCTGCATCGGGCTCATCAGCCAGCGCGTCTACGACTGGTCCTCCGGCGACCGGGTCGAGCGCGACCCCGACCCGCAGCACCTGCCGCTCATCGAGTCGCTGCGCGGGGAGCTGATCGAGGCGGTCATCGCGGAGAGCGAGGACGAGACGCTGCTCGACCGCTACCTGGGCGGCGAGAGCATCGACCAGAAGGTCATCGTCAACGACCTCGAGATCGCCGTCGCCCGCGGGCACTTCTACCCCGTGATCCCCGCGGCACCGCTGACCGGACTGGGCACCGACGAGCTGCTCGAGCTGCTGACCCAGGCCATGCCGACGCCCCTCGAGCACCCGTGCCCGGTCGTCACCCGTCCCGACGGCTCCCCCGCCGCCGCCATCACCTGCGACCCCGACGGCCCCCTGGTGGCCGAGGTCGTCAAGACGACGTCCGACCCCTACCTCGGGCGCGTCTCGCTGCTGCGGGTCTTCTCCGGCACGCTGCGCCCCGACATGACCGTCCACGTCAGCGGCCACGGCATGGTCGACCGCGGCCACCCCGACCACGACGCCGACGAGCGCATCGGCGCGCTGTCGACCCCGCTCGGTGCCGCGATGCGACCGGTGGCCGAGTGCACAGCGGGCGACATCGTGTCGGTGGCCAAGCTGACGACCGCCGAGACCGGCGACACCATCTCGTCCAAGGACGACCCGCTCCTCGTCCACCCCTGGGACCTCCCCTCGCCGCAGCACCCCGTGGCGATCGAGGCGGCGACCCGGTCCGACGAGGACAAGCTCGGGACGGCCCTGCAGCGGCTCGTCGCGGAGGACCCGACCGTCACCCTGGAGCGCCAGGCCGAGACCGGGCAGGTGCTGCTCTGGACGGTCGGTGAGGCGCACGCCGAGGTGCTCATCGACCGCTTGCAGACCCGCTACGGCGTCAACGTCACGCAGCCGGAGGTGAAGGTCGCCCTGCGGGAGACCCTCGCCGGCAGGGCCGAGGTGACGGGCCGGCACGTCAAGCAGTCCGGCGGTCACGGCCAGTACGCCGTCGTCCACGTCACCTTCGAGCCCCTGCCCGCCGGGTCGGGGCTCGAGTTCACCTCGCAGGTCGTCGGTGGCGCGGTGCCCACGAACTACATCCCCTCCGTCGAGAAGGGCATCGCGCAGCAGATGGAGCGCGGCATCGACGGCCGGCCGCTCGTCGACGTCAAGGCCGTCCTCACCGACGGCAAGGCGCACTCCGTCGACTCCTCCGACGCCGCCTTCCAGTCCGCCGGCGCCCTCGCCCTGCGCGAGGCCTGCCAGGCGGCCGGCGTCCAGGTCCTCGAGCCCTACAGCGCCATCGAGGTGCGGCTGCCCTCGTCGTACGTCGGGACGGCGATGTCAGACCTCTCCGGCCGCCGCGCCCGCGTCACCGGCAACGAGCTGGGCGAGGACGACATCGCGGTCGTGAGCGCCGAGGTCCCCGACCTCGAGCTGCTGCGCTACGCCGCCGAGCTGCGCTCCCTGTCCCACGGCACCGGCTCGTTCACGCGCACCTACCTGCGCCACGAGCCCATGCCCAGCCACCTCAAGCCCTGACGTTGCGTCCTTTTTCCTGAGCCTGACTGACGCACCACTTGCTAGGACGTTGCGTCCCAGCCCTGTCTTGCGTCCTTTTTCTTCAGCCTGACTGAGGCGCCACTTGTGAGGACGTTGGGCTGTCCACAGGGGCGTCCCGCGACCGGTTCCAGATGCGGTCGGATGCTCCGGTGCGGATCTCAGAGGTGGCAGCAGAGCTCGGGCTCACTCGAGCAAGGGCGGTGGCGGACGAGCAGGAGCAGATCGCCGAGAGGCGGCAGCTCTATGCGTCGGGGGTTCCGCGATGGCTGGTACGACGTGAGCTCACGTACAACAGGTGGCAGCGCACCGGTCGGCAGACCGTGGCGCTGCACAACGGGCCGCTGTCGATCGAGGCCCGGCGGTGGATCGCCGTTCTCGAGCACGGGCCACGGGCGGGACTGTCCGGCGTCACGGCGCTCCAGTACGACGGCGTCACGGCGCTGACGGACGACGTGATCCACGTGCTCGTGCCGAAGGGCACGCCCAAGGTGCACGTTCCAGGGGTCGTCCGTCACGAGAGCCGTCGATGGCGCAAGGAGGACCTGGTCGACACCGGCCTTCGGCGTACCAAGCCCGACGTGTCAGCGGTCTTCGCGGCCCTCTGGGCCGTCACCGAGCGGCAAGCCACGTTCTTCATGATCCTGCCTGTGCAGCAAGGCTTGTGCACGCCTGCTCAGCTGGCCGAGGCACTGGAGCGGGTCAGGCGACACAAGTTCCGGACCGCCCTGTGGCTCGCCGTCGCCGACATCGTGGACGGGGCGCGCAGCGTGGGCGAGCTCGACGTCGGCCGGGCGCTGGCCAAGCGCGGACTTCCCAAGCCCTCGCGTCAGGTCAAGCGGTTCCGTCCCGACGGCAAGGTCTACCTCGACCTCGAGTGGGAGGAGTACGGCCTGACGATGGAGATCGACGGCGAGCAGCACGGCCTCCCTTGGATGCGGCTCTCGGACACCGTCAGGGATCTGGAGTCCCTGGCCAGCGGATGCGACGTGATGCGCATCCCGCTTCTGGCCTGGCGTCTCGATGAGGGACGTGTGCTGGACGCCGTCGAGGCCGTCTTCCGGTCACGCGGCTGGGCCCCCATGGCTGCCTGACGTCCTAGCAAGTGGCGCGGCAGTCAGGCTCAGGAAAAGGACGCAGGCCCCTGTCTGGGACCTGACGTCCTAGCAAGTGGCGCGGCAGTCAGGCTCAGGAGAAAGGACGCAAGGTCAGACCTCGAGCCAGGCCTTCGCCAGGATCTCGCGGGTCTCCGGGAGGAGCTGCGGCAGCACCTTGGTCTGGCCGACGACCGGCATGAAGTTGGTGTCGCCGCCCCAGCGGGGCACGACGTGCTGGTGCAGGTGGGCCGCGATGCCCGCGCCGGCGACGGTGCCGAGGTTCATGCCGACGTTGAAGCCGTGCGCCCCCGACGCGTGCCGCACCGCCTTGATCGCGTGCTGCGTCAGCGAGGCGATCTCATGAGCCTCGTCCGACGTGAGGTCGTCGTAGCCGCTGATGTGCCGGTAGGGCACGAGCATCAGGTGGCCTGAGTTGTACGGGAACAGGTTCAGGACCGCGTAGGCCACCGTGCCTCGGTGGATGATCAGCCCGTCAGCGTCGGACATCCCGGGGATGACGCAGAACGGGCAGTCGTCCGTCTTCTCCTCCCCCTTGATGTAGGCCATCCGGTGCGGGGTGTAGAGCCGCTCGAAGCGGTCACGCAGACCCGCCCCGAGCTGCTCCTCATGCTCGGTCAACGACGGCCTTCTTGATGCGGGCGACGGCCTCGTCGAGCGGGATGCCGTTGTCCTGGGTGCCGTCGCGGAACCTGAACGAGACGGCGCCGGCCTCGACGTCCTCGCCGCCGGCGATGAGCATGAACGGCACCTTGGACTTCTGGGCGTTGCGGATCTTCTTCTGCATGCGGTCGTCGGAGTCGTCGACCTCGACCCGGATGCCCTCGGCCTTCAGGCGCTTGGCGACGTCCCACAGGTAGCCGTCGTAGTCGCTGTGCACCGGGATGCAGGTGACCTGGACCGGCGACAGCCAGGCCGGGAAGGCGCCGGCGTAGTGCTCGGTGAGGACGCCGATGAACCGCTCGATCGAGCCGAACTTCGCCGAGTGGATCATCACGGGCTGCTGGCGCGAGCCGTCAGCGGCCTGGTACTCGAGCCCGAAGCCCTTGGGCTGGTTGAAGTCGTACTGGATGGTCGACATCTGCCAGGTGCGGCCGA
>CBIHPE010000153.1:0-9693 GCA_966212015.1 uncultured Frankiales bacterium | reverse complement strand
TCCGGCTGCAGGGACGCCAGCTGCGCCGCGAACTCCGCGCGCTGCTCGAGGGTCTCGCCCATGCCGAGGATGCCGCCGCAGCAGACCTCCATGCCGGCGTCGCGGACCATCGACAGGGTCTCCCAGCGCTCCTCCCACGAGTGCGTCGTGACGACGTTCGGGAAGTGCGAGCGGGCCGTCTCGAGGTTGTGGTTGTAGCGGTGCACGCCGATCGCGGCCAGCTCGTCGACCTGCTCCTGGGTGAGCATGCCGAGGCTGCAGGCGACCTGGATGTCGACGGCCTCGCGGATCGCGGCGACGCCCTTCTTCACCTGCTCCATCAGCTTCGCGTCCGGACCGCGGACGGCCGCGACGATGCAGAACTCGGTGGCTCCCGTCGCGCGCGTCTCGACGGCAGCCTTCACGAGCGACGGGATGTCGAGCCACGCCGCCCGGACCGGGGAGGGGAACAGGCCCGACTGGCTGCAGAAGTGGCAGTCCTCCGGGCAGCCGCCGGTCTTGAGGCTGATGATGCCCTCGACCTCGACCTCCGGTCCGCACCACTTCATGCGCACGTCGTGGGCGAGCTGCAGCAGGTCGGGCAGCCGGTCGTCGGGGAGCTGCAGGCACTGCAGCGCCTGCTCCTCGGTCAGCCCCTCGCCCCGGTCGAGCACCTGCTCGCGGGCGATCTCCAGCACGTCGATCAACAGCTCCGTCACGGCCACGATCCTGCCAGGTGCCAGGCGAGGCCCTCGAGGTGGGAGTGGACAACGCTCGGCGTCCGTCCTTGTCGGGCCGGACGTCTGTGATGTGTGCGCGCCTGAGCGTGATTCCTACGCGGGGCAGCGCACGCATCCCCGCGGCGCGTGATCTGTGCGCGCCTGAGCGTGATTCCTACGCGGGGCAGCGGCACGCATCCCCGGGGCCCGTGATCTGTGCGCGCCTGAGCGTGATTCCTACGCGGGGCAGCGGCACACATACGCCGCTCAGGGGTCCCAGCGCTGCCGGAAGGCCTTCGCGTCCCACGTGCCGCCGAGCTGGGGGGCCAGCGACGCCCGGGCCACGTCGGCGAAGTCCTCGGCAGCAGGGGCCCCGAGCGGCAGGGCGCCCAGCAGGGGGCGGGCCGCGAGCATCTCGAGGTCGCGCAGGTTCGAGCGCTCGGCGAGCCCGGGGGAGGCGGCCCAGGAACCCAGGACGAGGCCCTCGAGCTCGACGCCGCGATGGGCCAGCGCCTCGAGGGTGAGGGCCGTGTGGTTGAGCGTGCCGAGGTGCGGCCCGACGACGACCAGCACCCGCGCGCGCAGGGCCCGCGCCATGTCGGCGAGCGTCAGGCCGTCCTCGTCGTACCTCACCAGCAGGCCGCCGGCGCCCTCGACCAGGACGAGGTCCTCCGTGAGCCCGAGCAGCAGCTCGTAAAGGGCTGCGGGGTCCAGCACCTCACGACCGCTCAGCCGCGCTGCGGCGGCAGGCGACAGCGGGTCGGGGTAGCGGACGAGCTCGTGGCAGGCAACGTCGGGCCCGGCCAGCCGCACCACCTCGGCGAGGTCCCCGCCGCCCCCGTCGGGTTCCCCGGTCTGCCCGGGCTTGACCACGGCCACCGAGCCACGGGTGAGGCCGAGGGCGGCGAGCGCCGCGGTGACGACCGTCTTGCCGACGTCGGTGCTCGTGCCCGTGACGAACAGCACTCGAGGGCCTCCCAGCAGATGTTCAGCCCCTGTTTGCCCGGGGCACAGAACCGTCGACGAGAGTGGAGCGTCTCACCTGCACGAGGAGATGCTCCGCCGACCCCTGCAAGGAGGCACCCCATGACGGTCAGCTATGCCGACGAGACCGCCTTCCAGTCCGCCGACCCGCGCCGCGCGACGAGCGACGAGATCGACTTCGGGGCGACCTGGCGCGCCGCGGGGTCCGACGTCGCCTGGCGGCTGGCCTGGTTGCGCGAGACGGGGGAGCTCTACGTGTGCCAGGCAGGCGGCTACCCGGGCCCGAGCGAGGACGTCCGGGTCATCGCGGTGATCCCGGGCGAGCGCGACCTCGAGCAGGTGCTCGAGGGCTGGCGCGACCACCGCAGCGACGAGGACGGTCTCGCCTGGCTGCGCAGCAGGGTCACGCTCCCCGCGGCCTGAGAGCAGCCAGGACGACGGAAGCGGCGCGCTCGACCTCGCCGGCGGTGAGGTCGGCGCGGGCCGTCAGCCGCAGGCAGGCCTCGCCGACCGGCACCGAGGGCGGCCGGAAGCACCCGACGAGCACCCCCTCGTCGCGGCAGCGGTCTCGCGCGCTGGTCGCCGCGAACGGGTCGCCGACCAGGATCCGGACGACCGCCCCCGGGGTGGGCTCCACCCCCAGCGCCTGAGCCAGGGACGCACCGACGGAGGCGAGCCTCCCGACGAGGTCGTCCGTCACCAGACCGAGGGCGGCGAGCGCCGCACCCGCCGAGGCGGGGGCGAGGCCGGTGTCGAAGACGAACGCCCGCGCGGTGTCGATCAGGTGGTCGCGCAGCAGGGCGGGGCCGATGACGGCGCCGCCCTGGGCGCCGAGGGACTTCGACAGCGTCACGGTGCGGACGACGTCGGGCTCGTGCTGCAGCCCGAGCAGGGCGCAGGCGCCCGCGCCCTGAGGGCCGAGGACACCCAGCCCGTGGGCCTCGTCGACGAGGAGCAGCGCCCCGTGGCGTCGTACGACGGAGTGCAGCTCGACCAGCGGGGCCAGGGTGCCGTCGACGCTGAAGACCGCGTCGGTGACGACGACCGCCCGGCCCGCCCAGGCGGACAGCGCGGCGTCGACCGCGGCGACGTCCCCGTGCGGGACCACCTGCACGCTGGCGCGGGAGAGCCGGCAGGCGTCGATGAGCGAGGCGTGGTTGGCGCTGTCGCTCACCACGAGGGTGTCGGGGCCGGCGAGCGTGGTGACCGCGCCGAGGTTGGCCAGGTAGCCCGAGGAGAAGACCAGCGCCGCCTCACCGCCGCAGCGCGCAGCCAGTGCCGCTTCCAGCTCGATGTGGACGGGGAGGTTGCCGGTGACCAGCCGGGACCCCGTCGAGCCGCCGCCGTAGCGCTCGGCGGCCGCGACGGCAGCCGCGACGACAGCGGGGTGCCGGGTCAGCCCGAGGTAGTCGTTGGACGCCAGGTCGACCAGGCCGTCACCGGTCGTCAGGCTCCGCTGCAGACCCCGAGCACGGACGTCGGCGCGCGCCACGTCGAGCCACTGCCACGGATCACCCACACGGCAACCCTAGGCTTCCCTCGTGTCGACCCTCGCGGAGCTGGTCCGGTCTCGCACCGACCTGACCCCGCTCGACCTCGACCACCTCCAGCGACTGGTCGCGGAGTGGCAGCTGCTCGCCGACCTGTCCTTCGCTGACCTGGTGCTCTGGGTCCGCACGCACGAGGGCCACTGGCTGGCGGCCGCGCACATGCGTCCTACGACCGGCCCGACGACCTACCCGGACGACGTCGTCGGGGCCGAGCCGCACGAGGACAAGCGGCTGGACCGCGGGACGGGGGTGGAGGAGTCAGGCCAGGTACGCCGTGAAGCGGTCCCCGTCCGACGGGGTGACCGGGTCCTGGGCGTGCTCTCGCGGGACACGAACCTGGCGACGGCCCGGGTCCCCTCGCAGCTCGAGCTCGCCTACCTGTCGAGCGCGTCGGAGCTGATGCAGATGGTGGGGGAGGGCACGTTCCCGTTCCCCGGCAGCGACCCGGACCCGGAGCACTCGCCGCGCGTCGGTGACGGCCTGATGCGGCTGGACCGCACCGGCCACGTCGTCTACGCCTCGCCGAACGCGCTGTCCGCCTACCGCCGCCTCGGCGTGACCGGCGACCTGCTCGGCGCTCACCTCGGGCACACCATCGCCAGGCTGTCCGCCGGCCCCGGCAAGCTCGACGAGCCCCGCGGCTCCGCAGCCCTGGCGGCAGCCCTGCGGTTCCGCGAGCCGCGGGAGTCGGAGGTCGAGGCCCGGTCGGCGGTGGTGTCGCTGCGCGCGCTGCCCCTCGTGCCCGGAGGTGAGCCGCGCGGTGCGCTGGTGCTGGTCCGCGACGTGACCGAGGTCCGCCGCCGCGACCGCGCGATCATGGGCAAGGACGCGACGATCCGCGAGATCCACCACCGGGTGAAGAACAACCTGCAGACCGTGGCGGCGCTGCTGCGGATGCAGGCCCGCCGGATGACCGACCCCGCGGCGCAGGCGGCGCTGCAGGAGTCGGTGCGCCGGGTCGGGTCGATCGCCGTCGTGCACGAGACGCTGTCGCTCGCGCTCGACGAGCGGGTCGACTTCGACGAGATCGCCGACAAGGTGCTCGCCATGTGCGCGGAGGTCGCGACCACCGGCGCCCCCGTGGTGGTGCGGCGAGAGGGCTCGTTCGGGATCCTGCCCGCGGAGGTGGCGACCCCGCTGTCGATGACGCTGACCGAGCTCGTGCAGAACGCCGTCGAGCACGCCTACCCGGACGGCCGCAGCGGGGAGATCGACGTGCTCGTGACCCGGGTCGAGGACCGGCTCGACGTCGACGTCGTCGACGACGGCGCGGGGCTGCCGGACGGCTTCGACCTGCAGGCGAGCACCCGGCTGGGCCTGCAGATCGTCCGGACGCTGGTCTCGGGCGAGCTGCGCGGGTCGCTCTCCCTGGAGCCGCGGGCGCCGCGCGGCACCCGGGCCCGGCTCAGCGTGCCGCTGTCACCAGACGAGGGTGCGCGGGACTGATCCCGATGCCGGGGTCCTCACCGCCGGTCACGTTGCTGAAGTGCAGGAACAGCCAGATGACGACGGCTGCGACGACCAGCAGCAGGACGAGCGAGATCACCCGGTAGCGCCAGACGGCGAGCCGCTGAGAAGGGGCCTCGGCCGCCACCACGGGCGGCCGCACCCACTGCTCCCTGGCTGCCACGCTCAGGCGGTGCGGAGGCGCGTGCTGCGGCGCTTGAGCGCGCGGCGCTCGTCCTCGGAGGTCCCGCCCCAGACGCCCGCGTCCTGACCGGTCTCGAGGGCCCACGTGAGGCACGGCTCGAGGGAGGGGCAGCGGCGGCAGACGGCCTTGGCCTCGTCGACCTGGGTCGCGGCCGGTCCCGTCGTGCCGATGGGGAAGAAGAGCTCGGGGTCCTGCTCCCGGCAGAGCGCGGTCTGGCGCCAGTCCATGCAGTCCAACTCCTCGCAGCGGCCGGCTGTCCGGGGGGACAAGCTGGAGCCGTCCGTGGCCCGACCTGGCCGGCCGGACTCCTTGTGAAACCTTTCACGATCTTGCCCCCGGATCCACCTGTTTCGCAGATCCGAACGCGGTTCTACCCAATCACCGGCCAGCACCTCTGGCAAGGCTTCTGCAACGCTCTCGAGCCTCGCCGGGTGTCGCCTTCGTCACGTTGCGGGCCCTTCCCCGACCCGGCCGGGTGAACCCTGTCACCCGAACGGGATCAGACGACGACGCGGAGGGCGCTCGGGACCCTCCGGAGCACGACCGACGTCCGGTCACCGAGCTCGTCACCGTCCAGCTGGAAGGGCAGCGGACCGTCGCCCGCCAGGGTCAGGGCCGGCAGGTCGTGCAGCAGGACGACCCGCTTGCCGTGCGGCCCGCCCCGCAGGATCTGGGCCAGGTGCCGCAGCACGACCGCCGTCGGCGCCTTGGTGAGCCCGAACAGGTCGAGCCCGGTGTCGAACGACGCGTCGGGGCAGGGCTCGACCGGCCGGCTGCCCAGGAAGGTCCACGGGTTCGCGGCGCACACCAGCACCAGGGCCAGCCGCAGCTGCGCCCCGTCGGGCAGCGTGACGGTCAGCATGTGACCCGGACCGAACAGGTGCTCCCGCACCGCCGAGCGGACGTAGAGCGGCTGCGTCGCCGTACGGCCCTTGCTCCGGGCCCGCTCGACCCGCCGTACCGCCCCTGCGTCGATGCCGAGGCCCGCGTTGAACGTGAAGTAGCGGTCGTCGGCCAGGCCCAGGCCGATCGTGCGCCGCCGGTCCTCCAGCAGCGCCTCGAGCAGCTGGCTGGTGGCCTCGACGGGGTTGTTGGGCAGCCCCACTGCGCGGGCGAACACGTTGGTGCTGCCGGCGGGGACGACGGCCAGGGACGGGAGGTCGTCGCGCGGGCCCTCGTGCAGCAGGCCGTTGACGACCTCGTTGACCGTGCCGTCGCCGCCGAGCGCCACGACGACGTCGAAGCCGTCCTTGGTGGCCTGCTCGGCGAGCTCGCGGGCGTGGCCCCGGTGGGTCGTCTCCGCGAGGTCGAGCTTCATCTCGCTCGCGAGCGCGTGGGCGAGGACGTCGCGGGCCCGGACGCTGGTGGTCGTGGCCTTCGGGTTCACCACCAGCAGCGCGCGCACCCGCGTCAGGCTAATAGCCTCGCCGCCGTGCCGTTGACCCGCCGCCTCGCCCTGCTGCTCGCCCTCGAGGGGGTCGGGCTCATCGGGGTGTGCGCCTGGTACGCCGTCGCGAGCCTCTCCGACACGACCGACAAGGCGCCGGCGGAGCTCGCCGCCGCCGCCGGGGTCCTCACCGGGCTCCTGCTGCTGCTCCTGGCCCGCGGCGTGGACCGGTCGCGGGGCTGGGCCCGGTCGCCCGCCGTCGTGCTGAACGTCTTCCCGTTCCCGCTCGCGCTGTCGATGATCAACGCGGGCGTCTGGTGGGTGGCCGTGCCCCTGGTGCTGCTCGCCGGCTCGGTGCTCTACCTGTTCGCCACGCCCGCGCTGCGCGAGACCTTCCGCGAGAGCTGACGCAGGCGGTCAGTCCTCGGCGAGGAGGCCCTCGCGGAGCTGCATGAGGGTGCGGGCCAGCAGGCGCGAGACGTGCATCTGGGAGATGCCGAGCTCGCCGGCGATCTGCGACTGCGTCATGCCCCCGAAGAAGCGGAGCATGAGGATCTTCTTCTCCCGCGCGGGCAGCTTCTCCAGGAGCGGCTTGAGCGACTCGCGGTACTCGACGCCCTCGAGCGCCTCGTCGATCATCCCTAGCGAGTCCGCGACGGCGGGGGAGTCGTCGTCGCCGCCGTCGGGGGCGTCGAGGGACACGGCCGAGTAGGCGTTCGCGGACTCGAGGCCCTCGAGCACCTCCTCCTCGGACAGCCCGAGGTGCTCGGCGAGCTCGTGGACGGTCGGCGCACGGCCGTTCTTCTGCGACAGGTCGCTCGTCGCCTTGGTCAGGGCGAGCTTGAGCTCCTGCAGGCGGCGCGGGACGCGGATCGCCCAGCCCTTGTCGCGGAAGTGACGCTTGATCTCGCCGACGATCGTCGGGGTCGCGTAGGTCGAGAACTCGACGCCGCGCTCGAGGTCGAAGCGGTCGACCGACTTGATCAGGCCGATGGTCGCGACCTGGACGAGGTCGTCGAGCATCTCGCCGCGGTTGCGGAAGCGCCGGGCGAGGTACTCGACGAGCGGAAGGTGCAGCTCGACGAGCTCGTCGCGCAGGCGCGCGCGGGACGGGTCGTCCTCCGGCAGCTCGCTGAGCTGCGTGAACAGCTCCCGGGCCCGGGTGCGGTCGGCGGCGAGGCGCTGGTGCCGCCCGCTGGCGAGCTCCTCGGTGGCGGCGGCGACGTCGGGATCGACCTCGTCGGCGGTGCCGTCGGCGGTTCCGTCAGTGGTCTGGGTGGGGTTCTCGGTCACTGGACCGGGGCCTCGAGGTCTGCGCGGGTCTTGCGGAGCGACAGGGTGACCACCTTGTCGGAGTCGACGGCGCTGTCCACCTCGCCGGCGAGCGCGGTGAGCACGGTCCAGGCGAAGGTGTCGCGCGAGGGCTGCACGCCGTCGAGCGTGGGCACGCTCACCTCGACGGCCATGGCGTCGCCGCTGAGCGCGAAGGTGCAGGTCAGGTCCGAGCCGGCGACGGCCTGCGACAGCAGCATCGCGCAAGCCTCGTCGACCGCGATCCGCAGGTCCTCGATGTCGTCGATGGTGAAGTCGAGGCGGGACGCCAGCGAAGCGGTCGCCGTCCGGAGGACGGACAGGTACGCCCCCTGTGCCGGAAGCCTGAGTACCACCGTGTCTGCCGCGGTCGCGGTCACGAACCCCCCTCAACGTCGGATGATCAACAAACCCAAACCTGCCCCGAGGTGAGCCTCCTACACCTGTGACGTCGATCATTGCTTCCGTGGAAGGCTGGTGCTGTGCAGCCCACGCCGCCGGACGTCGACCCGGACGTCACGCCGGGTCTCTGGCGCCCCCTGGCGCTCGTGAGCGTTGGCGGCGTGGTGGGCAGCCTCGCACGGTACGGCCTGGGTGACGCACTCCCCGGCATCTGGACCACGTTCGGCATCAACGTCGCGGGCTCGCTGCTGCTGGCCGTCCTGGTCGCGCGCCGGCCGCCCGAGCACTGGTCCCGTCCTTTGCTGGGCACGGGTGTGCTCGGGGGGTTCACGACGATGTCCGGGCTCGCGGTGCAGACCGTCGATGCGTCCACGGGCACTGCCGCGCTCTACCTCGGCGCGACCCTCGTCGTCGGCATCGCGGGCGCTGCGCTGGGCCGGCGGGCGTGACGCCGCTGCTGGTGGCGCTGGGCGCTGCCGTCGGGGCGCCGGCCCGGTTCCTCGTGGCCCGCACTCTGCCGGGTGTCGGGGCGACGCTGGTCGTCAACGTCATCGGCAGTGCCCTGCTCGGCGCCCTCGTCGGCGTGTCGACGGCCACAGCGGCGCTGGTCGGGATCGGGTTCTGCGGCGCCTTCACGACGTACTCGGCCTTCGCGGTGGAGGTCGTGGAGACCCGCTCCTGGCGCTACGCGGCGGCGACTGTCGTGCTCTGCGTCGGAGCTGCCGCGATCAGCCGATCCGTCGCGGCATGATCTGCCGGGGGGCGGTCCGCGGCTCGGGGACGGGGAACCCGGTCATCGGGTAGCGGTGCCGGCTCAGCAGCAGCTCGCCGAAGGCATCGCGCTCCATCGGCTTGTCGAACAGGTGCCCCTGGGCGAAGCGGCAGCCGAGGGCGCGCAGGACCGCGAGCTGGTCGAGCGTCTCGATGCCCTCGGCGACCGTGCTGAGCTCGAGCGACCGGGCCATGTCCATCACGGACGCGACGAGCGCCCGGGTCCGCGGCTCGTCCGCCACGGCCTGCACGAACTCGCGGTCGACCTTGACCGTGCTGGTCTCGAACCGCCTCAGGTAGCGCAGCGAGGAGTAGCCCGTGCCGAAGTCGTCGACGGCGACCGCGACCCCGAGCCCGCGCAGCTCGCCGACCACCTGGACGGCTGTCTCCCAGTCGTCGAGCAGCGCCTCCTCCGTGATCTCGAGGACCAGCCGGGACGGCGCCAGCCGCCTCTCCTCGAGGACCTCGCGCACCAGTGCCACCAGGCCGGGACGGCCGAGCTGGCGCGGGCTGATGTTGACCCCGATCGTGGCGTTGACCAGCGGCGTGCCGGTGGCCTCGGCCGCGTCCAGCCAATCGGCCAGCGCCGTGACGGACGTGCGCAGGGCGTGCTCGCCGAGCACGTGGATGGCACCCACTTGCTCGGCCAGGGGGATGAACACGCTCGGCCCGATCTCGCCCAGGACCGGGTGCCGCCAGCGCAGCAGCGCCTCGGCGCCGACGACGCTGCCGTCGCTGAGGTCGACGGTCGGCTCGTAGACCATCCGGAACTGGCTCAGGTCCGGCCGCGACACGTCGTCGCGCAGCTGGACCCGCGCGGCCGCCTTGGCCCGCGCCTGGCCGTCGAGGACCACCACGGCCGACCGGTGCGGGGTCTTCTGCGCCTTCGCCTCGTACATCGCGACGTCGACGTGCGACAGGGCGACCGTCGCCGAGGCG
>CBIHPE010000152.1:0-9850 GCA_966212015.1 uncultured Frankiales bacterium | reverse complement strand
GCAGGGCGGCCGTGGCACGAAGTCCCCGCTCCAGGTGCGGGTCGGCTACACCGGTGCGGACGGGGTCCGGCACGAGGCGCGGCTGATGGGGCTGGAGCAGGGCAGCTACGAGGCGCCGCTCGACGTCGTCGTCGACCCGGCTCACCCGGACCGCGCGATGACGCCGGACGACCTCGCCTACGCGCGCAAGCCCGCCGTGCGCGCCGGCACGGTGATCGGGCTGGGGCTGCTCGTGGTCGCGCCCTTGGTCCTGCTGCTCTGGCGTCAGCCCTTGGCGTCGGACCAGCGCTGAACGACGGCGATGTCGGCGACGAAGCGGACGCCGGACCCGCTGGCCCAGTGACCGGACGTCGACTCCAGCGCTGACCGGAGGAGCGCAACGGCCGCGTCGGCCTCGTCGACCGGGACGTGCAGCAGCAGCTCGTCGTGCAGGCACAGCACGATGCGTCCGTCGCCCAGGCCGTTGCGCACCGCGGCGGCCCAGGCCTTGAACAGCTCGGCGGCCGCGCCCTGCACCACTGCGTTGCGGGTGTAGCGACCGACCCCGCCACCCCCGGTGAGGACCAGCCGGCCGCCGTGGGTGCGCAGGTCCTCCCCCACCCGCCCCGACTCCTCCGCAGCGCGGAGGAACGCGAGGGCGACCGGGTAGGCCTGCTCCATCTGCTTCAGGGCCTGGCCGGCAGCGCCGGAGGTCTGCCCGTACATGGCTGCCAGGACGGCGATCTTGGCCGTCGGGCGGTCGGCGCCCAGCATCGCGGCCACGGGGGTGTAGAGGTCGTCCTGGGCAGCCGCCGCTGCGAAGGCGCGGTCGCCGGAGACGGCGGCGAGCACTCTCGGCTCGACCTGGCCGAGGTCGGCGCGCACCAGGACGTACCCCTCCTCTGCCCGGATCGCGGGTCGCAGCTCTGCGGGCAGCGAGTGCAGCCCGGCCGAGGCGGTCATCCGGCCCGCGCCGCCGTCGGCGGACAGCCACTCGCCGCGGAGCCGGCCACCGCAGACATGCGCCGCGATCCAGTCGTACCCGTAGGTCGTGGCGACCCGTTCCGCCTTGCGCCACGTGAGGAGGGCGTCGACGACGGGGTGCGCGGCGCGGTAGGCCTCGAGCCGGTGCGAGCGGGTGTCGGGAACGTCGATCCCGTGCCGCAGCAGGGCCTCCTTGACCGAGAGCGGGTTGCGCAGGTCGACGTCGTGGCCGCGGAAGAGCGCGAGGACGGGCGCGTCCCGGGCGGCCCGGTCGTCGGCCTGGATCAGCCGGCTCACGAGCTCGGTGCCGCCCGCCGTGTCGAAGGGCAGGCCCTCCGCCTCGAGCTCGGCGCAGAGCAGCGACGCCGCCGACTCGATCCAGGCCGTCGTCAGCCGAAGGTGCGGGCCGGTCGGGACGGCACGGGGGTCGGGCAGCGCCTGCAGCCGGGCCTGCTGCCGCTGCTGCACGAGCAGCGCCAGGGCCGCGAGGTCCTGGACGGGAGCGAACCGCCACGCGTCGGCGTGCAGCGAGCCGTCGTCGCGCACCGCTCGCGCGAACGGCTCGACCGCGGACAGCGCCGAGTCGAACAGCGAGAAGTCCTCCGACCGGGTGGGGGCGGGCAGGTCGTGGACCGCGTTCCAGACCGCGGCTGGGTCGGCCCGCCGACCTCCGAAGAGCACCGTGTGCACGGCGCCGAGGTCCCACACCTGGCGCGGGCGGTGCGGCAGCAGCCCCGCCGCGTGCCAGAGGACCAGCCGCTCGCTGCGGCCCTCCAGCTCCGACAGCGAGCCCACCCAGGCGCGGTCCGGCGTCGCCAGCCCGACGGCCGCGCCGCGGACGACGACCGCGAGCACGTCAGTCGTTGCCGAGCCGCGCCTGCCGGGCGGCGACCTCAGCAGCCTTCTGCGCGCGCTTGTCGGCCAGCGCCTGCCCGAACCGGTCGCGCTGGTCGCGGAGCAGGACCAGGGCGAGGACCGACGACCCGATGAGCGAGATCAGCAGGAGCGGCATGCCGTTGATCGACGTCCCGGTGAGGCCGAAGCCGCTCCAGACGAGCAGCGCCACGACGACGAACAGGCCCACGCGCCCGAGGGTGTAGACGAGGAACGCGCGGCGCAGGGACATGCCTCCAGTATCTACGGAACCCGCGCGCGTCCCTCGAACGGCGTGTTGAGCACGACGGTGGTGCGGGTGCGGGTCACGCCCGGCACGTGCCGGAGCACCCGCAGGGTCTGGTCGAGGTCGTCGAGGTCGCGGACCCGGACCTTGACGACGAACGCCTCGTCCCCTGCGACGAACCAGCAGTCCTCGATCTCGGGCACCTCGCGCAGCGCGGAGACGATCTCGTCGGCGTCGACGCCCTCGCGCTGCTGCAGCCCCACCAGAGCGCTGACGCCGAGCCCGACCGCCGCGGGGGTCACGACAGCCGCCGCTCCCCGCAGCACGCCGTCCCGCTCCAGCTTGCGGACCCGCTCCTGGACCGCGGGGGCGGACAGGCCGACCTGCCGGGCCAGGTCGGCCCACGACGCCCGGCCGTCGGCGAGCAACGCCTGCAGGAGCCGACGATCGGTGTCGTCCACTTCACACTTCTCTTTCGTTTCATAACTCAAGGACGCTAAGTAGACTGACGAATCACAAGGACAACGTCGTTCTTGCCAGATTATCTCAAGGAGCACCTCATGTTCACCGCACCCGCGGCCGCCGTCGCCGGCGACCGGGTCCAGCAGTTCCGGGCCGAGGCCCGTCGTGACGGGCAGGCTCGTGCGTACCGCCGTGCCCTGCGCCTCGCGCGCCGCTCAGCCTGACCTGAACCGCACTGCGCTACGTCACGAAACCAGACACGCCGTCACCTTCGGCGCACTCGGTCGTTGACCGGGCAGTACCAGAGCGTCACAGTGCCGCTCAGGGGGAGGGATTCTGTGATGGCCGACGACATGCCCGTCCGCGCGCCGCAACGCGACCGCCTGCTCACGCCCGGCGAGGTCGCGACGCTCTTCCGCGTGGACCCGAAGACCGTGACCCGATGGGCCTCCGCCGGCCGCATCGGCTCGATCCGCACCCCCGGTGGCCACCGCCGCTTCCGCGAGTCGGAGGTGCGTGCGCTGCTCCGCGGCGAGGCCGCCGACGTCGCCGTCCCGGCGCAGCAGACGGTCGCCAACACCGTCGACCTCAACGCACGCCGGATGGCCCGCTAACCCGGACGTCACGAAGCCGCTCGTCCCTCAGCCCGGGGCGAGCGGCTTCGTCGTGTCACGGGTGGCGACCACGACAGCGGGGTTGCCCGCCACCGTCGCCCCTGGTGGGACGTCGCGGTTGACCGTCGCGTTCGCCCCCACGATGCACCGGTCTCCCAGCGTGATCTTCCCGAAGACGACGGCGCCCGCGTAGATCGCGACGCCGTCGCCGATCGTCGGCCGGCCGCCACGACCCCAGCCGACCGTCACCTGCTGGTTGATGTGGCAGTTGCGACCGATGCGCTCCGCCTGCACGACGGTCGCGAAGCCGTGCTGCAGGTAGAGGCCCGTCCCGATCTCGGGGCACTCGAGGTGCAGGGCGACCTGCGGCCGGTAGAGCAGTCGCGCCAGGCGCGGGGAGACCGGGTCGTGCCGGCCGAGCCGGTGCAGCACCAGGCTGCGGAACTCCGGGAACCGCCCGAGCAGCACAGCGGCGCGGACGGTCGGGCGCGCCATCCCGGGACGGGCTTCCCAGCCCCGTACCGCGATCCAGCGCGCGCTGTCGGCGTGGATCGCGCGATGCGTGCCGGTGAGACGCGCCAGCAGGAGCACCGGCAGCGCCCGCACGAGCTGCAGGACGAGCCAGACCGACTTCAGGGCCGAGGACACCTCCGGGATCCTGCCAGTCGGGCTACCGTGCGGCCATGCTGTACGCCGACGGCACCCTGCTCGCCGTCATCACGCTGTTCTGGATCTACACCGTCCTCGAGGTGATCACGACCGACGAGTCCCGGATCCGCAACCTGCCGAAGATCACCTGGGTCATCATCGTCATCGCGCTGTTCGACCTCGGCGCGATCGCGTGGTGGGTCGCCGGGCGGCCGCAGGGCGCGGCCCGTTCGCTGCCGTACAAGGGCAACACCGGGATCCCTCCCGAGTACGACCGCCCCGGCCGCGCAACGGCCAACTCCCCGGACGACGACGCGGCCTTCCTCGCCCAGCTGCGGGCGCGGGCCGAGGAGCAGCGCAAGAAGGCCGCCGAGCAGGCCCGGCTGCTGCGCCAGCAGGAGGACGAGCCCCCGGCGACGTGAAGGGATACGGGCACTCGAGAATCAGGCCGAGAAGCGAGTTCCCGTATCCATTCGCGGCCGGTCAGGCGTAGGAGTGGAGGCCCACCACGAAGATGTTGACGACGTAGTAGTCGATCACCAGGGCGACGGCGGCGGCCACCGCGACCCAGGCGGCCTTGCGGCCCTTCCACCCGGCGGTGGCGCGGGCGTGCAGGTAGCCGGCGTAGAGGACCCAGGTGATGAACGACCAGGTCTCCTTGGGGTCCCAGCCCCAGTAGCGCCCCCAGGCCGACTCGGCCCAGATCGCCCCCGCGATGACCGCGAACGTCCAGACGGGGAAGGCGAAGGCGATGACCGCGTACGACATCCGGTCCAGGGCCGCGGCCGAGGGCAGCTGGGCGCCGAGGGTCACCGGGAAGCGCGCCGCACGACCCACGGTGTCGTAGCGCTGCCGCAGCAGGTACAGCAGCGCCACGACCCCGGACAGCAGGAACGAGCCCGAGGCGAGGATCGCGGCGGCGACGTGGATCTTGATCCAGTACGAGTTGAGCGCGGGCACCAGCGGGCCGGCGGCCGTGTAGAGCAGCGACGACGCGAGGCCGAGGTAGAGCACCACGGGGAGCATCACGAAGGCGCCGAGGCCCCGCTCGATGCGGCCGCGGACGACCATCGCCAGGAACGCCGTCACCGCGACGAAGGCGACGGCCGACGAGAACTCGTACATGTTGCCCCAGGGCACGCGGTGCGCCGCGAAGCCCCGGATGACGATGGACGACAGGTGCACCAGCCACGCGCCGCAGGTCAGCACGAACGCCGCCCAGCCCGCGCGTGACGGGGCGACCGTCGTGATCGTCTCGGCGGGCACCTCGACGGACCCGCCGGAGCCGACCAGCACCTGCGAGGCGGCGCGGACCGACGTCACGCGGCGGCGGGCGCCGACGGTGGCCTGCTCGGCGGCGTACCCGAGCATGGCGAGGGCGTAGACGACGACGGCGCTGAACAGCAGCCCGTCGCCGAGCTGTCCCAGACCCTTATCGGGCACTGCGCATCTCCTCTACAAGGGAAGCGAACTCGGTCGCGAACCGATCGGGGTCGGTCCGGGCGAGCCCGCCGACCTCCACGGTAGTCGTGCCGTCCTGACCTGCGCCTGCCCGGACCCAGACCCGTCGGCGGCGGACGAACAGCGAGAGCAGCAGGCCTCCGACGATGCCGATCGCGGCGACGAGCATGACGAGCCGCGACGGGTCCTGCGTGACCTGCAGGTTGGCCCACTGCGCGGTGTCGACGTAGGTCAGCGAGGCACCCCCCGGCAGCACCCAGGTCTCGCCCGGCTGCAGCGCCTTGGCCGCGCCCTTGTCCACGGCCTTCATCGACGTCGTGTCGAGCGCGTAGACGGACTGGGGCGTCCCGCCGTCGATGCCCAGGTCGCCCTTCCAAGCGACGAGCGTGAGGGCGGGCCGGCGAAGACCGGGGTACGACGAGCCGACCCGGTTCGTGGCGTCGGTGACCGTGGTCGGTGTGAAGACGCCGCGGAAGCCGTACTGGTCGCCCTTGGTCGCGGCTTCCTTGATCACGCAGGTCGACAGGAACTGGGGGTCCTGGGGCAGGCACGCCACCGGGCGGTCGTCGATCACGGTGCCGTCGGCGTCGCGGAAGACGATGTGCGGGGCGTAGCCGTGGCCGATCAGGTAGGTCTTGGCCGTGCCCACCACGAGCGGGTGGTTGACCCGGAGGTCGTACGGCGCCGGCGTGCCGTTCTCCCTGGACCAGGTGACCTCGGCGTCGAAGGTCAGGGCCTTGCCGTCGGGCGCGTAGGTGGCGTTGAACCGGTCGAGGTGGACGGTGAACGGCACGAGCGACGACGGCGTGAAGCGCTTGGCCGGGTGGGTGTTGTCGTACTGCGAGAGCGTGTTGGAGAAGCCGCGGCCCTCGATGACGAGGACCGTGCCCTTGAAGCCGTAGAAGCTGTTGAGCGCGATGCCGACGAGCAGCACCACCATCGAGACGTGGAACACCAGGTTCCCGGTCTCGCGCAGGTAGCCGCGCTCGGCCGACAGCTCGGTGCCGCGCCGCTCCACGCGCCAGCCGCGCAGGGCCTTGCGGGCGTCGTCGAGGACGGCGTCCGCGGGCTGGTCGACCGTCCACGCGTCGCTGACCGGCAGCCGCTGGAGGGTCTTCGGCACCTTCGGGGGCCGGGCCCGCAGAGCGCGGAGGTGCAACCGGGTGCGGGGCAGCAGGCAGCCGACGAGCGAGACGAACAGCAGCAGGTAGATCGCGCTGAACCAGGCGGAGCTGAAGACGTCGAACAGCTGGGCCCGGTCCATGAGGCGACCGAGCGCGCCGTGGGCCTTGATGTACTCGGCGACCCGGATGGGGTTGATCTGGCGCTGCGGCAGGAAGCCGCCGGGCACGGCCGCGAGGGCGAGCAGGAACAGCAGGAGCAGCGCCGTCCGCATGCTGGTGAGCTGCCGCCACCCGAGCCGCAGCGGTCCGAGGAGGTCTCCGCGGCGCGGCTGCTCCACCGGCTTCGGCTGCGTCGTGAGGCGGGTCGCCTCGTCAAGCTGCTCGGTCATACCGACGTCGAGAAGCCGGAGACGAGGACCTTCAGGTGCAGCATCAGCTTGTCCCACAGGCCGCTGACGAGCAGCAGCCCGACGGTGACGAGCAGGCCGCCGCCGATCCGCAGCACCCACTGGTAGTGCCGCTTGATGACGCCGAAGGCGCCCATCGCGCGGCGGAAGAACAGGGCCGTCAGCAGGAACGGCAGCCCGAGGCCGAGGCAGTAGACGAACGACAGCACGGCCGCCTTCGACGGCTCCCCCAGCTCGTAGCCGAGGGTGTTGACCGCGGCCAGCGTCGGCCCGGTGCACGGGGTCCAGCCGACACCGAACAGCACGCCCAGCAGCGGTGCACCGGCGAGGCCGGCCCGCGGCAGCCGGTGGAACCGGACCTCGCGCTGCAGTCCCGGGATGACCCCCATGAACGCGAGCCCGAGGACGACCGTGACGGCGCCCAGGACCCGCTCGATGACCTTGGCGTGCAGCTGCAGCTCGGCGGCTGCCGAGCCGAACAGCGCGCCCTCGCTGACGAAGACAGCGCTGAAGCCGAGGACGAACAGCAGCGCCCCGAGGGCCACCCGGCCGCGGTGGTCGTCGCCCTCCTCCTCCGCCGCGAGGTCGACACCGGTCAGCCCGGCGACGTAGGACAGGTAGCCGGGCACGAGCGGGAGGACGCAGGGCGACAGGAAGCTGACGAGACCCGCGGCGAGCGCGAGCGGCAGCGACGCCAGCAGGTTGCCGCTCTCCACCGTCGAGGTGATGCTCACCCGGCTTCCTTGGCGATGGTCTGCACCGGGGCCAGCAGCGTGCTGGTCAGCACGCCGCCGGAGAAGCGCGCGGCGACCCGGCCCTTGCGGTCGAGGATCAGGGTGTACGGCGGCTGCTGAGGCGCCTGCCCGCGGAACTTCAGCAGCAGCGTGCCGTCGTCGTCGAAGAGCGACGGGTACGGCACCTTGTGCGCGCGCTCGAAGGACCGCGCACTGGTCTTCTCGTCCTTGATGTCGATGCCGACGAACTCGACGCCGCTGGCGTGGGTCTGGTCGTAGACCTCGTTGAGGTTGCGCGCCTCGGCGATGCACGGGCCGCACCACGAGGCCCAGAAGTTGATGACGACGACCTTGCCGGTCAGCGAGCCGACGTCGAGCGACGTGCCGTCCAGGGTCGTCCCTGACAGCGACGGCGCGGGGTCGCGCTCGCTGACGACGTAGACCTGTCCGGGCGCCAGACCGCCGCCGATCGGGTTGGTCGCGGTCCCGGGCCCCACGTCGCCCGTGCAGGCTGCCGCCAGCGCAGCGGTCAGCAGCAGCGGGAGGGCACGGCGCACCCCTCCAGTGTCGGGCATCGGGCTGTGAGCGTCCTACCGGTCGGTCGCCAGCACGCTCATGTAGACCTCGTCGACGAACTCCCCGCGGACCCACGCCGACTCGCGCATGCGCCCGTCCTCGACGAACCCTGCCTTCTCGTAGGCACGGATCGCGGCGACGTTGCTCGCGAGCACCTCGAGCTGGATGCGGTGGAAGCCGCGGTCGACGAAGCCGTAGCGCAGCATCACCTTGGTCGCGTCGGTGCCGATGCCGCGCCCGCGGTGCTCGGCCCCGATGCCGATGCCCAGGTGGGCCCGCCGGTTGTGCAGGTCGATGCCCCAGAAGCAGCAGGTCCCGACGACCTCCTCCTCAACCACGATCGCGAACGGCACGAAAGCGTCCGACCCGCGGTAGCTCGACTCGTCGTCACCGTCGAAGGCCTTGAGCGCCTCGTCGAGCGACTTCGGCGCGTAGGGCGTGTAGTTGATCTCCGGCCACGTCTCGTAGGCCATGTCGATCTCGTGCAGCACCTCGATGTCGTCGCGCGTGATCGCGCGCAGCGTGACGATCTCCCCTGACAGCGGCATCAGGCACCGTGCCCAGGTCGGCGGGACGCCTCGCCCGCGGGCTCGGAGTAGGTGACCTGGAGCAGCGTCTCCCCCTCGTACACAAGGGAAGTGAGGCTCGCCAGGCCGCACTGGCGACGGTCGGGGCGGTGCCACAGACGGCGGCCCTCGACGTAGCGCCGGAGCGTCCAGATCGGCAGCTGGTGGCTGACGCAGACGGCCTCGTGACCGAGGTTGCGGTCGCGCACGTCCTCGACGCTGTGCAGCATCCGCCGCGCCACGGCGAGGTAGTCCTCGCCCCAGGAGGGCTGGAAGGGGTTCCAGAGGTACGGCCAGTTGCGCGGGTTCTTGAGGGCCCCGTCGCCGACGCCGAACTTCGTCCCCTCGAAGTGGTTCTCGCTCTCGATGAGCCGGTCGTCGGTGGTGATGGGCAGGCCGAAGACCGCGGCGATCGGCTCCGCGGTCTCCTGGGCGCGCAGCAGCGGCGAGGCGACGACCTCGGTCACGTCGCGGCCCTTCACGGCGAGCGAGGCGTCGACCGCCATCTGCCTGCCGTCGTCGGACAGGTGGTAGCCCGGGAGACGGCCGTAGAGCACGCCGTCCGGGTTGTAGACCTCGCCGTGCCGGAACAGGTGAACGGTGGTCCTCACTGCGCGGCCGCCACGGCTGCCTTGGGGAGCGCCGCCATCACGCGGTCGAGGGCCGCGTCGTCGTGCGCCGCGGACACGAACCACGCCTCGTACGCCGACGGCGGCAGGTAGACGCCTTGGCTCAGCATGGAGTGGAAGAACGCCTTGTAGCGGTCGGCCTGCTGCGCCATGGCCTGCCCGTAGTTCGTCACGGGCCCCTCCGTGAAGAAGATGCTGAAGAGCGAGCCGGCTGTCTGCAGGACGTGCGGGACACCCGCGGTCGACAGCGCCTCCGAGGCCATCTTCCCGACCGCTTCGGCGGCGTGGTCGACGCGGGCGTAGACCTCGTCCGTGCACTGCTGCAGGGTCGCGAGGCCGGCGGCGACCGACAGCGGGTTTCCGGAGAGGGTCCCTGCCTGGTAGACCGGCCCGGCCGGGGCGAGCTTGGCCATGATGTCGGCACGGCCGCCGAAGGCCGCGGCGGGCATCCCGCCGCCCATCACCTTGCCGAAGGTGAACAGGTCCGGCGCGACGCCCTCGAGGCCGTACCAGCCCGCCCTGCTGACCCGGAACCCCGTCATCACC
>CBIHPE010000151.1:0-9907 GCA_966212015.1 uncultured Frankiales bacterium | reverse complement strand
AGACGATCCGGCTCGGCGCCGTCAGGTAGCTGCCGTTCGTCGCCAGGTCGAGCAGGCGCAGTGACCGCTGGGTCTCCAGCGCGCCGCTGCTGCCGATCCGGAAGACGTACGGGCTGGGCGTGCCGGTCCGGAGCAGGACGGCGTTGTCGCCCGTGATGAGGTCGTCACCGGCACCGCCGGTCACGACGTCGCCCGCGTCGAGCTGTCCCGTCGTGTTGACGGGGTTGCTGGCCTCGACGCCGTTGAACAGCGCGCGGCTGCCTCCGACGAGGTCGTCGTCACCCGCGTCGCCCTGGACCCAGTCGCGGGCAGGACCGCCCTCGGCGTAGTCGTCGCCGTTGTCGCCGTCGATGCGGTCCTCGCCGCCCTGGCCGAAGAGCACGTCGACACCGTCGTCGCCGTAGATGCGGTCACGGCCCGACGTGCCTGCCGTCGGGAAGTCCCCGAGGTCGCGCAGGCTGATCGTGCGCTGGAACAGCATGCCCGCGCGGTTGGTCAGCGGATCACCCGACTGACCGGCGACGACCTTGACGAGCTGGGCGTTGTCACCGGCCTCGACGTCGGCGTCGCCGCCGCCGTGGAGGGTGTCGCCGGAGTCCGGCTCACCGCAGGGTGCCGTGGCCGAACCGGCGCACGTGATCGGCTGCGAGCTGCCGCCGATCAGGTCGTCCTCGCCGGCGTCACCGAACAGCGCGTCGCCGTACTGCGTCGGCGTCGCGGAAGCGGTGTCGTCGTTCTGGTTGCCCTCGAGGTAGTCGTAGCCGTCGTTGCCGTGGATGAGGTCGTTGCCGCCCTCGCCGTAGATACGGTCGTTGCTCTCGTCGCCCTCGATGCTGTCTCCACCGCAGACGCCGCTGCTGCAGCTCGCGCGGTCGGCGTAGTAGAGCGTGACCGTGCGCGCGGGACCACCGGTGATCGGGTCGAGCGCCCAGGTCGTCGCGGTGGCCGGTGTCCTGGCGATCTCGCCGTTGTCGCCGATCATCACGTCGGTGCCGAGGTTGCCCTGCATGACCGTCTCACCCACGTCGAGCCGGTCGCTCTCCGGGTTCACGGCGGACGAGCCGCCGAGCATGTCGTCCTCGTCGCCCTCGAGCAGCGGCGAGGCGGCCAGCGCGTCGGCAGCAGGGGTCAGGTCGCCGGCGTCAGTGCCGTCGTCGAGCCCGTACATGCTGTCCTTGCCGTTGTTGCCCTCGAGGTAGTCGCTGCCCGAGTTGCCCTGGACGAGGTCGTCGCCGGGACCGGCGTAGACGTGGTCGTCGGCTCCGCCGCCGTAGAGCTTGTCGGCCGAGCCGTTCTCGGGAGCGATGAGCGCGACGTCGTCGTGCGGCGCGCCTCCGGGCCAGGTGACCGGGCTGGTGCCGGCTGTGATGGCACCGAGGTCACCCACGATGTAGTCCGGGCCGGCGTCGCCGTAGACCGTGTCCGAGCCGAGCTGGCCGTAGACCTGGTCGTAACCGGAGTCGCCGTAGACGGTGTCGTCGCCGAAGGTGCCTGCAGGCGTCACCGCCATGCTGGTCGTGCCGTTGGCGTTGATGGTGCCGTTGTCACCGAGGACGACGTCGTCGCCGTTCCCGCCGCGGATGGTGTCGCCCGTGTCGACCGACGAGGACGGCGTGGCGCTGCTGCCGCCCAGGATGTGGTCGGCACCGTCGTCACCGAACAGCTTGTCCGCGCCGCTGTTGCCCTCGATGTAGTCGTCCACCTCGTTGCCGTGGACCGTGTCGACGCCGCCGCCGCCGTACAGGCGGTCAGCACCCTCGTTGCCGCTGATGCTGTCGTCGTTGTAGCTGTCGGTCGGCGTCGCGGTGTTGTTGTCGAAGATCGTCACCGCACCGGTGCCCGGGTCGATCGTCCCGTTGTCACCGACGACCACGTCGTCGCCCTCGCCGCCGAAGACGGTGTCACCCGAGGGGCTGTTCTTGTCCTCGGCCGCGGCACTGCTGGATCCGCCGAGGATCTGGTCGTTGCCGGAGTCGCCGTAGATGGTGTCCCCGGACCCGTTGCCCTGGATGTAGTCGACCTCGGTGCCGCCGTGCATGGTGTCGATGTCCGGGCCGCCGAACATGTGGTCGGAGCCGCTGTCGCCGTACATCTGGTCGGCACCGGCCTGGCCGTACATCCAGTCGTCCTGCTGGACGCCGCGGAGCAGGTCGTCGCCGCTGCCGCCGTCGACCCAGTCGGCGCCGTCGTCACCGGAGGCGGTGTCCTTGCCGGCACCGGCGAACATGACGTCGCCGCCGTCCGCACCGGTCATGCAGTCGGAGTTGCCCGAGGCGGTGCTCAGCTGGTCGTAGGTCCCTGGGCACGGCAGGACAGATCCCGTGTCGGAGCCGCCCGTGTCGACGACCTTCGCCGCCCGCTGGGCCAGCGTCAGCCCGTGCAGCGTGCTGATGAACGACGCGAGCTGCGTCGGGTCGAGGGCAGCCAGCTGCGCCGCGCTCTTGCCGTCGATGGTCCCGTCGTCACCCAGCTCGATGTCGTCGCCCGCGCCGCCGGACACGTAGTCGCGCCCGAGCCCGCCGATGACGATGTCGTTGCCGGCGCCGGGCGTCGTCTTGTCGTTGCCGTCGGAGCCGATGATGAGGCTGTCGCCCGGGCCGCTGGACAGCAGGTCCTGGCCGTCGCCGCCGACGATCGTGCTGTGGGCGGACGTCGAGGCGTTCGCCGCGTTGCCCTCCATGGTGTCGTCGCCGTCGTTGCCGCAGAGGAAGTTGCTGCCGTCGCCGCCCTTCACGGCGTCGTGGCCGCTGCCGCCCCAGACGTGGTCGTTGCCGGCACCGGCGTCGATCACGTCGTCGTTGCTGGTCTGGTGGTGCGCAGCGTCGGTGTTGTCCGGCGCCGCGCCGTGGGCGGTGCAACCGCTGTCGGAGGACAGGTCCTCGTCACCGGAGATGGTGTCGTCGCCCGGACCGCCGGTGAGGCTGTCCGTGCCCTTGCTGCCGACGATGACGTCGTTGCCGTCGATGGCCGAGGGCTGCGTCGTCCCGAAGGTCTGGCCCGGGTGCATCGGGTCAGCGGCGGACGGGTCGAGCCCGGGGCCGCCGTCGATGTTGTCCCCGGCGTTCGACCCGTACAGGAAGTCGCCACCCGGGCCGCCCTCGATCACGACGGGACCGGCACCGGAGGTGAAGGTCGTGCCGTTCCAGGTGCCGCCGTAGATGTGGTCGCTGCCGGTGTCGCCGTTGAGGTTGTCGGTGCCGGCCGGGCCGCCCTGGATGGTGTCGTTGCCCGCCCCACCGGAGATCTTGTCGCTGCCGGCCGGGTCGGCGTTGGCACCGCCGTCGCCGTTGAGGTCGTCGCCGGCGTCGCCGCCGACGATGACGTCGTCACCGCCACCGCCCCAGACCACGGCCTTGCGGGTGAAGGGCACGTCGTTGCAGGGGTTCGCGGCCGTGCACGGGCGCAGGTGTCCCGGGTCACCCGGCTGCGGGTCTGCGATCGTGCCGTCGACGCGGGAACCGGGCGCGAACGTGATCTTGTCGTTGCCGATGCCACCGTCGGCCTGCACCTCGCTGATCGGGTGCGAGCTGTCGCCGTACTCCTTGTAGAAGCCGAACATCGCGACCGACACCAGGTGCTTCGAGGAGCTCGGCAGGGCGCGGACGACCACGTCCTCCTTGTTCTGGTCGTCGTTGGCGTCGTTCACCTTCGCGGCGTCGTAGTGGAAGTGCCGCAGCGACGCCCGTGGGCCGATGTTGACCTTCAGCACGGTGCCGTCGAGCGTGGCTGGCTCAGGGCTCGGTGGACTGCACGAGGCGCTGAAGTCGAGCAGGTGGAGCTGCAGGATCGTGAACTCGAACCGGTCGCTGAAGAAGAACAGGTCGATCTCGACGAACGCCTTGATGAAGGCGTCGAGCGAGCCGCTCACCTTGAACAGGCAGATCGGGTTGTCGAGCCGCCCGGCGATGTCCTTCAGCCCCATCTTGCCGTCCGGGGTCGGGTCGTCCCAGAAGAAGTTGACGGTCAGCTGGAGCCCCGCTTCGATGCCGGCCTTCACGATGACCAGGTCGACCTCTGCTCCTGCTGTGACGGTGCCGATGAGCTGCACCACGGGGGCCTCGTGCCCGCTGGAGTCGTAGGTGTCGAAGAACAGGCCGTCGAGCAGCTTGTCGGCGCTGCCGCCGTCGATGACCTCACGCAGACCGGTGGTGTCGTAGCCGATGCCGAGGTGGCCGTTGATGCCCACCGAGCCGCCGATGACGATCGAGACCGGCACAGGACCGACGAGGAACGGGCCGAAGGTGTAGGAGAAGCTCGCCTGCGCGTGCAGGCCACCGAACTGGTAGTCGACCAGCGTGATGTCCTTGCCCATCAGCAGGTTGAAGATCTTCGACGGGTCCTTGATCCACGGGATGTCGAGACCCGGGCCGCCGAAGGTCGACGGCCGGCCGTCGGTCGGCGGGTCGGCCGGCGCGTTGTTGGCGCCGCTGACGGAGCTGCTGAAGTCTGCGGCGTTGAACCCCGGCATCACGATGCTCTTGCTGGCCGCGTCGCTGGGCTGCGGTGAGTCGACCTTGGTCGGGTCGAGCTTGAACGAGCCGCCACCAGGGCCGAGCGGGATGAGGCCGCCACCGGCGTCGAAGTTGAACCCGTTGATGAACTGGATCAGGTCGATGATCGACTTGATGACGGACAGGTCGGAGCCGCTGGCGGCCTCGGCCAGGTCGATGAGGGTCACCGGCGGCTGGCCGACGAGCTCGGCGAGCTGCGAGACGACCGGGATCGGCGCCTGCAGCGTGTCGATGATCGGCTTGAGCGGCGACGTGACGCTCTGGACCTGCGACAGGACCGGCTGCAGGAAGTTCTTGAGGACCGCGCCGACGTCGATGTAGAGGTTGTCGAACTCGGGCGGTGTGGTGCCGAAGCTGCGGTCGCTCAGGCTGGAGCCCGACCCCCAGGCGAACCCGACGTGGAACGTGCCGCCGACGCTCGGGAAGCCCGGGCCCGCGCCGGTGATGCCCGCGCGGACGAACACGTTGACCTGGGCCGACGCCTCGATGTCGAAGGACGCGCCGATGCTGGTGATGTTGGCCAGCGTGAGCTTGCTGTCGGAGCCGCCGGCGCTCGAGGTGAGCTTGACGCCTGCGGTCAGGTCGATGCCGGTCCGCTTGTGCTTGGCGCTGTCGGAGCCGTCGGCGTCGTGCACGTTGACCTGGAGGAACCCGAGGGTGCCCTGCAGGCAGCGGTTGTGACCGGCGTACTTGGCGAACTCGGCGTCGGGGCTGCTGCCGCCGAGGAAGGCCTGGTCAGCGGCGTTGCAGGACCCTGCGGCGTCACCGAGCCCGACGCCGGCGCCGACCTTCAGGTCGTCGTTGCTGTGGTTGACGACGAGGTAGGGGCCGTCGTTGCGGCTCATGCCGAAGTTCAGCCGCATCCGCCAGCCGACGTGCGGCGAGAGGGCGCCGCTGACGCGCAGCGGCAGGCCGTCGAGGCCGATGTCGAACGGCAGGTTGGTCGGCGTCGCGCAGGACGAGGCGGGGCTGTCGCCCTCACATGCCTTGATGTTGGTCGTCGGGTCGTCACCGAGGCCCTGCCCGATCTGGAAGTCGAACGAGGCGTCGTCGATGTAGGCGAGGTCGCCCGTCGCCGTGCTGCCGTTGCAGTTGCCCACGACGGTCGCGCCGGTGCGGCAGGTGATCGTGAACTTCACGTCGTCCTTGGTCACGCCGCCGACGCCGTTGGTGTCCAGCATCAGGTGGGCGCCGTTGAGCTGGTCGAAGACGATCTGCTGGACGTTGTCGTGGATCGCCTTCGGGCTGTCCTTGCCTGCCAGCAGCGTGTCGATGCCGTTGACGAAGGGCGTGACCAGGTTGTCGTTGAGGCTGCCGACGACGTTGGCGCCGGCGTCGAGCGCGTCGCCGACGACCGGCAGCTTCACGTTGCCGTTGGCGTTGGCCAGCGTCTGCTGGAGCTGGGCGAGCAGGCCGGGGAGCGCCTTGAAGAGGAAGTCGGGGTCGAAGACGGCGGCGGCGAGCTTGGCCGGCAGGTCGTCCGGGTAGTAGAGCGTCGGTGCAGCGTCGAAGGACGTCCACTCGAGGCCCAGCTGGCCCAGGTAGGTGTTGTTCAGGCCCAGGGAGAAGTTGGCGCAGACGACGCCCTTCAGGGCGTGCTTCGGCGTCGGGTCGGGGTCGGTCGCGTCGTCGGTGTAGTCCTTGTCGAAGTCACCGCAGCTCTGCTCGCCGTGAACACCGTCGGTGGCGTTGCCGAAGCTGCCGCTGAGGTTGCCGACGAAGTCGGAGACGGTGTAGCCCTGGTCGGGCTGCGCGGAGGAACGGGCGAGCGACACCTTGCCGCCGAGGATCAGCGTCCCCGTACCACCGCCCGCCGTGCCGTCCGGCGCGGGCGCGGTCTTGCCGATCTGCAGGGACAGCGGGCCGAGGCTCGCGGTGAAGCCCAGCGGCTGCGCGCTGTTGACGGCGGCCTGGATGCTGGCGCCGCTGGTGCCAAGCACCTCGGGGGCCGGCAGCGTGTTGGTGACGTCCAGCGGGAAGCCCAGGTCGAGCTGCGCGTGGCCGTTGATCTCGACCTTGATCAGGCCCTGCGTCGAGATCGGGACGCCGAGGCTCGCGAGGTTCTGCGAGACGGGCACCTTGAGCTCGGGGATGGTGTTGCCGGGACCGGCCGAGGGGCAGGCCGGCAGGTAGGTGTTGCCGGCGGTGCAGACGTCGTAGGCGAGCGCGAGCTTGAGGGTCTTGACCGGGGTGGAGGAGCCGGGCTTCTTCAGGTCGGCGATGGTCGCGACCAGGGCGTCGGC
Organism: uncultured Frankiales bacterium; assembly: GCA_966212015.1. Classification (GTDB taxonomy): domain Bacteria; phylum Actinomycetota; class Actinomycetes; order Mycobacteriales; family SCTD01; genus RYN-111. The sequence goes on along the minus strand of CBIHPE010000151.1, from coordinate 3,153 downwards.
CGGCAGGCCCAGCTTGCTCGTGAGCGCGCTCACGAGGGACTGCAGCGTCGGAGGCGAGGACAGCGCCGGCGCGTCGGACGTGTGGTGGCCCGCGGTGTTGTCGAAGTCGACGTGCACGCGGAAGCCACTCGGGTTGGCGACGGTCGCGAGACCCGTCACACCGCTCGGGACGGTGAAGGTGAACCAGTGGGCCTGGGCCACGTTGTGGCCGACGGACGCGGCGTCGGTGGCGTTGGTGCCCGTGATCGGCGTCGCCTTGGTGAACGCGCTCCAGGACGCGGAGCTGCCGGCTTCGGTCTCCTCGGCGTAGCAGCCGATGACGTGGCCCGCGGGCGCGCTGTCGACCGGGCCGTTGCCGGCGCTGGTGTCGACGCACTGGACGTTCGCTGCGGGAGCGCCGCCCTTGATCTCGTCGACGGCCTCCTTGAGCCGCTGGAACTGCTTGAGGGTCTGCCGCGGCGTGACGCCCACCAGCGGCAGCTGTGTGTCGAGCAGGCCGCCGCCGTCCTGGGCGGTCGCCTCCTTCGCGGCCAGGTCGGAGAGCTGGTCGAGGATGAGCTGCAGGAGGGCCTGCGGGTTGTCCTTCGCCATCTCCCAGAACTTCGAGAGCGAGCTGTTGAAGTCGGTGTCACCGGACGCGGTGAAGGCGCTCGCGCTGGTGAGCTCGGTCATCGAGTCGACGGGCCAGTTGAAGGTCACCTTCCCCGACCCGAGCGGGGTCGCGCCGATCTTGGCGCTGACGTCGACCCCGCCCGACACGGTGAAGTTGGGGGTGAGCGACACGTGCTTGGACAGGTGCGGAAGCAGCACGCCGATGGGCAGCGCGTGGTCGACCGTGGAGCTGCCCACGGTGAAGCTCATCGGCTCCGCAGGATCAGAACCCCCTCCTGAGGGGTGGTCGATGAGGTCGAGCTTGAGGATCGGAGCGGTCGGGGTGTGCTTCGTCAGGCTGAAGTTGGTGCCGCTCGCCGGCGGCTCGGCAGTGACCTGCACCGGGCCGATCTGACCCACCAGGTGCGTCGCGACGGTGGCCGTCACGTCGTCGATCGACAGCACGGGCTGGCTCGGGTCGAACTGCACGAAGAACCGGTCGAGGAAGCTCGCCGGGGAGGAGTGCGGCGTGATGTCGTTGATGTCGCTGACCAGGATCACGCCGAAGCTCAGGTCGAGGACGGGCTGGCTCGTGGACAGGTCGACCGTCGACGTCGGGTCGCCGTTGCCGTCGACGGCCGAGCTCACGCCGAACAGGCCGGTCGAGCTCTTCAGGCGGTCACCGAAGTCCACGCGCCCGTGCGACACGGTCGGGGAGCCGAGGGTCTTGAGCAGGTGGAAGACCAGGGTGTGCGTCGCCGGGTCGTACTTCACGCCCGTCGGCAGGTGGCTCCCGATCGCCGTCTTCGAGAACCCGGCGTTCGCCGTGATGAGGTTCAGCAGGTCCTGGGCCGTGGGCACCGGCTGGCTCACGCCCTTGGTGACCGCCGGGGAGCCCGTCGTGTAGCTGGCGGTGATGACGGGCGGGATGCCGGTGGTGTGGACCTTGAACTGCGCCCGCGCGGTCGGCGCGACGCCGATCGTGTGGTCGTCGGTGGTGCCGGACACGGGGTCGGCGGTGCCTCCGACGGCCGACCACGACACCGAGCCCGCGTTGACCGTGTCGGTCGTGGTCGCCACGCAGTAGATGGGGGTGTCCGCAGCGAGCCCGTAAAGCGGGCCGGACGGCGTGCTGCCGTCGACGCTGCCGCAGACGACGGTCTGCTGCGCCACCGCGGCGACCAGGTCGTCGACCAGCTTCAGGGTGCTGCTGACGCCGTTCTGCAGCATCGGCAGGTGGATGTCGGCCGCGGTCTGCAGCGACTGCACGGAGGCGGCGAGCTGGCCGAGGCCGGCGAGCACCTGCGTCGGGCTCACGTGCGTGAAGTCGGCGAGGTTGAGCGAGCCGAGCGCGGTCGTGAGCGAGCTGCCCGTGGCGCCCGCTCCGGTTCCCGTCGCGCTGAACTGCGGCTGGAACCCGTTCGCCAGGCTGCTGTCGCTGACCGTGATCGACGTGTCGGGGCTGGCTGCCGTCAGGTCGCTGTCGAGCCCGAGCGTCGCGCTCACGCTGCCGGAGCGGGCGACGGTCACGTAGTCCGGCAGGGCAGTGTTCTGCAGGTCGTACTCGGTGATGCTCCCCGCCTGGGCGGTCCCGGCCGGGTGCGGGCTGGCGAAGGTGACGTCGAGCCCGAGCGTCGCGACGGGGGTGGAGCTGGCGGGCGACGACACGGTGATCTTGGTGAAGCCGAGGTCGACGGGGAACGAGAGCGCCACCGGTGTGCTCAGCGCGGCGGTGAGGTGCAGGGCCGGCGGCGTCGTGAGCGCGAAGCGCTGGGCGGCGTCGGCGTTGGTCGGGTCGAAGTGCGCGCTGAGGGTGCTCGTCAGCCCCAGCGCGACCGAGACCTGGCCGCCGTTGAGGTCCGCTGCGTCCGCGGACAGCGAGAGCGGCACGGCCGCTGTGCGCGTCGCCGAGAGCGGGATCGTGATGTCGTAGCCGCCGCCCCCGGCCGTGATCGTGACGGGGTGACCGCAGCCCGCGGTCCCGTCACCGCAGCCGAGGGTGACGTGGACGCCGTTGGCCAGCGTCGTGTCGCGGCTGTTGAGCGCGGTGGCGAGCGAGCTCGGGCTGTCGAGAGCGCTGCCGCTGGCGTCGAGCGCCTGCTGCAGCAGGTTGTTGACGGACAGGCCGCTGCCGGACAGCGGGTTGAGCCCGGAGAGCGGGACCTTGCTCCCGAGGTACGACAGGTGGTCCGGCGAGTCGGACGCCTGCGGGGTGGCGAACCCGGAGGTGGCCGTCGCGAACGACTGCAGGCCCTGCTCGATGGCCGTCGCCGTCGGGTCGGCCGCCTGGCTCGGCGCGCTGCGCGCGACGAGCAGGAGCGCGAGCCCGAGGAAGGTCGTCAGCACCGCCCGGCGGCGGGTGATGAGACGGCGGGTCGTCGAAGCGGACATCTGTCCCCCAGGTGATGCGCTCATGAGGTGGTGACCCGGAGTCCCGGCACGGCGAGCTGCAGGGACTTGGTGGCTTGCAGGAAGTCGGCGAGCGAGCTGGCGTAGGACCGCAGCGACGCCGTGATGGTCGCGGCCTCGTGGTCATGGACGCCCTGGAGCACGTGCTCCAGG
>CBIHPE010000150.1:0-9970 GCA_966212015.1 uncultured Frankiales bacterium | reverse complement strand
CACCGCCCGGCACGGCACCGACTCCGACCCCAACAACAGCTCCATCGTCCTCAGGCTGGTGACGCACGGGGTGTCGGTGCTGTTCTCCGGCGACCTCGAGGGCGACGCGCAGCGCGAGCTGCTGGCCCGCGGGGTCGACCTGCACGCCGACGTGCTGAAGGTCCCGCACCACGGGTCCCGCAAGCAGGACCCCGACTTCCTCGACGCGGTCCACGCCCATGTCGCTCTCACCCCCGTCGGTGCCGGCAACCCCTACGGCCACCCGGCCGCCCAGACCCTGAAGCGCATCGAGGACGACGGGGCACGGGTCTACCGCAGCGACCGCGACGGCGACGTGGCCGTCACCCTCCGGCACGGCCGCATCGGGTCGGTCGGTCGAGGGGGAGACGGCGTGCCGCCGCCGACGGTTCCCGACCTGGTGGGCCCGTCCGTCGCGCCGGCGGACCTGCGCTGGTCGGCGCCCGCGTCAGCCATGACCCTGTGCGACGTGCCGGCCGTCCCCACACGGCCTCGCGCGCCACGTGCCCGGTCGCCGCCGTGGAAGGATGGTCGGGTGCCTGCTCCTGACCTGCTCGTGCCGTTGACGCTCGTCGTCGGCGACGAGGAGTTCCTCGTCTCGCGCGCGGTCTCGGCGGTTGTGAAGGCGGCCCGCGAGGCCAACCCGGCGGTCGAGACGGTCGACCTCGAGTGCGCCGCGCTGCAGCCCGGCGACCTGACCGAAGCGCTGAGCCCGTCGCTGTTCGGGGACGAGAAGGTCATCGTCCTGCGGTCCGCGCAGGACCTGGCGAAGGAGGTCGCGGCGGAGGTCCTCGGCTACGCCGCCGACCCCGTCCCCGAGATCCTGCTCGTCGTCCAGCACGCGGGCGGGGCGAAGGGCAAGGCCACCGTCACGTCGCTGCTCGGCGCAGGTGCCCGGAAGGTCGAGTGCCCCAAGGTCGCCAAGGTCAGCGAGCGCAAGGACTTCGTGCGGGGCGAGCTGCGCGCCGACAAGCGCCAGGTCGCCGAGGAAGCCGTGACGGCTCTGCTCGACGCGGTCGGCAACGACCTGCGCGAGCTGGCGGCGGCGGCGTCGCAGCTGCTGTCCGACACCGAGGGACCGATCACCGAAGAGGTCGTCGGCCGCTACTACCGCGGCCGGGCCGAGGCCTCCGGCTTCGCGATCGCCGACAAGGCTGTCGACGGTGACCTCGCGGGTGCGCTCGAGCTCGCCCGCTGGGGCCAGGCGACCGGCCTCGCGCCGGTCCTCGTCACCAGCTCGCTCGCGAGCACCCTGCGCTCCGTCGCGCTGGTCGCGTCCGCCGGCCGCCAGCCAGCGCACGTCCTGGCCGGTCAGCTCGGCATGCCTCCGTGGAAGGTCGAGAAGACCCAGCGGCAGGCTCGCGCCTGGCGGCCCGAGGGACTGTCCTCCGCCCTGCAGGCGGTCGCCAAGGCCGACGGCGAGGTCAAGGGCGCCGGCACCGACCCGGGCTACGCCGTCGAGCGCGCGCTCCTCGCGGTCGTCGCTGCCCGCGGGGGTGGTGGGCGGTGAGCGAGCCGCTCTACCCGCGGCTGCTGCAGCTCAAGAACATCCACCCCAACGCCTGGCAGCGCGCGGCCCTCGGTGAGGGGATGGCGGCTCTCGGCTTCCTGCTCGCCCTCGCCGACCTCGCGAGCGCGTGGAGCATCCTCGTCCTTCCGATCGCGGTGGCCTTCGTCGTCAAGGCGCACGACGTGATCACGGGGCTGCTCCCGAGGCGGGCGCACGCGGTCGCCGTCCCGCGCCCCGGCTCGCAGGCGCTCTGGGCGCTGCTCGAGCGGGGCAGCAGGGAGGCCGACGACGTCCCGCCGCCCTTCGCGCTGCTGGAGACCGACGAGGGCGTCCAACGGGTCGCACCCCCCGCCGGCCCGCTCACCGCGACGGAGCTCGCGGACGCCCTGCGCGAGGGGGTCAGGGCTGCGGCTCCGACCCGCGCCGTGCTCGTGCGCGAGGGCAGCGAGCTGGAGGGGTACGAGGACGGGCTCGCCCACGGACTGCTCGTCGCCCCGTCGCTCGACGTCCTGCAGGCCGATCTCCCTCCGGTGCTCGTCACCCCTGCGTCGGCAGAGCACCGCCCGCCGCCCGCCCTTCTCGACGCCGACCCGGAGCCGGTTGCGGTCCGCGTGGTCGAGCCGGAGCCGGAGCCCGTCGTCGTCCGTCTCCTCGAGCCCGAGCCCGAGGTCAGCGTGCGGATCATCCCGGCGCATCCGCAGCCGGAGCCGGAGCCGGAGCCGGACCCGAACGACGTCGGGAGCGACGCGCTCTGGGCGCTGCTGTGGGCGGCGAAGGAGCGGACCGAGGCAGGAGCGGAGGTCCCGTTCGCGCTGGTCGAGGTGGTCGAGGGCGAGGTCGTGGAGGTCCGCGCACCGGTGCTCGCGGCGGTGCTGCTGACACCGGACGAGCAGGCGGGGGCGCTGCGCAGCGGTCTGGTCGACCTCACGCACGGGTCGGAGGCGCCGCAGCGCGCTGTCCTGGTCTACAAGCAGGGTGCGCAGCTCGTGGGGTACGAGCCGGGCCTGGCAACCGGCATCGTGGTGGCCGCGGTGGACCTGGCCCTGGTCCCCGTCGACGTACCCAACGTCTTCTGAGCACGCAAAAGGCGCCGCCTCCCTGACGGGAGCGGCGCCTTCAGCGGTGCTGCGGGTGGCTTACTTGCTGCCGACCTTGGCGAGGTGCGAGGCCATGCCGGACTTGCGGTTGGCGGCCTGGTTGGCGTGGATGACGCCCTTGGAGACGGCCTTGTCGAGCTGGCGGCTCGCGTCGCGCAGGGCGGTCTGGGCAGCGGCGGCGTCGCCGGCGTCAGCGGCCTCGCGGAACTTGCGGACGGCCGTCTTGAGCGAGCTCTTGACCGACTTGTTGCGCAGGCGCGCCTTCTCGTTGGTCTTGATGCGCTTGATCTGGCTCTTGATGTTCGCCACTGCTGAAGGTTCCTCTTTGGTCCGTGGGCATGCAGGGACAGCCCGCACGCGGTCGATCCAGGTTAGCAGAGGTCCCGGCCGGGGGTGACGGTGCGGGATCCGCGCTCCCGTCCACGTGGGAGGTCCGCGCCGTGCAGGATGTGTGCGCGTCCCGCGCTCAGGAATCGCGCTCAGGGGCGCACGCATCGTGCCGACCCCCGATCCGTGCGCGTCCCGCGCTCAGGAATCGCGCTCAGGGGCGCACGGATCAGCCCCAGCCGGTGCGGTGGCGGAGCCAGGCCAGGCAGATCTTGCCCTGGTCCCGCTGGAACTGGCGGACGGTCGGCAGGCCGGGAGGCGGCGGCTGGCGGTGCCGGTGGGCCATCATCCCCGCGAACGTCGTCACGAGCGCCGTCACCTGCTCGGGCGGAGCCGCGCGGCCGGAGGCGAACCGCTGCAGCAGCGCCTCGCAGGCCGGCCCGACGGGTCCGGCTGCGGCGCCGCCGTGGACGGCGTTGGGGATGAACCCGATCGCGTCGAAGACGGCGGCCCCCGCGCAGGACCACGGCCAGTCGACGAGGACGGCGGTCCCGTCGGGGCGGACCACCATGTTGTCGCCGCGGGCGTCGAGGTGCAGCCAGGCGTCACCCTCGCCGTGCTGGCGCCACCCGGCCTCGATCTCGACGAGCGCGTCGAGGTGCCGCGCCTCCCAGGGCGTGAGCGGGGTCCCGTCCTCGGCCAGCTCGCGCCAGCCCCGGAGCACGTCCTGGTGGGTGTCCCACACCGTCGGGAGAGCGGGGTCGGCGCGGACGAGGGCCTGCGCGTCGATGGCGGCGATGGCGGCGGAGAGGTCCGCCGCGGTCCACGGCCGGCCGGGCTCGTGGCCCGTCACCTGCTCGAAGACGAGGGCCACCCAGGGTTCTGCATCCCAGGAGCCGAGCAGCCGCGGCGACGGGTGGCCGGCGGGGAGCAGGGCCGCGAACCGGGCCTCGTCGCGGTGCAGGCCGGGCGTGTGCGGGTTGACCTCGGCGGACACGGCCTTCACGAAGGCGGGTTCGCCGGCCGGGCCCCACACGCGGGCGGCGACTCCCGGCGAGAAGCCTCCACGTTGCGATTCCGCGCGAGCGACCGGGAAACCGAGGATGCTCTCCACGGCGTCCTTCACCGAAAGGGGCAAGGACTCCCAGGTCGGGCGCATGCAACGCAGGGTCGACGCGGAGGTGACGAGGATGCAAACGAGTTCACGGCCGAGCAACACGCCTGACACAAGCCCTGCCTAGGTTCGAGCCGGTGGGAGACCTCTTCGACGGCTACGCCCTGGGTGCTGCCTGGGACGAGGTCTTCGGTCGCGACGGGCAGCCGCACCCGGAGTGCGGCCCGCTGCACGCCGCCCTGCAGGAGATGTCGGCCGAGGAGCTGACCAGCCGCAGCACCGCGCTGACCCGCGCGTTCCGCGACCAGGGCATCACGTTCAGCCTCTCGGGCGAGGAGCGGACCTTCCCGCTGGACCTCGTGCCGCGGGTCGTGACCCACGACGAGTGGGTCAGCGTCGAGAAGGGCGTCCAGCAGCGGGTGAAGGCTCTCGAGGCGTTCCTCGCCGACGTCTACGGCGAGCAGCTGGCCATCAAGGACGGCATCGTCCCGCGCCGCGTCGTCGTGTCGAGCAGCGCGCACTGCCGCCCGGCGCACGGGGTCACCCCGCCCAACGGGGTGCGCGTCCACGTCTCCGGCGTCGACCTGATCCGCGACGAGGAGGGCAGGTTCCGGGTCCTCGAGGACAACCTGCGCACGCCGTCCGGGATCTCGTACGTCGTGGAGAACCGCCGCGCCATGGCGCGGGTCTTCCCGGAGCTGTTCGCGACCCACCGCGTCCGGCCGGTGAGCGACTACCCGTCGAGGCTGCTCAACGCGCTGCGGGCCGCAGCGCCCCACGGCGTGAGCGACCCGACCGTGGTCGTCCTCACCCCGGGCGTCTTCAACTCCGCCTACTTCGAGCACTCGCTCCTGGCTCGGCTGATGGGCGTCGAGCTCGTCGAGGGTCGCGACCTCACCTGTCGCGACGGCGTCGTCTGGATGCGCACGACGGCGGGGGAGCAGCGCGTGGACGTCGTCTACCGCCGCATCGACGACGACTTCCTGGACCCGCTCCACTTCCGGCCGGACTCGATGGTCGGCTGCCCCGGCATCCTCAACGCCGCACGCGCGGGCACCGTCACGATCGCCAATGCCGTCGGGAACGGCGTGGCCGACGACAAGCTCATCTACACCTACGTGCCTGACCTGATCCGCTACTACCTCGGGGAGGAGCCGGTCCTGCACAACGTCGACACGCACCGGCTCGACGACCTCGACGAGCGGGCCTGGGTGCTCGACCACCTCGACGAGCTGGTGCTGAAGCCCGTCGACGGCTCCGGCGGCAAGGGTCTGGTCATCGGCCCGCAGGCGAGCGACGAGGACCTGCACGAGCTGTCGCTCGCGATCCTCAAGGACCCTCGGGCGTGGATCGCGCAGCGGGTCGTGCAGATCTCGACCAGCCCGACCTCCGTCGGCGACCGGCTGGCACCGCGGCACGTCGACCTGCGCCCCTTCGCCGTGAACGACGGCAACGAGGTGTGGGTCGTGCCGGGAGGTCTCACCCGGGTCGCGCTGCCCGAGGGGTCGCTCGTCGTGAACAGCTCGCAGGGCGGCGGCTCGAAGGACACCTGGGTCCTCGCCGGTGACGAGGGCCCGGCCGAGGGCGACCCGGAGGAGCCCGTGCTCCGGCCGGCCGCGCCCGGCGAGCACCTGCTCGACCGCGGTCCGTGGCAGGACCAGCAGCAACAGCAGCAGCAGGGGCGGGCGTCGTGCTGAGCCGGGTCGCGGAGTCGCTCTACTGGATCGGCCGCTACGTCGAGCGGGCCGAGGACACCAGCCGCCTGCTCGACGTGCACGTGCACACCCTCATCGAGGACCCTTGGGTCGACGAGCACACGGCCTGCCGCGACGTCCTCTCCGTCATGGGAGTGCCGCTGCCGGAGGGCCCGCTCGACGCGCGGCGGACGACGGCGACGCTCGCCTTCAACCGCGGCGACACCTCCTCGATCGTCGGCGCGCTGTCGGCGGCGCGCGAGAACGCGCGCGGGGTGCGCGAGGCCCTGAGCTCCGAGCTGTGGGAGGCGCTCAACGCGACCTACCACGCGCTCCCTGCTCAGCAGGCCGCGGCCGAGCGGCACGGCCCTGGCGGCTTCTTCCGGTACGTCCGTGAGCGGGCCGCCTTCATCGGCGGGCTGCTCGACGGCACGATGCCGCGCGACGACGGCTGGCGGTTCCTCGTCCTCGGCCGCTCCCTCGAGCGCGTCGACATGACGGCCCGGCTGCTCTGGGCCCGCGGCCAGCAGCGCGGTGCGTCGTCCGGCTGGATCGGCCTGCTGAAGAGCTGCTCCGCGCACGAGGCGTACCTGCGGACGTACCGGTCGGCTGTCGAGCCGGAGAAGGTCGTCGAGTTCCTCGTGCTCGACCGGCTGTTCCCGCGGTCGGTCTACGCCGCCCTCGTCCAGGCCGAGGCCTGCCTCGTCGAGCTCGACCCGACGGCCGGCCGCGTCGGCACCGAGGACATGGCCCGCCGGCTGCTCGGCCGGGCCCGCACCGACCTCGAGTTCCGGGTCTCGTCCGACCTGCTGCACGAGCTCCCCGCGCTGCTCGACATGTTGCAGCGCACCTGCGCCGATGTCGGCTCGGCCGTCGCCGGTCGCTACTTCCACCACACCGCGGCCCTCGCGTGGACGGCCGAGTCGTGAGGCTCCAGATCCGGCACAAGACCGGCTACCGGTACGACACCGAGGTGCTGTCCTCGTACAACGAGGCCCGGCTGGTCCCGCAGACCGACCTGCGCCAGCTGGCGCTGTCGAGCGAGGTCACCACGCAGCCCGAGGTGCTGCAGCAGCGCTACTGGGACTACTGGGGCACCCAGGTGACGGCGTTCGACGTGCACGTCCCGCACGACGAGCTGCAGGTGACGTGCACCTCCGTCGTCGACACCGTCGCGGCCGCCGAGCCCGGGGACGCGACGTGGGAGGAGCTGGAGGCGAGCGCCGACGCCCACGTCGAGCTGATGCGGCCGTCACCGCGCACCGAGCCCGACGACGACCTGCGCGCCGTGGTGCGCGGGGTGAAGGGCTCCCCGCGCGAGGTCGTCCTCGCGCTGTCGGCGCTGGTGCGCGAGCACGTCGCCTACGTGCCCGGCTCGACCGGTGTCGCGACGTCCGCGACGGATGCGTGGAAGCTCAAGAAGGGCGTCTGCCAGGACATCGCGCACGTGACCCTGTCGCTGCTGCGCGAGGCAGGCATCCCTGCGCGCTACGTCAGCGGCTACCTGCACCCGCGCAAGGAGCCGGTGGTCGGCGAGCAGGTCGCGGGGGAGTCACACGCCTGGGTCGAGGTCTGGCTCGGTGAGTGGTGGGGCTTCGACCCGACCAACGGCATCCCCGCCGGCGAGCGGCACGGCGTGGTCGCACGGGGGCGCGACTACACCGACCTGCCGCCGCTCAAGGGCGTGTACGCCGGGGGTGGCCTGCAGTCCCTCGGCGTGACCGTCGAGGTGACCCGGTTGGCCTAGACGGTCAGCAGCTCCTCGTAGAAGCCGCCGATGCGGCGCTCCCGGTCGACGAGGTGGACCTCGAGGATCCAGTGCGTGACCTTGCCCTCCTGGTCAGGACGGCGCATCGGCTTGTCGCTGCCCTCGCGGAGCAGGTTGTGGGTGCGCTCCTCGTCCGGCGTGACGTGCGGGAACTCCCCGACCACGTGGCCGCAGTGGTAGTTGCCGAAGTCCCAGCCGCGCTGCCGCGACAGCTCGACGACGTGGGCGTAGAGCTGCTCGCCGGTGATGTCCGGGCGCTGCTGGAAGAAGGCCTTGCCCGCGTCGAACACGACGGCCAGGTCGTCGCGCAGCTGGTGCTTCACCGGGTCGTCGCCGAGGACGTACGTCCGGCCGAAGTCGGCCTCCCACTCCTCGAACACGGGCCCGAAGTCGAGGAACACGATGTCGTCCTCAGCGATCGTGCGGTCCTCAGGGTTCTCGTCGTAGGGCTCGAGGGTGTTGTCGCCGGCCCGCACGATCCGCTTGTGCCAGTGCTTCTCGACGCCCAGCAGCTCCGCGGCGAGGTCGCGGATCGCGTGCTGCACCTCCAGCTCGGTGCGACCCGGCTGGATCAGCCCGCGCTCCTCGACAGCGGCGAACAGCTGCTTCGCCTTGTCCTGGGCGTCGAGCAGGGCGCGGGCGCGGAGGTCCTCATCAGGCATGGCCCCACCCTACGAACACCAGCCACCCAGAGCCGCCCCTCTGCACGGCCCGGCTGACGTCACTGCAACAGCCTGAGGTTCGGCGCGGGGTTGGCCACGCTCACGAGCGTCGAGTGGGCCCCAGGCTGTTGCCGTTGCGTCAGAGCACGCGCCGCTGTGACGCCAGAGCAGCACGATGAGCCTCCGCCGGTCACCGTCACGCTCAGCTGGCCTCGACCACCGCCCACTCCGCTGCTTCTGCGTCACGCGGACCCACGAGCCCCACGCCTTCCACGACTCGCTGCCTCCAGGCCGCTCCCAGACCGAAAACGTGAGCCCTGCTGACCCGGCCGAGACGCGGGGCGACCAGCTGGCGGGGGAGCCAGGGGGCCCGGGCGGTCGGGAAACAATCCCGACAGGTCGGGACAGCCGGCCGTTGTGCCGGGACGGCGAGGACGGCAGCCTGCGCGTTATGGGGGCAGCGATGAGGCAGGCGTTCAGGGCGGACCGCGTGTTCGACGGTCGGCGGATGATCGGGGCGGCGACCGTCGTGGTCGAGGACGGGCGGATCAGCGCCGTGGAGACGGGCGAGGTCCCCGGCGCGACCGACCTCGGTGACGTGACGCTGCTGCCAGGTCTGGTCGACGCCCACGTGCACCTGGCCTTCGACGAGAACCCCGATGTGCTCGGCACGATGGGTGTCGATGACGAGGAGCTGCTGGTCCGGATGCACGCGGCTGCGCGCAAGACGCTCGCGGCCGGCGTGACGACGGTGCGCGACCTCGGCGACCGCAGCTTCCTGGCGATGCAGGTCGAGACGCCGCTGACCGTGATCGCCTCGGGACCGCCGATCACGACGCCGGGCGGGCACTGCTACTTCCTGGGCGGTGAGGCAGCCGATCTCCGGGACCTGATGCGGGCGGTCGAGCTGCGGGCCGAGAAGGGCTGCGCCGTCGTCAAGGTGATGTGCAGCGGCGGCAACATCACCCCCGGCAGCTCGCTGTTCGACCCCCAGTTCACCGCGGCGGAGCTCAGGCAGGTCGTCGACGAGGCGCACCGCCTCGGGATGCACACCGCCGCGCACGTGCACGCACCGGACGGGGTGCGGAACGCCGTCGAGGCCGGGTTCGACACGTTCGAGCACCTGAGCTTCGCGACCGAGGAGGGCGTCGACGCCGACTACGCCGTGCTGGAGCGCCTCGTGGACGAGGGGAAGGTGCTCAGCATCACCGCCGGCGCGCTGCCTGGCAACACGCCACCACCCGCGATCGCCGCCAGGTTGGCTCAGGCCCTCGTGCACTGGGAGTGGCTGGCGGAGAAGCGGGCGCGGATCGTCAACGGCACCGACGCCGGGCTGTCGCCGGGCAAGCCCCACGGGGTCCTGCCCTGGGCGCTCGAGGCCACGCACCCGGTGCTGGGTGGCGAGCGGGCCCTCGCGGCGATGACGTCGGCGTCCGCCGACGGGATCGGGCTGGGCGGCCGCAAGGGGGTGCTCGCGCCGGGAGCAGATGCGGACCTGCTGGCCGTACGCGCGAATCCCGTCGAGGACCCGGCAGCGCTGCGGGACGTCGTCGGCGTCTGGGCTCAGGGCGAGGCCGTCCACCGATAGACTGGCCTGTGCCTTCGACCACCCCGCAGGAGCTCATCCGGAACTTCTGCATCATCGCCCACATCGACCACGGCAAGTCGACCCTGGCTGACCGCATGCTCGAGGTGACCGGCGTCGTCGAGGCACGGCAGATGCGCGCGCAGTACCTCGACAAGATGGACATCGAGCGCGAGCGCGGCATCACGATCAAGG
>CBIHPE010000149.1:0-10316 GCA_966212015.1 uncultured Frankiales bacterium | reverse complement strand
ACTTCAGCAGCGACACGCTCACCGGGATCCGTACACCACTCTGCCGGACGTCACTTTGTATTTTCTGCCAGTAGGGCACCAATAGGGCACCTGCCCACTCCTGGGTGGTTCACCGACGACACCTGATTCGGGTCGAAGGAGCATCGAAATGGCATGGATCGAATAACGCACGCGCGAAGACGGCGGCACCTCCGTCCACGTGGTCTGGCGACTCGGCGGCGCACGGAGCAGTCCCCGCCAGACCGAGACCTTGCGGTCGGCACCGACGAGCAGAACCTGTCGCGTGCCGAGGGCTTCAAGAAGATCTATCCGTCGTGCGTCTGGCGGCGCTCACCGATGCGGCGCATGCTGGCGGTGGCGAGTAGACCGACCGATGGCGCCAGGCCGGCGCTGCGGGCCACGAGGCCGCGCCATCGGGGCACGACGCGGAAGACCTGTCGACCGTCGAGGAGCGAGAGGCCGGCCTCAGCGACGGCTTCAGGGGTGAGCGGCGCGGGGCCGGAGAACAGCACGGCGGCACCCGGATCGTGTTGCCGGGCCCGGACCATCGCGGTGTCGACCACATCGGGGCACAGCGCGTGCACGCGTATCGGCAGGCCGGCATGGATCAGATCGCCCTGCAGCGAGGTGGTGTACGAGACGACGGCGGACTTGCTGGCGGCGTAGAGAGCCAGGCCTGGGACGGGCGAAAGGGCCGAGATGGAGAGCAACCGGCTACTTGACGATTCTCCTCGGACCGATGTCCGGCCAGACTCGGTTCAGCTGATCGGCGGGCAGCTCTCTATGCGGCTGCCCGCCGGATCAGATGGCGTGGCTCAAGCCGCCGCCTCCGGACGTCTGGCTCACAACGCTGGTTGTGTTCGCGGCCAAACAGGTGGCGCGGGGCAGCTGGCATACGGCACGATCGGCGCGACTCCGGGACTGCGAGAAGGTTTGTGAACAATGACGAGTGCCATCCGTCTGTGGCTCATGGTTTCCGATCGAGACCGCGCGCATGCAGTGCGGGTAGCAGCGGGACTGGTGCTCCCTGGGCTGGCACTGGTCCTCACGGACCGTCCGGGTCTGATCATCTTTGCGGTGTTCGGCTCGTTCGCCGGCATGTATGGGCGGGCCGATTCGCGAGCGATGCGACTTCTGCATCAATCCCAGGGGGCTGTTCTTCTGCTGTCCGGTACGGCTATCGGTGTCGTGCTCAGCGCCGCGCACGCGAGCGTGCCTGCGGTCATCGCTGCGGCCGCTGCATTTTCAGTGGTCGGATCGCTCGTCGCGGACTTCTTCGCGCTGCACCCTGAGGGGCCGTTCTACGGAATCTTCGCGCTGGGTGCGGTTGCCGGTGTGCCGCCCGTCCTTGTCGGTCCGGTCCAGGGGTGGCTCATCGCCGCGCTTGGGGCGGTAATCGCTATCGGGATCGGTCTCCTCAGCGGTGATGCGAACCCGGTAACGGTGCGCGCGGTGGCGCGAGCGTTTCGTGGGCAGCGAGTTCGCTCTCGCCACGCGGCAGTGATGCATGCGGTGAGGTACGCCACCGCGGTGACGTTAACCGGCTGCGTGGCGGCCGTCGCCGGCTTGGATCACGTGAACTGGGCGATCGCCGGTGCGGCCGTGACTCTGGCTGCCACCGACCCGCGCGGCCGGGTATGGCGCGGGGTGCACCGGATCGTCGGCACGATCGCGGGGCTGGGCATCACTGCTTTGCTGCTGGCATCCGGCCTGGGGCCGCGCTCCCTTGCCGTGTGCGTGGTTGTTCTGCTTTTCCCGGCGGAGCTCTTCATGGCGGCTAATTACACGCTTGCCCTGAGCTTCTTCACCCCGATGATCATGCTGATGACCGAGCTCGCCGCGCCGATCGGCGTACGCGATCTGATCGAGAGCCGGGCCCTGGGGACGATGCTGGGAGTCTTGTGCGGCATCTCGGTGACGTATGCGATCCGCGACCAGGAGATCGGGACGCGTGGACGTGCGTCCACCGGAGCCGGGCGAGAAATTCCTTCCGGTCGCCGGACGCACAACCGGCATTGACGGCGCCGACAAACCCGGACGGACGCCCTTCTACCCGCGACCGTCAACGGCTACTGTCGCTCCATGGCGTCCTTGAGCCCACTCGAATGGCCGGTCCTGCGCCAGTTTCGATCCGGTGATCGCTTCGGCCGCGGACCGGCGGTGCAGTCCGCAAAGACAAAGTCGCTGAGTTCCCGCAACGCCTCGGCCGATCGGGTCGTGCAGAGCGTGTGTCCGTTCTGCGCTGTCGGATGCGGGCAGAAGGTCTATGTCAAGGACGAGAAGGTCATCCAGATCGAGGGGGACCCTGACTCGCCGATCTCGCGTGGTCGGCTCTGCCCCAAGGGTTCCTCGAGTGCGCAACTGGTCAACAATCCTCTGCGCACCACCACGATCCGGTACCGCGCCCCCTACGCTACCGAGTGGACCGACCTGGATCGTGACGAGGCGATCGAGATGATCGCCGACCGGTTCATCGAGGCTCGGCGGCGCGGGTGGCAGGAGTTGGACGACCGGGGCCGCAAACTGCGCCGCACGATGGGCATCGCCTCCCTCGGAGGCGCCACCTTGGACAACGAAGAGAACTACCTCATCAAGAAGCTGTTCACCGCAGCGGGCGCTATTCAGATCGAGAACCAAGCGCGTATTTGACACTCCGCCACGGTTCCCAGTCTGGGAGCCTCGTTCGGCCGCGGCGGCGCCACCCAGTCCTTGCAGGACATGGCCAACGCGGACTGCATCGTCCTCATGGGCGGCAACATGGCGGAGGCCCACCCCGTAGGGTTCCAATGGGTGACTGAGGCCAAGGCGCGCGGTGCGCGGGTGATCCACGTGGATCCGCGCTTCACCCGCACCGGTGCCGTCGCTGATCGTCACATCGCGATCCGCGCCGGGTCCGACATCGTGCTCCTCGGCGCGCTGATCAACCACATGATCTCCAACGACCTGTACTTCCGTGAGTACGTCGTCGCCTACACCAACGCGGCTACCCTCATCAACGACGAGTACCGGGACTCCGAGGACCTGGACGGCCTGTTCTCGGGCTTCGATCCGGAGACCGGTACCTATGACCGGTCGTCGTGGGCCTACGCGACCGCTGGAGGAGATCAGATCCTCGGTCCCGATGCGTCGGCGGAGAGCGGCGCTAGTGCGACCGAGCGGGCAGCGGGAGATGAGCACGGCTCCGGCGGGCCGCCGCTCGAGCACGCGAACGTGCTGCGTGACGACACCCTGGAGCACCCGCGTTCGGTCTTCCAGATCCTGAAGCGGCACTACGCCCGCTACACCCCGGAGATGGTCGAGAGCATGTGCGGCATCAGCCGCGCCGAGTTCGACTACCTGGCCGACTCGATCGCCTCGAACTCGGGACGCGAGCGCACCACCTGCTTCGGGTACGCGACCGGTTGGACCCAGCACACGCAGGGAGCCCAGTTCATCCGAGCCGCGGCCATCCTGCAGCTGCTGATGGGCAACGTGGGCCGCCCCGGAAGCGGCATTATGGCGCTCCGCGGCCATGCCAGTATCCAAGGGTCTACCGACATCCCGACGCTGTTCAACCTGCTGCCTGGTTACCTGCCCATGCCCTCCGTCGGACGGCACGACACCTTCGGCGAGTGGGTCGAGTCCATCGCGTCGAAGAAGCAGAAAGGTTTCTGGGCCGACGCCGAGAGCTACGCGGTCAGTTTGCTCAAGGCCTACTTTGGTGACGCGGCGACCGCCGAGAACGACTGGTGCTTCGACTACCTGCCCCGACTGGACGGCCCGCACAGCACCTATCAGACCTGCGTCGACATGCTCGCCGACAAGATCGACGGGTACTTCGTCCTGGGTCAGAACCCTGCGGTCGGTTCTGCGAACGCCCGGCAGCAGCGGCTTGCCATGTCGCACCTGAAGTGGCTGGTGGTGCGGGATCTGAACATGATCGAGTCCGCAACGTGGTGGAAGGAGGGGCCGGAGATCGCCTCCGGCGAGCTGCGGACCGAGGACATCGCTACGGAGGTGTTCTTCATGCCGGCCGCCACCCACGTGGAGAAGGCGGGCTCGTTCACCCAGACTCAGCGAATGCTGCAATGGCGCCACCAGGCGGTGCAGCCGCCGGGCCAGGCGCAGAGTGAGCTGGACTTCTTCTATGAGCTCGGCGTGAAGGTGCGGGAGCGGCTCGCCGACTCCAACGACGAACGCGACCGACCGCTGCTCGACGTGACCTGGGACTACCCGCTCGACGAGCACGGCAACCCGGACCCCGAGGCCGTCCTCTCGGAGATCAACGGCTTCTACGTCGCCGGCCCGAACAAGGGGAAGAACCTGACGGCCTACACCGAGATGAGGCCGGATGGTACGACGGCGGGCGGGTGCTGGATCTACACCGGCGTGTACGCCGACGCGACCAACCATGCCGCTCGTCGTACGCCGGGCGGTGGCCCGGGGCTCACGCAGTCCGAGTGGGGCTGGGTCTGGCCGGCCGACCGTCGGATTCTTTACAACCGCGCGTCCGCGGACCCGGACGGCAAGCCGTGGAGCGAGCGCAAGAAGTACTTGTGGTGGGACGAAGCGGCCGGGCACTGGGCCGGTCCGGATGTTCCCGACTTCCCGGTCGATCGTGCTCCGCATGCCCGGCCGGATCCCGACGTCGGGGGCGCGGCGGCGTTGGCCGGCGATGACCCGTTCGTCATGCAGGCCGACGGAAAGGGTTGGCTGTTCGCGCCGAGCGGACTCGTGGACGGTCCGTTGCCGACGCATTTCGAGGCACAGGAGTCCCCGGTCGACAACGCGCTCTACACCCAGCAGCAGGCACCGACCCGGGTGATCTTTGCTCGAGAGGACAACCTGGACGCACCGAGCTTCGGGGATCCCGGTGCCGACGTGTACCCCTACGTCTTCACGACCTACCGGCTCACCGAGCATCACACGGCAGGGGGCATGAGTCGGTGGTCGCCATATCTGGCCGAGCTGCAGCCAGAGATGTTCTGCGAGGTCTCGCCGCAGTTGGCGGCCGAACGTGGCCTCGAGAACGGCGGGTGGGCCACGATCATCTCGCCGCGTGCTGCCATCGAGGCGCGGGTGCTGGTGACGGAGCGGGTCAAGACGTTGACGATCAACGGCCGTGAGGTACAGCAGGTGGGTCTGCCGTACCACTGGGGCCAGGGTAGTGACGCGGTCGTCGAAGGGGATGCCGCGAACGACCTGATCGGCGTCACGCTCGACCCGAACACCCAGATACAGGAGTCGAAGGTCGGTTCCTGCGTCGTGATCGCTGGCCGTCGTCCTCAGGGTGCCGACCTGTTGACGCTGGTTCGCGAGTACCGGGAGCGGGCCGGTGTGACCATCGAGACCGACAATGTGCGCTTGACGCCGCACGCCGAACAGGAGGACTGATGGGCCAGCTTGCGGGGCCGACCGACCCGATCGCAGATGTTGACTGGCACACCCATCAGCATCGCAAGGGGTTTTTCACCGACACCTCCATCTGCATCGGGTGCAAGGCGTGCGAGGTCGCCTGCAAACAGTGGAACGAGAACCCCAGGGACGGTGATCTGGAACTGACGGGGTGGTCGTATGACAACACCCAGGCGCTCGGGGCCTCGACATGGCGGCACGTGGCCTTCATCGAGCAGGGCGCCGATCGGATCGCGGAGGCGAGGGCGTCGGGGCGTGCGCTCGTCGAGCTCGGGATGCCGACGCTCCGCGTCGCCGAGGATCCGCCTGCCGAGACTGCGACCGAGGCGCACATCCCGGACACCCCTGAGTTCCGCTGGCTGATGGCCTCCGACGTGTGCAAGCACTGCACGCACGCCGGCTGCCTGGATGTGTGCCCCACAGGCGCGCTGTTCCGCACGGAGTTCGGCACGGTGGTCGTCCAAGCGGACGTGTGCAACGGCTGCGGGACCTGCGTCGGCGGCTGCCCCTTCGGCGTCGTAGAGCGGCGCGGCGACGGTACGGCGGCGCCGACTGTCCGGGAGGGGCAGCGCAAGGGCGAGCAGCCCGACGTCCCGAAGCGCGGTGTGGCCCAGAAGTGCACGCTCTGTTATGACCGCCTGCTCGACGACGAGGTGCCGGCATGCGCGCAGACCTGCCCGACCACCTCGATCAAGTTCGGCGACCACGACGACATGGTCAGTCAGGCTCGTGAGCGAGTTGCGGAGCTGCACGCCCAGGGGATGACCGAAGCCCGGCTCTATGGCGCGAACGAGTTCGACGGCGTCGGCGGGATCGGCTCGGTCTTCCTGCTCCTCGACGAGCCCGAGGTCTACGGTCTGCCTCCGGATCCCCGAGTGTGCACCGCGGACCTGATGACGATGTACAAGCGCGCGGGCATGGCCATGGCTGGCATGGTCGCCGCAGCCGCCTTCTCTTTTCTCAAGGGCCGCCGATGAGCACCTCCGAGTACGACAGCGTCCGTCAGCCGCAGATGCCGCGCAAGAAGCGCGGGGGAGTGCGCAAGCGCGATCGCGCCCACACGTCCGGTGGCAACGGAAACCACGAGGAGTCGATGGTCCCGCCGATCGAATTCAGCTCCTACTACGGCCACAACATCGTCAAGCCGCCGCCGTGGGAATGGCCGGTAGCGCTGTACCTCTTCGTCGGGGGTGTCGCGGGCGGGTCGGCTGTGATCGCGGCCGGTGCGCAGCTGACCGGACGCAAGACGTTGCGCCGCAACGCTCGCCTTGGTGCCATGGCGGCTGTCGGGATCTCGGGCGCTGCGTTGGTCGCCGACCTAGGGAAGCCGACGCGGTTCTACAACATGCTGCGTACGTTCAAGGTCACCTCGCCGATGAGCGTGGGCTCGTGGATCCTGACGGCGTTCAGTCTGGGCGTCAGCGGGGCTGTGGCGAACGAGGTCGATCGGATGACGGGGGAGCGGCTGCCGCTCGGCCCGATGCGGAAGCTGCTGCGACTCATCGAGGGACCTGCCGGACTGGAGGCGGCGCTGTTCGGGCCGCCGTTGGCCGGCTACACCGCCGTGCTGCTCGCCGACACCGCTGTGCCAACGTGGAACGGCGCGCACCGCGACCTGCCGTTCGTCTTCATCAGCTCCGCGTCGCTCGCCTCCGGCGGCCTCGCCATGGTCACCACCCCGACCGCCGAGACAGGTCCAGCCCGCACGCTGGCCAGGTTGGGTGTGATCGGCGATATCGCGGCCGTGAAGTACATGGAGAGCCGGATGGACCCGATCCTGCTCGAGCCGCTTCATCACGGCACACCGGGGAAGCTGTTGAAGTGGGCCGAGCGGCTTGCGATCGCCGGCGGCGTCGGGTCGCTGTTCGCCGGGCGCTCGCGGCCGGTCGCGGTCGCCTCCGGTCTGGCGTTGATGACGGCCTCGGCGTTCACCAGATTCGGGGTGTTCGAGGCCGGCCTGCACTCGGCCAAGGACCCCCGTTACACGGTCGAGCCGCAGAAGCGGCGGCTCGCCGAACGGCGGGCGGCAGGAATCACCGACGACTCGATCACGACCGCGGGCTGAGCGCCATGGGCGGCGCTCAGCGGATCTCGATGACTCCGGACGTCGTGGTGCGCCCGACCACCGGGTAGCCCGGCACCTCGCCGACCACCAGCAGACCGCCCGAGGTCTGGGCGTCGGCAAGGAGCAGGAGGTCGTCCTCGGTGACGCCGTCGGCGACGAGGTGAGACCGGACCCAATCGAGGTTGCGGCGGGTGCCGCCCGAGACATAACCGGCCTCGAGCGCCGCCCGCGTGCCGTCGATGAGTGGAACGACCGCGTGCTCGATGAGGGCGCCGACGCCCGAGGCTCGACACATCTTGTAGAGATGTCCGAGCAATCCGAACCCGGTAACGTCGGTCGCCGCGCGCGCGCCGGAGGCGAGGGCGGCGACGGAAGCGTCGCGGTTCAGGGTCGTCATCACCTCGACGGCGGCCGCGGACACGCTGCCGGTCTGCTTGTGCATATTGTTGAGGATCCCCACGCCGATCGGCTTCGTCAGCGTCAGGGGAAGGCCGGCCTGGGCGGCATCGTTGCGCAGCAGCCGATCGGGGTCAGCGACCCCGGTAACGGCCATCCCGTACTTGGGCTCAGGGTCATCGATCGTATGTCCGCCGATGACCGGGCAGGCGACCTGCCGGGCGACGTCGAGGCCGCCGCGGAGAAGCTCGGTCATCAGTTCCATCGGCAGGACTCCGCGTGGCCAGCCGACGAGGTTGATCGCCATGATCGGAGTACCGCCCATCGCGTAGATGTCAGACAACGCGTTGGCCGCGGCGATGCGGCCCCAGTCGTACGCGTCGTCGACGACCGGCGTGAAGAAGTCGGCAGTGGAGAGGATCGCGACGTCACCGACCCGCACAGCGGCCGCGTCGTCGCCGGCGTCCAGACCGACGAGCACCTCGGTCGCTGGCGTTCCCATCAGGCCACGGACCGCGTCTTCGAGCTCCCCGGGCGGAATTTTGCAGGCGCACCCGCCTCCGTGGGCGTAGCTGGTGAGGCGGTTTCCATCGGGGGTGCTCACGTTGAGGAGCCTAGAGCAGTAGGTTGTATCCGCGCGTGGAGGCGTCTGGGTTCCTGGTGGGCCCCCCGGTCTTCAAAACCGAGGAGGCCGAGTATCTCGGTCTGGCGGGTTCGATTCCCGTCCGCCTCCGCCACACTGACATGGGGTCCGATACGAACCCCGGGAGGGACTGTCGATGAGCGAGATCGATCCCCGGCGTCGGATCCCGCGCACCGACCTGCTGCTCGAGCTACCCGAGGCGATCGCTGCCCGCTCCCGGTGGGGCGAGACGTTCGTGCGCTCGGTGGTCACCGACGCGCAGGAGCAGGCGCGGCGTGGCGAGCTCCATCCCGACGAGATCAGGTCGGTGGTGCAGGAGTCGCTGTCGTCTCGTCGGACGACGAGTCTCACCTCTGTCATCAACGCCACGGGGATCGTCGTCCACACGAACCTCGGCAGGGCACCGTTGTCGCAGGATGCGGTGGAGGCGGTCGTTGCTGCATCCGGCTACGTCGATGTCGAGGTGGACCTTGGCTCAGGCCTACGTTCCAAGCGCGGTGTGGCTGCACGCGAGGCCCTTCTCCATCGCTGTCCCACAGCGGAGGACGCCCTGATCGTCAACAACGGTGCGGCCGCGCTGGTGCTGGCGACCACCGCCCTGGCAGCCGGCCGAGAGGTGGTGATCAGCCGTGGCGAGCTTGTCGAGATCGGCGCTGGCTTCCGCCTCCCCGATCTGATCGCGTCCACCGGGGTTCGTCTGCGCGAGGTCGGGACGACGAACCGGACTCACCTGAACGACTACCTCGACGCGATCGGCCCCGAGACCGGGTGCGTGCTCAAGGTGCATCCGAGCAACTTCCGGGTCGAGGGTTTCACCAGCGAAGTGTCGCTGGCCGAGCTACGCCCCCATGCCGACGTGCCGCTGATCGCCGACATCGGCAGCGGTCTGCTCGAGCCGGACGCAGCGATGCCGGACGAGCCGGACGCCACCACGGCATTGAAGGCCGGTGCCGACCTGGTGATATCGAGCGGCGACAAACTGCTGGGCGGTCCGCAGGCCGGTTTGCTGCTGGGCCGACGCGAACTCGTCCAGCGCCTCGGCCGCCACCCCCTCGCCCGCGCCGTGCGCGTCGACAAGCTGACCCTCGCCGCGCTGGAGGCCACGCTGAACGGTGCGGTTCCGCCGGTCGTGAGCGCCATCCACGCGGATACGGACGACCTGCGACGGCGCACCGACACGCTCGCCAGAGGCCTGGGCGTGGACGTCATATCGCATGAAGGCCGGGTCGGTGGTGGCGGCGCCCCCGGTCTGCCCTTGCCGGGCTGGGCGCTGGTCCTTCCCGAGGCTGCGGCGGGGGCACTGCGAGCATCGCGGCCAGCCGTCCTCGCGCACACCCGCGGCGGTGCGTGCCTCGTCGACCTGCGCTGCGTGCCCGAGAGCCAGGACCCGCTGGTCGTTCGCGTCATCCGCGACGTGCTGGCCCGGCTGGAGGACGCCTGAGATGTACGTCGTCGCCACCGCAGGTCATGTCGACCACGGCAAGAGCACCCTGTTGCGCGTGATGACCGGAATGGAGCCGGACCGCTGGGCAGAGGAGCGTCGGCGCGGACTCACGATCGATCTGGGGTTCGCCTGGACCACGCTGCGATCGGGTCGCGATGTTGCATTCGTCGACGTCCCGGGGCATGAACGGTTCCTCGCCAACATGCTGGCGGGTCTCGGGCCGACGCCGGTGGTCCTGTTCGTGGTCGCGGCCGACGAGGGCTGGCGAGCTCAGTCCAGCGACCACCGAGACGCCATCGCAGCGCTCGGCATCGAGCATGGCGTCGTGGTCCTGACCCGAGCGGACCGCGCACGGCAGGACACCGGCGAGGTGT
>CBIHPE010000148.1:0-10386 GCA_966212015.1 uncultured Frankiales bacterium | reverse complement strand
GATGTCGTGCCGCAGACCGGCGGCGACGCGGCCGCGCGTGCTCTGGATGTGCATCGCCAGGAGGTCCTGGTCGGGGACCCACTGGTCGAGGGGCACCTCCAGCCGGGTGTGCGGGCGGATGACGAGGCCCTGGGCAGCGGACGGCTGGAGCAGCTTCTTCGCCGTGAACACGGTCACGTTGATCGTCGTCGGGGTGTCGTCGACGTTCGCCAGCACGAGGGTCGTGTCGTTGCCGAGCATCGTCGAGCCGCCGACGAACCACACGTCCGGCTTCGGGGCCTCGCACCGCAGGCCGGCGAGCCCGCGGTTGACGCCCCGCTCACCGCGGGTCACCTGCTCGACCTCGAGCCCGGCCGCCAGGTCACCCCGGGCCGACACGGCGAGGCCGTCCTTCGTCGTACCCGTCCCGAGGTTGACCGCGACCTCACCGGCGCGGGTGACCGGGATCGCGACGGAGCTGCCCTCCTCGGTCACGCGGTGCGCGGTGATGGCGCCCCCGGCGCTCGCGCGACCCTCAGGGAGCAGGCCCGCGCCGACGCTGACCCGGGTCGCGAGCAGGTCCTTGGCCTGGCGGAGGTCGGGACAGACGGCCGTCGCACCGACGACCTCGACCTGACGGCTGCTGGTGGCCGTGACCCTGGCGTCGTGCGTGACGGAGCCGACGGCGGTGCCTGCTGCGAGGAGCACGACCACCGCCACGGTGCCGAGGGGTGGGCGGGTCACACCGTCACCGCCAGGGTCCGGGACTCGTGCACGTCCTCGCCGTCCTCTTCGTCGATGTCGTCCTCGAGGCCGCGGCGGCGGCGCGCACCCGGCGCCGACAGCACCACGAGGAGGACGACCAGGATCGCCTGGACCACCAGGCCGGTGTGCCGGCCGGTCTGGCTGTAGCTGACGACCAGACGCCCGCCGCTTGCCGGCAGCGCGAAGGCCTGCGCCCAGCCCCAGGCGGTCTGCGGGTCGAGGCGCTTGCCGTCGAGCGTCGCCCGCCAGTGGCTGTCCCGCGCGTCGGCGAGGACGAGCAGCCGACCTGCCTCGCCGGAGGCGAGCGTGGCGTGCGCGCCCTCACGGCCAGCGGGCAGGGCGACCGGTGCGTGCCCGAGCAGGTCCTCGGGCCTGGGGGCCCGGTCGCCCGCGAGCGCGTGCGCCGCCAGCACCTGAGGAAGCACCTGGAGCCGCGCGGTCGGAGCGACGACCTGCCAGAGCTCGAGCGTCGCGGAGCGGCTGCGGCGCACCAGCCCGGTCTGGGCGTCCAGGACCGCCTCGAGCGGCGCGCTGCGGTCGGAGACGCGCAGCACGACGTAGCGGACCGCCCTGGTCGACAGGGCCTCGGCGGCGTCGCTCCCGCGGGGGGAGGCGAGGTCGGCGACGACGGCGTCGAGCGCCCGGCTCTGCGCCGCGGTCGGGCGCAGGCCGAGCTGGTCGAGCGTCGTGCCGTTCGGTCCCGTGAGGACGTAGACCAGTCGACCGTCGGCGGCGGGTTCGAGGAGCAGGGCGCGCGAGCCCGGCTTCGCGGCCAGCTCTGCCTGCGCGAACGCCGGCAGCACCGTCTTGGTCGTGCGGTGGACGGGGCCGTCGGCGCCGCGGGCCACCCAGGCCAGGGCGGCTGCGACCGGCGCCAGGCCGGCCGAGACGGCGATCAGGCCGGCCACCAGCTGGCGCCACCCGAAGCTGCTGCGCGCCAACCGGGTGCGCGCCCCGCTGGCGGCGACGAGCGACGCGGTGAGGATGCCGAGCGCAGCGACCTGCAGCGCGATGCCGGGCCAGACCGGCCGGCCCTCGACCGTGGTGCGGCTGAGCACGAGGGCCACGCCGAGGGACAGCAGGGCGACGCCCCAGCAGACCTGCGCGAGGGTCCGGAAGTCGCGGCGGACGGTGCCGGCGACCCCGGCGAGGACGACACCCAGGAACAGCCATCCGGCGGGTACGCCGGGACCACCGGGGTTCAGCCCGAGCAGGTGCCACGAGGGCAGGTCGGGGTCGGCGACCTGCGCGCCCATGACGAACCGGCTCGGGTGCGCGAGCGCGCCGACCGACCAGGGGTAGAGCACGGCGCCGGGGACGACGACCACGAGCAGGGCGGCGAGTGCCCGACGCCGACCGCCCGTGAGCACGAGGTTGACGACGGCACCGGTCAGCAGGACGACCGCAGCCAGCGGCCAGAGCTGGGGGGCGAAGGCGCTCGTGACGCCGAGCCCCAGGCCCAGCGCCCAGGCCCGCCACCAGCCCTCGACCCGGGGGTCATCGGTGAGCAGCCGACCCGCCGCGAGGACGAGCAGCGGCAGGGCCACCTGCACGGCCGCCGCGTCGAGCCGTCCGGCGGCGATGGCGC
This sequence comes from uncultured Frankiales bacterium, assembly GCA_966212015.1. Classification (GTDB taxonomy): domain Bacteria; phylum Actinomycetota; class Actinomycetes; order Mycobacteriales; family SCTD01; genus RYN-111. The sequence goes on along the minus strand of CBIHPE010000148.1, from coordinate 8,054 downwards.
CGGTCGCGACCGGCAGCAGGGCCCAGGTGGCCGCCCCCCAGAGCCGCAGGTAGAGGTGCCGGACCATCCGGCTCGCGGCGAGGTAGGCGCTGATCCCCGCGAGCGGCACGCTGGCGAGCAGCAGCACGTCGACCGCTGCCCCCGGCTTGCCGAGCAGCAGGGTCGCCAGGGCGGCGAGGGCCGCGATGCCGGGCGGGGACGCCTGACCGCTGCCGACGGACGTGTCGTGCCAGGCGCCCGCGTAGGACCGCCAGAGGTCGCTCGCTCCCGCCGGTGTCGGGCTGAGCGCGCCGCCGCCGAGGCTGCCGGCGCCGAGGAGGCTGCGCTCGGCGACGAGGGCGATGAGGCCGAGGCCGACGGTGAGCAGCACGCCGGGCCGCAGCAGCAGCCTGCGCAGGACGCCCGACCCGCCGGTGGCCATGTCCTCGAAGTCCTCGGAGTCCGGGCCCGGGTCGTCGAGGGAGCTGCTCCTGGAGCCTCCCTCCAGAGCAGCGCCGCCGAGCCAGTCGGAGAGCGCCCCCATCCGCGCGCGCATCCGGACGGTCCGCGAGGCGAACAGCGGCCGCAGCTGGTGCTGGCTGACCGTGCGGGTGCGGCGGCGCGACGTGCGAGCGGCGTGCAGCTGCGCCGGGCGGCCGAGGGTGCCGAGCAGGGCCCGCCACTCGTCGCCGGCGTCGCCGAGCTGGCGGGTGAGGAGCAGGAACAGCGAGCGGAAGACCGCCCCGAGGAGCAGCCGTGGCACGAGGCCGACGAGCCGGGGGCCGCTGGCGTGGGCCAGCAGCACGTAGACCGCGTTGCGACGGTCGGTGGCTGTGGCCCGCCCGGGCGCGGCATCGGTCTCGCGGTGCCCGGTCGTGGCAGCACGCGCGTGCCGCACCAGGGCTGTGGGCACGACCACCACGCGATGGCCTGCGGCGTTGACCTTCCAGCCCAGGTCCAGGTCGTCGCGGAACACGGGCAGTGCGGGGTCGAGGCCGCCGACCGCGTCCCAGACGTCGCGCCGGACGAGAGCAGCAGCGGTGCCGACGGCGAGCGCCTCCCGGACCTGGTCGTGCTGGCCCTGGTCGTACTCCCGTCGCTCGAGGCCGGTCTCGCGGTGCCCGACGGCGTCGGTGGTGACGCCGATCTCCACGAGGTAGCGCGGGTCGTTCCAGTCGCGGACCTTGGGTCCGAGCAGGGCGGTCGACGAGCTGGTCTCGGCCTCCTCGAGCAGCGCCTGGAGCGTCGTCGGCTCGACGGCCACGTCGTCGTGCAGCAGCCACAGCCAGGTGGCCGCGGGCACGTGGTGCAGGGCCTCGGCGACGGCGGCGCCGAAGCCGGTGCCGCGGGGCATCCGCAGGACGTCGCCGAAGGCCTGCTCGAGGATCTCGGCGGAGCCGTCCGTGGACCCGGTGTCGACGCACACGACGTGCGCCGGGGTGCGGGTGCTGGCCTTCAGCGCGGCGATCGCCTCGGACAGCCAGGCAGCTCCGTCGTGCGACACCAGGACTGCGGTGACGTCCGCAGCCAGCGGCTTCGGAGCCCGCTGCCGGGGAGCCCGGCGGGGCTCCTCCTCAGGGACGTCGGCAGGCTTGGTACGGGAAGGCATAGATCGACCAGGCTAGTGCCCGGCCAGAGGGCTCAGCCTGCCTTGCGCTTGAGCCGCCGGCGCTCGCGCTCGGACAGCCCGCCCCAGATGCCGAAGCGCTCGTCCTGCATGAGCGCGTACTCGAGGCACTCCTGCTTGACCTCGCAGCCGACGCAGATGCGCTTGGCCTCGCGGGTGGAGCCGCCCTTCTCAGGGAAGAACGCCTCCGGGTCGGTCTGGGCGCAGAGAGCCTGGTCCTGCCACGCGAGCAGTCCCTCGTCGATCAGGTCGTCCCCCGCACCCATCAGCCGGGCCAGCTCAGACATCTGTTGCTCCAGGATCGTTGTGGGGCGGCCGGTGCAGCCCCCGCGTGCCGCAAGCACGGCGCAGAGGGTCATCCGCACCGTGCCGGGGGAACGACACGAAGAGAATTACACGCGTGTCGTGCCACCACGTCAAGCCCGGTGGTGGTATTCACCACCTCGCTATCCGCCCGGATGTCCGATTCGGGTCCCCTTTGTCCCGCGCGGCGGGTTCCCGCAGGGCCAGCATCGACTGCCCGCGCGTGAGCGGGGTCGCTCCTGCGGGTCAGGGTGGAACCGGCGCGCCGCTCAGGGCTTGCGACGGCGGAACAGCCGTCGGGGCTCCTCCTCCACCGGGGCGGCGGGAGACCGGGGCGGCGCGGTGGCCTTGTCGAGGGCGGCCGAGGGGCTGGGCACCTCCGGCATCGCGTCGACCGACGCCCGACGCGTGCCGGGCGGGCGGGCCGGAGGCGTGACCGCCGGCTTGGCAGCCGCGGCGAGCGGCGCGGGCGCCTTCGGCGGTACGTCGGGAGCCGGTGCTGTCGGGGCGGCGGCCGCCTTCGGAGGAGCGGCCTGCGGGGGTACGGCCTTCGGAGGAGCGGCCTTCGGGGGCGCCCCCTGGGCGGGCGCGGCCTTCGTCGCGGGTGCCTTCGCCGGCGCGGGCGGGGTGGGCGAGGTGGCGGCCTTGACCGGTGCCGCTTTCTTCGCGGGGGCCTTCACGGGGGCCTTGGAGGCGGCCTTCACGGGTGCCTTCACGGGTGCCTTCACGGGTGCCTTCACCGGGGCCTTCACGGGGGCCTTGCGGCCGGACGTGGTCGCCTTCGCGGGCTGGGTGCCCGCGGACTCGGGCTCCCCCGGGATGTCCTTCGACGGCGGCTCCGCGGCGGGCTTGTCGAGCTGGGCGGGCTTCTCGGCGGGCTTCGGGGTGGCCGTGTCGGCGGGCTTCTCCGCGGGCTTGGCGATGGGGCCGGATGCCGGGGTGGCGCTCGCCTGGTCGGGCTTGTCGGCCTGCCGCCGGGCCGCGGCCTGCGCCCGCACCTGGGCGGTGGCGTCGAGGGCCGCCTGCTCGGCGCGGGCGACCGCGGCGACCGCGTCGGCGCGCTGCAGGGCCGCCTGCTCAGCAACGGCGTCGGCAGCGCTGGCGAGCGACCCCCGTGCCTCGTCGACGCTCGCGCTGGCGCGGGCCACTTCCGCGATGACCGCGTCGAGCTGGGCGCGGATCTCGGCGCGCACGTCGGACAGGGCGGCGTCCGTCGTGGCCTTGGCCGCCGCGGTGGCCTGGTCGACGCGGGCGGGCCAGTCGCCCTGCAGCGCCTCGACAGCGCGACGCACCTCGTCGAGGGCCGTGGTGAGGGCGGCCAGCCGCTCCCCTGTGTCGCGGGTCGCGGCGGCGCTGGACAGCGCGTGGGCCGAGACGTCGGCGAGGCGCTTGGTCGTCGTGCCGTGGTGCTCCTCGAGGCGGTCCAGGAGGGCTTCGTGGTGGTTGCGGGCCGTCTCCGTGAAGGAGCCGGAGGACTCGTCGAGGGCAGCGCGCACCGACTCGGCGGACGCGCTGACGGCGATGGCGACCCGTTCCCGGACGCCGTCGAGCGCGACCTGCAGCTCGGCCCGGGCGGCGGCCTCGGAGGCCGAGGCGGCGGCGGTCGCAGCGACGACCTCCTCGAGCCGGGGACGCAGGGTGCCGACCTCGCCGGCCACGTCCTCGCGGACGGCCTCGAGCGCAGACACGAGCTGCGAGCGCATCGCCTCCACGGTTCCCTCGACCGACTCCTGCAGCGCGTCGCCCCGCACGGCGACCTGCTCGTCGCGAGCCGCCTGGGCGGTCTGCATCTCCGCGACCGCGACGAGCAACCGCTCGGCGACGTCGTCGAGCTCCGTGGTGATCTCCTCGCGCACGGCCGCCAGGGCGCCCGCGATCCGGGCGTCGACGGCCAAGGTCGCCGTCGCCTGCTCGCGGCCGGCGTCCTTGACGGCCTCGACGAGCAGGGCCACCTGGTTGCGGGTCGCCTCCTGCTCGGCTCCCGCGCGGTTGAGGACGTCGAGCAGCTCCCGGCGGAGCTGCTCGTTGCGCTGCCGGGTGGCGTCGACGAGCTGCGTCGTGAGGTTGTCGAGGCGTGACTCCGTCACGTCGCGCAGCCGCGCCACGATCCGCTCGACCTGCTCGCCCGAGACGGCCTCCACCTTCTGCTCGACCGAGGCCAGCGTCGCGCCCATGTCCCGCAGCTGGTCCCGGGTCTGGGCCAGGCCCTCGCGCGAGGTGGTCTCGAGGCGCTCGGAGAGCGCGTCGAGGGACTCCTCGAGCACGGCCATCCGTGACTCGAGGGACGAGCGCGCATCGGCGAAGGCCGACTGGGTCGCGGCGGCCGCGTCGGTCTGCTTCTCCAGCGCGGCGCCGACCGTCCGGCGCACCTCGGCGGAGACGGCCTCGACGCGCGTCCCCACCGACTCGGCGAGCTTGCCGGACAGCTCGTCGAGCCGCGCTCCGGTGCGGATCGGGACCAGCTCGAGCCCGTCCTTGACCTCGCGGGAGAGCACCGGCAGGTCGTTCTTCACGTCCTCGACCCGGCCACCGACGACGTCGACCCGGTTCACCAGGTCGGCCACCCGGCGCGCCAGCGTGCCGGTCTCGGTGCGCGACGCGGCGACAGCACCGGTGAGCCGGCCGGCCATGCCGTCGACGTCGGTGCGCACGGCGCCGAGCTCGCTGCGCAAGGAGACCAGGTCGGCGCGCAGGGCGGCGATCTCACCGCGGACCGCGGCGAGCGTCGCCGTACCCGTCGTGGGACCGGGCGCCGGTTCGTCGCCGGCCTCCGCCGCGAGCTGCTCGATGCGGCGGGAGAGGACGTTGGGCTCCATGGCGGGAGTTTACGAAGGCAGGACCGGCAGAGGTGCGCGGCGCGCGGCCCGCAACCGCTCGTCCGGGACGGCGCCGTAGAGCGTGGTGCGCTGCCGCGGCGTGCGGCCGGCGTCCTCGACCATCGCCTCGAGCTCGAGCACCGACTTGCGGCTGCCGTGCTCCGACCCGGCCATCCGGCTGATGGTCTCCTCCATCAGCGTCCCGCCGAGGTCGTTCACGCCACCCGCAAGGACCTGGTGGCACTGCTCGACGCCGAGCTTCACCCAGGAGCTCTGGATGTTGTCGATCGCCCCGTGGAGCGCGAGCCGCGCGACGGCGTGGACAGCCCGGTTGTCGCGCAACGCGGGCCCGGGTCGGGCGACGCCCGCGAGGTAGATCGGCGCGTTGGTGTGCACGAAGGGGAGCGGCACGAACTCGGTGAAGCCGCCGGACTGTCCCTGCAGCTCCTTCAGCAGCAGCAGGTGCGCGGCCCAGTGACGGGGCTCGTCGACGTGGCCGTACATCATCGTGCTGGTCGTCGGGAGCCCGACGCGGTGTGCCGTCTGGACGACCTCGATCCACTGCGACGTCGGCAGCTTGCCCTTGGTGAGGATCCAGCGGACCTCGTCGTCGAGGATCTCCGCGGCGGTGCCGGGCAGTGAGTCGACACCGGCGGCCTTCGCCTCGACGAGGAACTCCTCGATGCTCACGCCCATGCGCGCGGCACCGTTGACGACCTCCATCGGCGAGTACGCGTGCAGGTGGAGGTCGGGGGCGCCGCGCTTGATGGCCCGGGCGAGGTCGAGGTACGCCGTCCCCGGCAGCTGCGGGTCGATGCCGCCCTGCATGCAGATCTCGGTGGCCCCGACGTCCCAGGCCTCGCGGGCCCGCTGCTCGACCTCCTCGAGGGAGAGCGAGTAGGCGTCGGCATCGGTGCGGCGCTGGGCGAACGCGCAGAAGCGGCAGCCGGTGTAGCAGACGTTCGTGAAGTTGATGTTCCTGTTCACGACGTAGGTCACGTCGTCGCCGACGGTGTCGCGGCGGACGTCATCGGCCCAGCGGACAACGGCCTCGAGGTCGTCGCCCTCGGCCGTCAGCAGGGACAGCACGTCCTTCTCGGTGAACGTCCCTGGCTGCTTGCGCATCGCGGCGCGGACGTCGGTGTCCATCCGGCGGGGTGCGGGGATCTCGAGCGCGGTCCAGTCGCCGTAGACGTCGTCGAAGTCGCTGCGCCGGTCCTCCGTCCGGCCGGTGGTGTCGACGGTCGCGTGCAGGTCGGTACGCCCTGAGCTCTCGAGTGCACCGTCGGGCTCCTGCCAGGGCAGGCCCTTCGGGATGACGTCGTTGGCGAGGCCCTCGGCGGTGCGCAGGGCCTCGACGTGCTTCGCGAGCCGCGGGTCGAGCCAGGGCTCACCCAGGTACGGCGGGTGCGCGGTGAGCCGCTCGGTGAGGGTGAACCCCTCCCGCGCGCTCGCCTCGGCGAGGACGTCGAGGTGCGGCCAGGGGCGCTCCGGGTTCACGTGGTCCGGCGTCAGCGGGCTGACGCCACCGAAGTCGTCGACGCCGGCGGCCAGCAGGTCGGGGACCTCGGCGAGGTTCGGCGGGGCCTGGACGCGCATCTTCGGGCCGAGCACGAGCCGGGCGACGGCGATGGTCGCGAGGTGCTCGTCACGGCTCGCGTCGTCCGCGTTGCGCATCGCCGTGTCGGGCTTGGCGAGGAAGTTCTGGACGATCACCTCCTGCACGTGGCCGTGCCGGCGGTGCGTCGCGCGGATGGCGAAGAGCGACTCCGCGCGGTCGCGGAGCTGCTCGCCGATCCCCACGAGAATGCCGGTGGTGAAAGGGATCGCGTGCCGACCGGCGTCCTCGAGGACCTGCAGCCGGACGGCCGGGACCTTGTCGGGCGAGCCCTTGTGCGCCGGCACGTCGGCCGTCGTCTCGAGCATCATCCCCATCGACGGGGCGACCGGCTTGAGCCGCTGCAGCTCGGCCCAGCTCATGACGCCAGGGTTGAGGTGCGGCAGCAGCCCCGTCTCCTCGAGCACCGCGATGGCAGCCGCCCGCACGTAGGACAGCGTGTCGTCGTACCCCTGCTCGTCGAGCCACTCCCGAGCAGCGGTCCACCGCTCCTCCGGCCGGTCGCCGAGCGTGAAGAGCGCCTCCTTGCAGCCCAGCTCCGCGCCCTGCCGCGCGATGTCGAGGACCTCGTCGATCGACAGGTACGGCGCCGGCAGCCGCCCGGGCGTGGTCGCGAACGTGCAGTAGTGGCAGCGGTCCCGGCACAGCCGCGTCAGCGGGATGAAGACCTTGCGGCTGTAGGTCACGACGCCGGCCCGGCCCTGGTCGCGGACCCGAGCGGCGTACGACATCAGCGCGGTCAGGTCGTCCCCCCGGGCCGCGAGCAGGGTCGTCGCCTCGTCCACGTCCAGGGGCTTGCCGTCGCGGGCGCGCGCGAGCGCCCGCCGCATCCCTGGAACCCGTTCCATTCGCAAAGCCTAAGCGCCGGTGCCCGCCGCTCTCGACGGACACCGGCGCCGTGAGGATCAGCCCAGCTTGAAGGTGGCCGTCGCCGAGGTGGCGGCATACCGCAGGGCGTCACCCGCGTAGGTCACCACGACCGGCTTCGTGCCGTTCTTCTGGTTGAGCTTGATGGTGCTCGTCGCGACACCCGTCGCCGAGGTCGTGGCGGTGGCGGTCTGGGTCCCGATGGACACGGTGACCGTCTTGCCTGCGAGCGGCTTGCCGCTCGCGTCGGTCAGCACGGCGCTGACCGTCACGACCTTGTTCGGGGTCGAGGCCAGCGCTCCGGTGTACTTCACCGACGTGCCCTTGACGCTCTCGCCGTAGGCCTGGTTGGTGCTGCCCGCGTTGTAGAGCGCGTCACCGGCGAAGCTGGCGGTCGCGTTTCCGCTGCCCGGGACGAGGGCCGCCAGCGTCCAGCTCTTGGCCGCCGTGCCGGCTGCGTTGGTCGTCGCGGAGCCGGCGTTGTCGCCCGCGACGGTCATCGCGACCGAGCGGCCGGCCACGGCCTGGTTGTACTCGTCGACGACGCTGGCCGACAGGGCCGTCGCCGTGTCGAACACGCCGCTGTGGTCACCCGTCCACGCGACGCTCACGTCGCGCTTGCGGACGACGACCGACCGCGTGTCGGACGCAGAGGTGCCGTCCTTGTCCCGCACGGTGAGCGTGGCGGTGTAGGTGCCGGGCGTCGCGTAGCTGTGCAGTGCGGAGGCACCACCGGCTGCCGACGGGGTGCCGTCACCGAAGTCCCACGAGTAGGCCAGGGTCGACTGGTCGGCGCTGCCAGGGTCCGCCGCCGAGCCGGCGAAGGACACGATGCGTCCCCAGG
>CBIHPE010000147.1:0-10428 GCA_966212015.1 uncultured Frankiales bacterium | reverse complement strand
GCTGAAGGCCGGCAACACGGCGAAGGCCGTCGCCTCGTCGCTCGCGACCGCGATCCTCGCGGCCGACGCGGCCAAGAAGCACAAGGCGGGGGAGCGCTACCTGTCGGTCGTGCTCGGCAACGCCGAGAAGGACGCGCAGTCGGTGCAGGGCACGTTCGACAGCATCCAGCCGCCCGACGTCGCGGCGGACCACCTCAAGGCCACGGTCGACGACCTCCTGGCCTCGGCCACCACCGGGCTCTCACAGCTGCGGATCGCCTGCCGTCGCGGCCAGCTCGACCGCCTTCCCGTCCTCGCTGACGGCCTGCGCTCGACCCTGGACGAGCTGCGCTTCCTCGCGGACCACTTCCAGTGAAGAGCCTCCTCAAGGTCTTCCTCGGGATCCTCACCGCGATCGGGGGCTTCGTCGACATCGGCGACCTGGTCGCGAACGCGGTCGTCGGCGCGCGCTTCGGCCTCAGCCTGGCCTGGGTCGTCGTCCTCGGTGTCGTGGGCATCTGCCTGTTCGCCGACATGAGCGGGCGGGTGGCCGCGGTGACCGGCAGAGGCACCTTCGACCTGGTCCGGGAGCGGCTGGGGCCGCGGACCGGCCTGGCGAACCTCGTCGCCTCGACCTTCGTCACCTTCCTGACCCTCGCCGCCGAGGTCGGCGGCGTGGCGCTGGCGCTCGAGCTGGCGACCAGCGTCAGCTACCTGCTGTTCGTGCCGCTCGTCGCGTTTCTCGTCTGGTTCGTGATCTGGCGCATGCCGTTCGAGAAGATGGAGCAGGCCTTCGGCCTCGCCGGCCTCGCGCTCCTGGCCTTCGCCGTCGCGCTGTGGCAGCTCGGGCCGGACTGGAGCGAGCTGCTGCGGCAGGCGACGCACCCGTCGGTGCCGAACGGCGAGGGTCACCCGACCTACCTCTTCTACGCGGTCAGCCTGTTCGGCGCGGCGATGACCCCGTACGAGGTGTTCTTCTTCTCCTCCGGCGCGGTCGAGGAGGGCTGGACGCGCAAGGACCTGCGGACCGAGCGGCTCAACGTCTACCTCGGGTTCCCGCTGGGAGGCCTGCTGTCCTTGGCCATCGCCGGCTGTGCGGCGCTGGTCCTGCTGCCGCAGGGGATCGGCGTGGACCACCTGGACCAGGTCGCGCTGCCGGTGGTGCTGTCGCTCGGCAAGGTCGGCCTCGCGTTCCTCATCGTGGGCTTCGTCGCGGCGACGTTCGGGGCAGCGCTCGAGACCGCGCTGTCGACGGGCTACTCGCTCTCGCAGTACCTCGGCTGGCAGTGGGGCAAGCGCACCGCGCCGCGGGAGGCCGCCCGCTTCCACGCCGTCGTGCTCCTCTCGATCGTCCTCGGGTCGATGCTCATCCTGACGACGCTCGACCCGGTGAAGGTCACTGAGTACAGCCTGGTGTTCTCGGCGGTCGCGCTGCCCCTGACCTACTTCCCGATCCTGGTCGTCGCCAACGACCCCGACTACATGGGGGAGTCCGTGAACGGACGCGTGGTCAACGCGCTCGCCTCCTTCTACCTGGTGCTCCTCACCGTCGTGGCCGTGGTCGCGATCCCGCTCATGATCGCGACGAAGGCCGGCCAGTGAGCGGCCGGAGGCGCGACCTCGGGCTGCACCTGCTCGACCGGCAGGTCGTCGACCCCGACGGCAAGGCGGTCGGCAACGTCGACGACGTCGAGCTGCTTGTGCCCGAGGACGGCTCCGCGCCCTACGTCGTCGCGCTGCTCACCGGACCGCAGGCCCTGGGCCCGCGGCTCGGAGGTCGGCTCGGGTCGTGGGTCGTGTTCTGGGCGCACGCCCTGTCCCGCCGCAGCGACGACGCGCCCGGTCGCATCGGGATGGAGCTGCTGACCGACCTCGGCGCGCAGGTGACGGTCGCCCGGTCCCGGGCCGAGCTCGGCGTGCACGCCAACGAGGACCGGGCCCGCGACTACCTGGTCGACCGCATCCCCGGAGCCCGCGGTGCGCGGAGCTGACCTCCTCGGCCTCCCGGTCGTCGGACCCGGCGGCGAGGACCTGGGACGCGTGCTGGACGCCCGGCTGGTCCAGGACGGGCCGCTGCTCGGGGCCTTCGCCGCGCTGCGGGTCGAGGGCCTGGTCGTGGGCCGCCGCCCGCTCGCCAGCCGGCTCGGGTACGACCGGTACGACGCCCAGGGCCCCTGGCTCGTCGCGGTCCTGGTCAAGCGGCTCACCCGGCGCACCCGCTACCTGCCCTGGGACGACCTCGAGCTGACCGACACCGAGGTCCGCAGCAGCCGTAGCGATCTGGGCCCCGTCCCACCCATCGGGTGAGTGTCGGGAGCCCTTCGAGAACCGGAAACCGAAGTGCTGCAGGCACTCACGGCGCTAGGAGCCGTACCTCGCCTCGGCGCGGGCCTTCGCCTTGAGGGCCTCGACCTCGCGGTTCTTCGGGGGCGCAGACGTCACGAGGCTGTCGAGCAGCACCCTCGACGCCTCCGCCACCTGAGCGACCGCCGCGTTGAAGGCAGCCTCGTTGACCGTCGCAGGCTTGGCCGCGCCGCTGATCTTGCGGACGTACTGGAGGGCGGCCGCCCGGACCTCGTCGTCGGTGGTCGGCGGGTCGAAGTTGTTGAGCGGCTTGATGCTGCGGCACATGCGGCTACTCCTTGGTGGTCAGCGCGTCCGTGAGCAGGGTGACGAGCGCCTCGAGCTGGATGTCGACCGACTTCGCGACCGCCTCGTCCGAGCCGTCGAGCGCGCGCGCGGCGAGGCCGGCCTTGTCGCTGATCAGCTCGGCGATCCGGGCGTCGATGGTCTGCGCGGCGATGATGCGCCAGGCCGTCACGGGCTGGTCCTGGCCGATGCGGTGGACGCGGTCGATGGCCTGGGTCTGCTCGGCATCGGTCCAGGAGAGCTCGGCGAGGACCACGTTGGAGGAGACCTGCAGGTTGACGCCGACGCCTGCGGCCATCAGGGAGCAGACGATGATCTGCACCGAGGGGTCGTTGGTGAAGCCGTCGATGGCCGCAGTGCGGTTGCGCGGCGTCTGGTCGCCCCGGATCGACGTGTAGCCGATGCCGCGCTGGGCGAACGTCGCCTCGGCGGCGTCCATGACGTCGACGTGCTTGGCGAAGAACACGACCTTGCCCACGTTGCGCGCGAGCTGCGCGGCGTAGTCGGCGGCGAGCACCGCCTTCGCCTGACCGATGGTGCGCATCATCGTGAAGACGTTGTCGCCCGTGTCGGCCTCGTCGGCGTCGCGCCGCTCCCACGTGCAGACCTGGCGGACGAGGGCGTGGTCGATGCCGGTGACCTCGACCCCCGAGTCCCTGGCAGCGAGCGCGCTCTCGTACCTCTTGACCAGGCGGCGGGCGAGCGTGCGCTCCGCTTCCTTGATGGAGCGGCCGAGCGCGCCGTCCAGCTCCACCGGGATGTCGGCGATCCGGCGGGCGGGGATGTCCTTGGCGACGTCGATCTTGCGGCGCCGCACGATGCCCATGTCGATGACGGCCTCGCGAGCCTGCGGGTAGAAGTCGGGGTCGACAGGTGTGAGGCCGATGTCCTCGAGCTCCGCCATCAGCTCCGACGTCGGCTCCTTGCCGTCGATCCAGCCGAGGAACTCCCAGATGGCGAGGAAGTCCTCGACGTCGTTGATGAGCGGCGTGCCGGTGAGCGCCATGAGGAGCGGGCGCATGGTGCGCTTGCGCAGCTGCTCCGAGAGCTCGAGCACGTGCCGCGAGCGCTGGGACGACTTGTTCTTGATGAAGTGCGCCTCGTCGACCACCATGCCGCGAAAGCCGAGCTTCCCGAGCCAGCCGACGTGCCGGTCGAGGACCTCGTAGTTGACGATGACGATGTCGGAGAACGCGTCGATCTCGTCGCCGTCGCCGTGGATGACGGTCGCCGGGTGGTGGGGCGTCCAGATGCCTGCCTCGCGGGCCCAGTTGGTCTTGACGACGTTGGGCACGACCGCGAGCAGCGGGAACGCGTGCGCGGCCTTCGCGGCGAGCAACGCCTGGGCGGTCTTCCCGAGCCCGGGCTCGTCGGCGAGCAGGAAGGTGCGGTGGCCCTCTGCCGCGGCCTCGACGACCTGGGACTGGTGCGGCATGAGCTCGAGGCCGGGGCCGACCTTGAGCTGACCGGGCGGGGGCAGCTCCATGCAGGAGATCGCGCCGCCGCTGGCCTCCTCGAACGAGCGCAGCAGCGGGCCGAGCAGCTCCCAGGTCGAGAGCATCCGGGTCGCCGGTCGGCGCATCGCCGGGACGGCCTCGTAGTCGGGCTCCATGAACGGGTTGGCGAGCTGCCGCGAGATCACTGACTGCGGCACGACCTGCCGGTCGACCTTGGCGGTCGCCTGTGGAGCGATCGTCTCGGCGGGCTCGTCGGGCGCCTCGAGGCCCGCCTTCTGGTACATGTCGTGCATCAGGGTGCGCGCGCCGTCGAGGAGCGGCGCGTCCTCGGCCAGCAGGCTGAGCAGGGTGCCGTCGCGGGCCGCGGTGCGGGCCAGCACCGTGGCGACGCCGTCGACGCGCTTCATCTTCTCGGCGCGCGCGGCCTCGCTGATCGCCTCGGTCTTGATCCGGTTGCGCTCCTCGCGCACGAGCAGCGCGACCACCTGGAACGTCGTGCGGACGCTGGGGCCGACCCGACCGCGCTGCACGGCCAGCTCGACGTCGCGCACGGCCTTGGCGAGCACGGGGATGAGCCCCGTCTCGCGCTGCGCGGGGCGCTGGCCCTGGCGGGTGCCGCCGGACCGGGGAGCGCCCTGCCGGCGCCCGCCTCGTGTGGCCACGTTCCTCCTGTCGACCGCCTCGGCGGGAGGCCGCGGCGCTGGTGCTCGCGCATCGTGTCGAGGCGGGGGTCCCCGGGTGGCCGTCATGGCCGCCGTGGCCGATGGACCCGTTCCCGCCGCGGGCGCCACAGACGGCTCCACGACGTGCCGGCGCCCATTCGGGTGACCCCGGAGCTGCGCCGCCCTCCAGCGTAGCGGTGCGTGCGCGTGCTGTCCGCTCCGCCACGCTCCTGCAGGACGGCTCCTGTGAGACGATGACCGCTCCACCTCGATGGCGGCGACCCTGTGACAGCGGCGCCACCGCTCTTGCGGTCCGCGCACAGCTGCAGTGAGGGTCCGTCATGTCCAGCAAGAACAAGGGCGGCCGCGAGGCCAAGAAGCCCAAGGCCGCGCAGAACATCAAGGCCACCGGGCAGACGCCGTTGCCGACGGCGATCGACACCATCAACCACAGGAAGCCGAAGGCCTGACCCGCCGCTCCGTCGCCGCCCGGCTCGTCCTGCAGGTCGACGAGCCGTCCGACGTCGTGCTCCAGGTGGCCGTCGCCGGTCCGGCGACCGACTCCCTCGTCGTCCGCGTCGACGGGTCCCACCTGCGCTGCCAGGCCGTCGACCTGCCGGACTCCGGGCCTGCGCACCGGTTCACCGCGCCACCCGGTCGGGTCGAGATCCACTACGAGGCGACCGTCGACGGAGCGGGGCCCCCACGCAGGGCCGCTTCCGCCGACGAGATCCTGTTCTCCCGACCGAGCCGCTACGCCGAGTCCGACCGGCTCGCCGCCGTCGCCGCTGCCGAGTTCGAGGGCATCACCGACCCGCACGCGCTGCTCACGGCCGTGTCGTCCTGGGTCGGGACCCGGCTGACGTACGTCCCCGGCGCGAGCCGCCCGACCGACGGGGCCGTCGAGACCCTGCTCGCGAGGGAGGGCGTCTGCCGCGACTACGCCCACCTCGTCGTCGCCCTTCTGCGGGCTCGCGACGTGCCGGCCCGCCTGGTCGCCGTCTACGCACCCGGACTGGCCCCGATGGACTTCCACGCCGTGGCCGAGGCGGCCATCGACGGGACCTGGTACGTCGTCGACGCCACCGCGCTGGCTCCGCGCAGCACGCTGGTCCGGATCGCGACCGGCAGGGACGCCGCCGACACGGCCTTCCTGTCCACCTACGGCGGCCGGGTGGACCTGCTCGAGTCGTGGGTCTCGGCGACGGTCGACGGCGACCTGCCCGCGGACGACCTCATGACTCCGGTCACCCTGGCGTAGCAAGAGGAGTTCGGCCCGCGGCGTCGAACTGGGCACGGTGCTCACGCCCCGTCGCGTCCTGCTGGCTGCCGCTGCCGGCCTCGCTCTGCTCGCCGGTACGTCCGCGGCCGACGTCACCGACCCGCTGAACGGCCCCTATCCGCAGGTGCACGGCGAGATGGTGACCGGCATCCCCGCGACTCACGCCTGCACGGTCACCGTGGTGAAGGACTTCCGGTTCCACAACACGGCCTACGGTGCCGACCAACCCTTCGAGGGTGACTACGTCCCGACCTGCGCGGGCCCGTGGGCCAAGGTCGTCATGACGATGTCGGTGAAGGTCAGGACCGGCACCCAGTTCGACCGCATCGGCGACGTCCTCGTCGGCGGCGTGACCCTCCTGCACCTCACGACGCCCGAGGGAGAGTCGGGGGAGACCGACTGGAGCATCCAGCGCGACGTCACCGACTACGCCTCCGTCCTGACGGAGCGCCAGCCGGCGTACTTCATCATCGGCAACCAGACCGACGGCACCTACACGGGCGACTTCTACGGGACCCTGAGCTTCACCTTCTACTCGACCGGCGCCAACGCCCCGGCGGCGGTCTCCGCGGACCGGGTGCTCGGCCTGAGCCCCGGAGTGGACAGGGGGCTCCCGACCCGCAGCGGTGACAAGCCGCTCACGAGCACGGTCACCGTCCCGCACAACACCACCTCGCTCGTCGGCGAGGTCTTCGCCTCCGGTCACGGTGCCGAGGAGGAGGACTGGTGGAACGCGCCGTTCGCCTGCGCCTCCGGGGGCATCCCCTACCGCGAGGTCAGCATCAAGGTCGACGGCAAGCTCGCCGGCATCGCGCCGGTCTTCCCGACCCTCTACACCGGCGGCTACGGCCCCGACTTCTGGCGCCCGATCCCGTCCCCGCGCGCCCTCAACCTGCGCCCCTACCGGTTCGACCTGACGCCCTTCGTCGGTGAGCTCACCGACGACGCCGCCCACCGGGTCGACATCGCGGTCATCGGCCAGGGCGGCTGCGACGGCTACTGGTTCCTCGGTGGCAACCTGCTCGTGACGACGAACCACCACGACGAGGGCCGCACGCAGGGCGCCCTGATCAGCTCGAGCGGCGCTGCCGCCCCCACCAGCACGACGCTCGGCCTGCAGGGCGACACGCTGTCGGACAAGACCAGCAGCGCCCACCACCTCGTCACCAAGGGCTGGCTCAAGGTCCCCGGGGGGACCCGCACCGACGTCACGGTCGTCCAGGACATGACGAACGACGCGGTCGACGTCGCGCTCGACGTCAAGTCGGACTGGACCTGGGACTCGACGACCACCCGCACGGACAAGGACGGCTCCTCGCAGCACAGCTCCTACTCACTGGTGCGGACCGGCCCGACCTGGACCCTCAGCGACGACCAGGACACCAGCAGCACGTCTGCCGGCAAGACGGTCACGACCTCGTTGCGGGACGCGATGTCCACCGGTGGCCCGGTCGTCGGCATCACGGGTGTCGTCGGGGCCTCGCACGAGTCGTGGGTCTACAAGACCTCGACCGGGATCTGCGTCGACCACGAGCTGGCCGCTGCCGTCCAGAACGTCCTGTACGACACGGTCAGCGACTCCTGCTCCGCCCTCCCCGTCCGCGCCTGACGGGAAAGGCCGCGCGGGCCTCGCGCCTGTCGTCCTACGTTCTCCGGGTGGCCGGACACACCGTCGAGATCATGACGGACCCTGAGCGCTTCCTCGCGGACGCCGGGGAGCTGCTGGCGGCGGAGCCGCTCCTGACGACGGTCGTGTCCACGGTGACGCACCAGGCAGCGCAGCAGGTGGCGGCGGGGGAGCCTGCGTCCGGACACCCGCGCTGGTGGGCCGTCGCACGCGACCCGTCCGGACAGGTGGTCGGCGTCGCCATGCGCACGGCGCCCTTCGCGCCCCATCCCCTCTACGTCCTGCCGATGCCGGAGGACTCGGCCCGAGCACTGGCTCGAGCCCTGAACGACCGCGGCGAGGTCGCGCTCGCGGTCAACGGCTTCCTGCCGGCCGCCCAGGTCGTCGCGGACGAGCTTGCTCGGCTCACCGGCGGCGTCTCCCGGGTGTGGGAGCGGACCCGGCTGCACGAGGTGCGTCGCCTGGTCGAGCCGCGGCCCGTGCCCGGTGCCTCTCGGCTCGCGACCGAGGACGACCTCGCCCTCTGCCGGGACTGGCTCGCCGCCTTCCAGCAGGACGCAGCGGAGCAGGCGGGTCGCGACCCCGCCGACGCGCCCCTCGAGCCCGTCAGCGCCGCCGACATCCAGGAGCGGATCACCAGTCAGCGCGTGCTGCTGTGGGAGGTGGACGGCGAGGCCGTGAGCCTCTGCGGTCACTTCGCGCCGACGCTCGGGGTCGCGCGGGTCGGGCCGGTCTACACGCCGCCCGAGCACCGCGGTCGTGGCTTCGCCAGCGCGGCGGTCGCGCAGGTCACCCGGCAGCTGCTGGCCGAGGGGCTGCGGGTCTGCCTGTTCACCGACCAGGCGAACCCGACATCGAACAGGGTCTACGCCGCCCTCGGGTACGAGCCGGTCGTTGACGCGGCCAACCTCGTGATCGAGCCGTCCGGACTAGGCAGGCTG
The DNA here is from genome assembly GCA_966212015.1 of uncultured Frankiales bacterium. Classification (GTDB taxonomy): domain Bacteria; phylum Actinomycetota; class Actinomycetes; order Mycobacteriales; family SCTD01; genus RYN-111. The sequence goes on along the minus strand of CBIHPE010000147.1, from coordinate 1,831 downwards.
CAGCCCGACAGCGATCCGACCTGACGGGTCGTCGACGTCCTTCGGCGTCAGCGTGACCCCGGTCAGGCGCTGCAGGAGCGCGAGGGAGCTGGAGGTCGCGTGCACCGTGCCGAGCTGGAGTCCCCGTTCCTCGGGGAGCGCGCGGCCGCTCGGGGCGATCGTGCCGCCCCCAACGGGGTCGAGGGCCCGCACTGCAGTGCCACGCCGAGCCACGGTGAAGGTGCTGTCGAGCTCGACGTTGACGTAGTAGACGACCGCTTCACCGTGCTGCGAGAGCCTCGCCGGGTAGTCGCCCGTCTGAGCCCGGTAGCCGTTCACCTCGAGGACGACCGTCCAGTCACCGAGGGTGCCGGCCTCGAGCGCGGTGCCGTAGTGCTCAGCGGGGGTCGCATCCGCCCACCTGCGCGCGGCCGCTGCCGTCTCGACCGGCGTCTTGGCGTCCGGCGCGAGGAGGGACAGCGCCTGGCGAGGGGTCAGTCCCTTCACCAGCGCGACGCAGATGCCCTCGTCCGCCAGCGGGCGGGTGGTCTCCGACCAGGCGAAAGGGGCCGTGGCCGCGTTGAACGGAGGCAGCGGGGGATAGCTGTACGTCGGAAGGGCCAGCGTCGGCAGGGGAGAGGGGCGGCCCTCGCCGTCTCCCTGGCACTGCCGCTGCCCACCGGTCGCCTTCTCGGCGGCAGACGCCAGGTCACGCGGCAGCTGCACGTCCCAGTTCGTCCCGCCCACGGAGGCATCGGGCCCGCAGAAGATCGAGACGTACCTCGACGGCTTCCGGTCCGGGTAGAACGTGAGGTAGACCGGGGACGCCGGGACGCCCTGGGTGCACTGCTGCGACTCGCTCCGCTCACCGCCAAGGGTCTCGGCCCGAGGAGGCCGGCAGTCGAGACCCAGGCCCTGCAGCGACATGCGCAGCGCCGCGAGCGAGGCGAACGACTTCGGGGGCCCGAGCGTGACGTGGTCACGGCAGCCGGCGAGCAGGACGGCGGCCGCGAGGAGCATGATGCCGCGACGCATGCGGGCAGGGTGCCACCCGACGCGGGTCAGGCGCAGGCAAGGAGGCTGCGCAGCGTAGAGTCGTAGAACACGTTCTAGGACGAGAGGCGGACCGATGGCGACACCGGCGATCGCGGGCTGGTTCCGCACCGACCCCGAGCCCGCGCTGCTCGGGTCGCGGTGCACGTTCTGCGGGACCATCGCGTTCCCGAAGGCCAAGGAGTTCTGCGGCAACCCGGCCTGCGACGGGATCGAGTTCGAGGAGATCGCGCTGTCGCGGCAGGGCACCGTCTGGTCCTACACCGACGCGCAGTACCAGCCGCCGCCGCCGTACATCCCGGCCTCGGACCCCTACGTGCCGTTCGCCCTCGCCGCCGTCCAGCTCCCGGAGGGGCTGGTCGTCCTCGGCCAGGTCGCCAACGGCTACGGCGTGCGCGACCTCAAGGTCGGCGCGCCCGTCGAGGTCGTCGTCGAGACCGTCTACAGCGACGAGGAGGGCGAGCGCTCCATCTGGCGCTGGAAGCCCCTCACCGAAGGAGTGCCGGCATGAGCCACGACGTCGCCGTTGCAGGGGTCGGCATGCACGCCTGGGGTAAGTGGGGCCGGCCCTTCCAGGAGTACGGCGTCGCCGCCGCCCGCGCGGCCCTGGCCGACGCCGGCATCCCGTGGACCGACGTCGACCTGATCGTCGGCGGCGAGACCGTGCGCAACGGGTACGCCGGGTACGTCGCGGGCGCGACCTTCGCCCAGGCGCTCGGGTGGAACGGCGCCAGGGTCGCCACCTCGTACGCCGCCTGCGCGACGGGCGCCCAGGCGCTCGACACCGCCCGCGCACGCA
>CBIHPE010000146.1:0-10517 GCA_966212015.1 uncultured Frankiales bacterium | reverse complement strand
GACAAGATCGGCGAGGTCATCGGGCCGAAGGGCAAGATGATCAACCAGATCCAGGCCGACACCGGTGCGGACATCACGGTGGAGGACGACGGCACCATCTACATCGGTGCCACGTCGGGCACGGCTGCTGAGGCAGCGATGGCGGTCATCAACCAGATCGCCAACCCGACGATGCCGAAGGTCGGCGAGCGGTTCCTGGGCACGGTCGTCAAGACCGCCGCCTTCGGCGCCTTCGTCAGCCTGATCCCGGGCAAGGACGGTCTCGTCCACATCAGCAAGCTGGGCAACGGCAAGCGCATCGGCAAGGTCGAGGACGTCGTCAACGTCGGCGACAAGATCCAGGTCGAGATCACCGAGATCGACCAGCGCGGCAAGATCAGCCTGACCCCGGTGGAGAACGCCGAGGCTCCGGCTGCCGCTCCGGCTGAGTAAGACACACCGGTCATCGAAGAAGTGACGACGCAGGCCCCCTTCCAGCAGACCGTGCTGGACGGGGGCCTGCGCGTCGTCACGGAGACGGTGCCCGGGGTCCGGAGCACCGCCTTCGGCGTGTGGGTCGGCGTCGGTTCCCGCGACGAGGCGCCGTCCGAGCACGGTGCCAGCCACTTCCTCGAGCACCTGCTCTTCAAGGGCACCGCGAAGCGCGACGCCCTCGAGATCTCTGCGTCGCTCGACGCGGTCGGCGGTGAGCTGAACGCCTTCACCGCCAAGGAGTACACCTGCTACTACGCAAGGGTCCTCGACGAGGACCTGCCGCTCGCGGTCGACGTCGTCAGCGACCTCGTCACCTCAGCGACGGTCAGCGCTGAGGACGTCGAGTCCGAGCGCGGCGTCATCAGCGAAGAGATCTCGATGCACGACGACGACCCCGGCGACGTCGTCCACGACGCGTTCGCCGAGGCGCTCTACGGCGACCACCCGCTGGGTCGCCGGGTCATCGGCTCGGTCGAGAGCGTCGAGTCCCTGACGGCCGACGCGATCGCCGGCTACTACCGCGGCCGCTACCAGCCGGAGCGGATGGTGGTCAGCGTCGCCGGCAACGTCTCCCACGAAGCGGCCGTCGACCTCGTACGCCGCTCGTTCGACGGCTTCCCCCGGCACGCGACCACCGGAGACATCGTCAGGACGGCGCCGACCGAGCTGTCCGGCGTCGTCGTCGAGGAGCGCCCCACGGAGCAGGCGCACCTGGTCGTCGGCATGCACGCGCTGCCACGCGACCACGACCTCCGCTGGGCCCTCAGCGTGCTCTCCACGGGCCTCGGCGGTGGCATGAGCAGCCGGCTGTTCCAGGAGATCCGCGAGAAGCGCGGCCTCGTCTACAGCACCTACTCCTACGTCAGCGCCCACGACGACGGCGGCCTGTTCGGGATCTACGCGGGGTGCGCGCCGCAGCGCGTCGACGAGGTGCTCCGGATCGCGCGGGCCGAGCTCGCGAGCGCCGCTGAGAAGGGGCTCACCGACGAGGAGGTCGAGCGCGCCAAGGGCGCGATGCGCGGCTCGCTCGTGCTCGGCCTCGAGGACACCGGCGCGCAGATGAGCCGCATCGGCAAGGCCGCCCTCGTGCACAACGAGGTGCTCAGCGTCGACGACCTCGTCGCCCGCATCGACGCCGTCACCCCCGACGACGTGCGCGCCGCGGCCGACCTGGTGCTGACCCGCCCGCTGTCGCTCGGCATCATCGGACCGTTCCCTGACCAGGACTTCTCGGAGGCACTCGCATGAAGGTGGCCGTCATCGGCGCGCAGGGCCGGATGGGCTCCGAGGTCGTCAAGGCCGTGACCGCTGCGGAGGACCTCACCCTCGGTCCGGCGTACGACGTGGGCGACGCCCTCGACCTCGCCGGCGTCGACGTGGCCGTCGACTTCACCCACCCGACCGCCGTGATGGACAACCTCAAGGCCTGCATCGATGCCGGCGTGCACGCCGTCGTGGGCACCACCGGCTTCACCGAGGAGCGCCTCGAGCAGCTCCGCACCTGGCTCGCGGGGACCGACGTCAACGTCCTCATCGCCCCGAACTTCGGCATCGCTGCGGTCCTGATGATGCAGTTCTCAGCGGCTGCCGCCCGCTACTTCGAGAGCGTCGAGATCGTCGAGCTGCACCACACCGGCAAGGCCGACGCGCCCTCCGGCACCGCCCGCCGGACGGCCCAGCTGGTCGCCGAGGCGCGCAAGGGGATGCCCCCGATGCCCGACGCCACCAGTGAGTCGCTGGAGGGTGCCCGCGGTGCGGTCGTCGACGGCATCCCCGTCCACGCCCTTCGGCTGCAGGGCCTGGTCGCGCACCAGGAGGTCATCCTGTCCGGCGGTGGCGAGAGCCTCACGATCCGGCACGACTCCTACGACCGCGCGTCCTTCATGCCGGGGGTCCTGCTCGGCGTGCGCGAGGTCGCGAAGCACCCGGGCCTGACGGTGGGCCTGGAGCACCTGCTCGACCTGTGAAGCGCTGGGCGGCGCTCGTCGTCGCGGCGGTCGTCCTCGTCGGCGGCTACCTCGGGTGGCGCGGGGTCGAGCTGATGGGCACGGGTACGGCCACCGGGATCGGGTTCGGCACCGGCGTCCTGCTCCTCGTCCTGGTCGGCATCGTCCTCGTCCTCGGCGAGGTCCGGCTGGCCGCCGGCTCGCAGCGGCTGGGCAAGCAGCTGTTCGACGAGGGCTTCGTCGAGGACGACCTCCCCACCCTCCCGAGCGGCCGCATCGAGCGCGACGCCGCTGACGCGCTGTTCGAGAAGCGCAAGGCCGAAGCCGAGGCGAGCCCCGACGACTGGCGCTCGTGGTTCAAGCTCGCCCTCGCCTACGACGCCGCCCGCGACGCCTCCCGAGGCCGACGGGCGATGCGCAGGGCGATCGAGCTCGAGCGGCTCAGGAGATCGTGAAGGTGCTGCTCACGGTGCGGCTGCCCAGGCCCTCGGCGAGGAAGGCCGTCGTGACCGTGTAGTCGCCCTTGGCCACCTTGTTGCCCGCGGCGTCCACGCCGGTCCAGTCGAACGTCCACTCCATGCAGGCGCCGGGCGGCAGCACGGTGGAGTGGTGGCCTCCCGCCACCTGGTGCCATTGCGACCAGCGCCACTGCACCTCGCCCTTGCCCGAGATGACGAAGTCGGCCTCGTTGGACGTGTCGTAGACCAGGTGGGCGTCGCTGGCGTCGACGTTGCACAGCGTCGCCGTGAGCGTGTAGGTGCCGATCCCCTGACCGCGGTTGTCAGTGTCCTCGGTCGCGTAGTTCTCCGAGCACAGGCCGGTCTGGGGGCCTGACCCCTGCACCGCACAGGTCGGCGCCGTGTAGAGGATGCCGGAGCTCTTCATCGGTCCGGCGGCGTAGGGACGCCGCTGGCGAGCGGGGCTGACGGTCCGGTCGCTCGTCGCCGGCTGCTGAGGCAAGGGAGCCGCAGACGCCGTGAGGGCGACCGACGCGGTCGGGCCTGTGGTGAGCGAGCCGGGTCCGGACCCGACGGCGGTGTTGGGCACACCGGTCACGTGGTTGGGCAGCGCGATGTCGGTCGGCGCGTCCGACGTGGTGACGGCCGGCTGGTTCACGTCGGGCTCGGGGATGAGCACGGCCTGCCCGCTGCTGCCCAGGAGCAGCGGGACCACGAGCGCGAGCGAGGCGCCGATCCCCGTCGTCATGGACGCCTTGCGGTAGCGCCGGCGGCGCGCGGTGGCCATCGCCTCGTGCAACCCGTCGAGGGGTGGGGGGACCATCAGGAAGTCGCTCATGCGGACACCGCCTCGGCCAGCAGCGCACGGGCCTCGTGGAGGCGGCGCTTGACGGTCCCGACAGGTCGCTTCACCGCGACGGCCACCTCGGCGACGGGCAGGTCGGCGTAGTAGTGCAGCAGCACGACCTCCCGCAGTCGCAGGGGCAGCCGCTCGACCAGGTCGCGCAGCCACGGGTCGTGCGCCTCGCGGCCGTGCTCGGTCGTGATGCCGAGGCTGGTCACGGCCCCCCGCTCCCGGCCGTTCTGGCGCCAGTGGTGCTTGCACAGGTTCGTCCCGACGACGTAGACGAAGCCGCGCGGCTCGTGCACCTTGCGCCAGCGGGCGAACAGCCGGGTGAAGGCCTCCTGCGCGGCCTCCCGACCGATCTCGGGGTCACCCGTGAGCGAAGTGAGGTAGCCGGCCAGCCGCGGGAACTCGGCCTGGTACATCGCGGCGAAGTCGAGCTGGGTGGTTGCCGTGACTCCGGGCAGGGCGGGCAGGCCGTCGGCGCCGAGCTGCGCGGCCAGCGCCGCAGGTCCGTCGAGCGCAAGCTCCAACGCAGGGTCCCCCTCACGAGCTCACCCACGGCCTGCTGGGTGCGGCCGTGTGCAGGGGAGAGCCCGCAGACGGCCCCAAGGTTCGCACAGATCGGGGCGAACCCGACAGGGAGGTTCGGGCTCTCCCTGGCAGGACACCACGAGGAGACGCCATGCGCCGAACGCTCACCGCCGCTGCAGCCGGGACCGTGCTGCTCGCCCCGCACGCCTCCGCCGCCCCGGCCGCGTCCGCCGAGTCGGCCGCCGCTGTCAACTTCCGGCTCGGGGGTCACAGCATCGCGCTGGAGGTCGGCCAGGAGCAGAGCGGCGCGCTCCGCCTCCGCATGGACGTGGCATCGGGCAACGGGGACTACACCGCCTACGGCGCCACGCTCCCAGCCGGTGCGTTCACGATCAGCAGCACCTCCGCGACCCTGCGGACCACGTTCGCCGGCCAGCGGGTCGAGATGACCTGGAAGGTCGACAACGCGGTGGTCGTGGACACCGGCGTGGAGCAGGGCCGGGAGACCGACACGTCCGGGTGGCACGCCGCCGGCAAGGGTGCCCGGGTGACCGTGCGGATCGGCGGCACGCTCTGCAAGGACGGCAGCGGCTTCGGGCTGCTCGGGAACGCGGTCGCCCACGACGGCGGGTCCTACGGCGCGCCGCTGGCGACGTTCCCGAGGCAGTCGGCGAAGGGCTGCTCGGTCAGCTGACGCCGACGTGGAACCGGCGCTGGGGGACGACCCGGGCGCCGGTGTCGAGCCCCCGGGCCAGCCCGTCCGGCTCCCACCCGGCTGATGTCAGGAAGCTGGACACGACCGTGTCGGCCTCGAAGACCCAGGTCGTCGCGACGTCGAAGGCGGACCAGTGCTCGACGCTGGCCTGCAGCAGCCGGGACCCGTGCCCGCGCCGTCCCCAGCGCGGCTCGACCATCAGGGCGGACAGCTCGACCTCGGCGTCCGCCACCGGCTCCGAGGCGGCGAAGCCGACGAGCGACCCGCCGTCGAGGGCCACGAGCACCCGGTGCTCCGGTGACGGCGGCGCCTCGATGGCGTTGAGCCAGACTGCCGCGACCTGCTCGAGCGGCACGTCGAGCTCGCCGACCACCGAGGCATAGGCCTGAGCCCACGTCGTCTGCTGCACGTGCGCGATCAGCTCGGCGTCCTCGGGACGGGCCCGTCGCACTGAGACGTCAGCCACGTCGCGTCATCCTGATCTCCGTCACGGGTCCGTCGATGTCGAGCACCTGGCTGCCGCCGTCCGCGACGAACCCGTGCCGAGCGTAGAACGCCTGCGCGCGGGCGTTGTCCCTCAGCACCCACAGCTCGTCGACCCCGACGCAGGCGGCCAGCAGGGCCGTACCGACCCCTGCTCGCCAGTGCTCAGGGTCGACGTAGAGCGCGTAGAGCTCCGTCCCGCTGCGACCGTGACGTGACGGCCCGTAGACGGCCATGCCGACGACATCGGGGTCGTCGGCGACGAGCGTCCGCACGCCGTCCTGGCCGATGAGCCCGGCCCGGCGCTCGGGGTCGACCGTCATGGCGTCGAGGAAGGCGTCGCTGACGATGCCCCGGTAGGCCACCTGCCACCCGCGCATCCGCACTGTCTCGACGGCGAGCGCGTCGTCGGTGGTCGCGGTTCTGACGTGCACGCCTGGCATGCTCCCAGACGTGGAGCGGCTCACGACGAGGCAGGCTCGCCGGATCGCTCTGGCGGCGCAGGGGTTCAACGACCCGCTGCCCGCAGCGGTCACCGCGCGGCAGCTGGGCCGCGTCCTCGACCGGACGCAGCTGCTGCAGATCGACAGCGTCAACGTCTTCGCCCGCGCCCACACGATGCCGGTGTTCGCGCGGGTCGGGTCGTGGGACATCGGGCTGCTCGACGCCTACGCCTTTCGGAAGCGCCGGCTGTTCGAGTTCTGGGGCCACGAGGCGTCCTACCTGCCGGTCGAGCTGCACCCGCTGCTGCGCTGGCGGATGGCGCGCAACGAGTCGCGGATCGCGCGCTGGGGGTTCGAGGCGAACGACGCGGTGCTCGACGAGCTGCTGCGGCGGGTCGAGGACGGCGGCCCCACCGGAGCCGGCGCGCTCCGCGAGGGGCCGCGTGCCCGCAACGGCGCGATGTGGGACTGGGACCACATCAAGGTCGGGCTCGAGTTCCTCTTCTCGATCGGGCGCCTCACCACCCGGCACCGCACGACCGGCTTCGAGCGGATCTACGACCTGACGGAGCGGGTGCTCCCCGCGGCTGTCCTCGATGCCCCGACTCCCACGCCGCTCGAGGCGCACCGCTCGTTGCTGGCCCTGTCCGCCAAGGCGCACGGCGTCGCCACCGCCAAGTCGCTGAAGGACTACTTCCGGCTGCGCGGCCCCGTCTCCGACGAGGCGCTCCGCTCCCTCGTCGACGACGGGTCGCTCGTCCCGGTGACGGTCGACGGGGACAAGGCCTACCTCGACCCCTCGGCGGCCAGGCCGAGGTGGGTACGACGAGGCGCGCTGCTCTCGCCGTTCGACCCGCTGGTGTGGGAGCGCGACCGCACCGAGCGGCTCTGGGGCGTCGACTACCGGATCGAGATCTACACCCCCGCCGCGAAGCGCGTCTACGGCTACTACTGCCTGCTGTTCCTGCACGACGAGGCGATCCGGGCGCGGGTCGACCTGAAGTCGGACCGCAAGGCCGGCGTGCTCCGGGTGATGGCGGCCTGGAAGGAGCCGGAGTGGTCGTCGGAGTCGCTGCCGGCCCTCCGGGCCGAGCTGCAGCGGGCCGCGGAGTGGCAGGGGCTCGACACGGTCGTGGTCGAGGACCGCGGCGATCTGGCCAGTGATCTTGTCCGATTAGTCTGACGCCGTGCAGCTTCCCCCCGTGCGCGCGCTGCTCAGCGCGCTGAGCGACGCCGTGTTCGCCAAGGACCTCGAGGCAGGGTCGGTCCTCTTCTGGCCCGAGGCCATCCTCAGCGGCTCCAGTGAGGACGAGCTCGCCGTCGACGACCGCATCCCGGGCTTCCTCCAGCAGGTGTTCGGCATCGGCGTCGACATCCGCTGGGAGTGGGACGAGCCGGTCGTGCGCCGGCACGGCGACGTCGCCTGGTTCTACTGCGAGGGCACGCTGCACGTGACCAACATCAAGCCGATGCCCTACCGCGCCACCGGCGTCGTCCGCGAGGTCGCGGGGGAGTGGCGCTTCGGCCAGTGGTCCGGAGCCGAGCCGGCCTAGCCAGGGGTCGCAGTACGGCACTCTCGCGGCAGAAGACCTGCCGTATCGCGACCCTCAGTCCTTGATCACCAGCCGGCAGGTGTAGTCGACGCGGTGCAGGTACGGCGGCCGGTCGCCGAAGAACTCGTCCACCGCCTGGCGCGCGCCCTGGAAGTGGCCGTAGTCGTCGACAAGCAGGAAGCCGCCGGACGGCACCCGCGGCCACAGCGTCTCGAGCTCGTGCTTCGTCGACGTGTAGTAGTCGGTGTCGAGCCGCAGCATCGCGACCTGCTCCGGCGCCTGCGACGGGAGGGTGTCCTCGACGAGGCCGGCGACGGTGTGCACCCGGTCCATCGGGTAGCCGGTCGACGCGAGGTTCGCGCGTACCTCCTCGACCGGGGTGAACGGCTGCGCCTCCATGTAGGCGCTCCACGCGTGCACCGCGTCGACCCCGTGCACGTCGACGTCCTTGCCGGTCGGTGCGGGGATCGGGCCGTAGGTGTCGAACAGGTAGAGGTCGCGGTCGGTGACGCCCTTCTCCAGCAACGACAGGGCAACAGCCATCATCGAGCCGCCCCGCCACACCCCGCACTCGACGAAGCCACCCGGCACCTCGGTGTCGACGATCCGGTGCACCGCCGACCGCAGGGCTCCCAGCCGCTCGGGCCGGGTGAGGGTGAAGTCCTCGACCCTCGCGCACACGGCTCTCGCGGCGTCGTCGAAGTCGAGCGGGTAGGTGAAGGGCTGCTTGCCGCGCGCGAGCCTGGTGAGGTCGTAGCCGAACCGGCGCGCCAGCCGCTTTGCCGGGTGCATCAGAACACGTCCTCCTCGAGCAGCTCCTCGAGCCAGCCCGGTGCGGCCTCGCGGTGCTCACCAGGATCGGGTACGCCCGTCAGCGCGCGCACCCAGGCGTGGGACCGCCCGACCTTGCCGACCCTCGTCGCGAGCAGGGCGAGCAGCTCCAGCTCGGTGCGGCTGTGGGTGTCGGTCCACGGCTCGAGGTACGCGTCTCGCAGCCGCGCCAGGTCGAGGTCGGGCCAGCGGCTCCGCGCCGAGCGAAGCGTCACGAGCAGGCTGGTGAAGGGGAACGCGAGATCCGCGTCGCCCCAGTCGAAGAAGACGCCCGTCGAGAAGACGTTGTTGTCGTGGAGGTCGTCGTGGTTGACGGTCGCCGCGATCCCGGACGTCGCCAGCTCGTCGCACCACTCGGCGAACCGCGGCTGCAGGGCCTGCAGGTCGGCCAGGCGCTCGACCGGCTGCGTCTCGAGCAGCTCGGCGAGGACCTGCGGCATCCGCTGAGGACGGTGGTCAGGAGCCCCCGGAAGCACCCGGTTCGAAGTGTGCCGCTGCAGCTCCGCGTACCCGGGCAGGACCTTCTCCCAGTACGACGGGTCGGCGTCACGGTCGAGGACCGACCGCAGCGTCGGACCGCCGTCGGGCAGCAGCAGCCAGCCGCGCTCGACGTCGATCGCCAGCGGCCTCAGCAGGTGCGGCGCGCCCATCTCGACGAGCGCCCTCATGAGACCGGCCTCGTACGCCGTACCCGTCCCGCCTGCCTTCAGCCAGACGACGCCGTCGCTGGTCGGGATCCGCAGGGCGGTCGACCACGGAGCGGTACGAGGCTGCGTGACCTCGCCGTTCGCCACGACGCCCTGGTCGGCAGCCCAGGCGAGTGCGTCCTCCACCGGCCCAGACTAGGAGGCGCGTGCGACCACGACGTCGCCGAGACCGGTCACGAGCCGGACCTTGAGGTCGCTGCCGCCGGACGGGGCGCCGTCCTCCATCGGCAGGTCGCAGCGGACATCGCCGAGGGAGCTCTGCAGGTCGAGCTGCACCGAGGTGCCCTCGACGACACCGACGCGGGCCGAGCCGGCGCCGGTCTGGAACAGGACCTCGCCCTTCGAGGCGGCACCGAGGTCGAGCTGGACGTTGCCGCCCTTGACCATGACGGAGCCGGTGGTGCTGCCGAGGGTGGCGCGCCCATGGCCGGTCTTGAACATCACGTCGCCGACCTTGTCGGCCGTCAGCTGGCCGTTGCCGGTCGTGAACATGATCGCCCGCGGTGCCCCGGTCACGACGACGGTCGCATCGCCGGCCTTGACGTCGAGGTCGCGGACGTCGCCGACGTGGACGTCGCCGGAGCCGGTGCGGACGCGGACACCCTCGAGGGCGCCGGACGTGTGGAGGGTGACCTCGCCCGAGTCGCTCATGACGGTCGAGCCCGGGGGCAGCGAGAGCTGGATGCGGACCTTGATGCCGCCGCGCCACTTCCCCTTGCCGGGGACGTCGACGGTGAGCTTGTCACCGGTGAGCTCGATGCGGGCGGCCCGGGCCGCCTCGGCGCTGCGCTCGTCGGAGGCGTCGAGGGGCTCGACGACCGCGGTCGCCGTGCCGTCGGTGGTGGCGTCGACGTCGACGGTGCCGCCGTGGAAGCGGAGCCGGGCGACGACCGGGCGGGTGGTGGTGAAGGTGCTCATGGGGATCTCCTCTGGTCAGGCGCGGCCGTAGCCCTGCAGGCGGCGCGGGCCGCCTCCGGGGGTGCCGAGGAACGGGAACGTGGGCTTGGGGTCGAGGGCGGACTGCACGGCGCGGACCAGCCAGCTGTTGGTGCTGAGCCCCTCCGCGGCAGCCGCGCCCTCGGCGCGGGTCTTGAGCGCCTCCGGCAGCCGGAGGGTGAGCCGCGCGGCGTTGTCGTCGCCCGCGGCCTCGGGAGCCGGCGCCGGAGCGGCCTGCTGGACGGTGGCGACCAGCTCGGGCTCGCGCCCGCGCAGCCGCACGTCGACGGTGGCGCCGGGTGAGAGCTGGGTCGTGAGCTCGTCGGCGGCCTCGGTGAGCAGGTCGAGCAGGACCAGCCGGAGCGCGGGCTCGATCGCGTCGCCGAGCAGGCTCGCGGCGTGGGCGACCTCATCTGTGCCCACGGCGGCGGCTGCCGCCAGGTCGGCCCGGAGAGCCGCGAGGTGCGGGCTGAGCTCCATGGTTGACGCCTCCTTGATGTCGTACTGCGTCGTTGTGACATCACTATGACGTCATATGACGTCACCGTCAAGCAGCGGTCCCTGGGACATCCGGGCGCGACTCGCCGGCGCCC
>CBIHPE010000145.1:0-10564 GCA_966212015.1 uncultured Frankiales bacterium | reverse complement strand
CAGGCATCCCACAGCCGTTCCACGGCCGCCGCCCCATGGGCCATGTCGCGGACGTCGCCGTCGCGGGCGGCGTGGTCGAGCACGCGCAGATCCTCGGCAATCGGCGCGCGGGTCAGGACCTCGTGGCTCGGCGAGACCGCCAGCGGTGTGGTTCTCCCTGCACGAGCAGGGAGGTCTAGCGACGCAGGCCCGGAGCCAGGCCCGACTTCACGAGCGTCGCGTGCAGCTTGACCGACAGCGAAGCGAGCTCACGGGCGACCTCGTCCGCCCGCGCCCGGGCCTCCGGGTTGCGCTGGCGCACCAGCGGCGTGACGACCTGCTCGACCAGGCCGATCTCGCGCTCGGCGGCGGTCTTGAAGGCCCGCAGGTGGCGCGGCTCGATGCCGAAGCGGGCCATCTCGGCCACCGTCTTGGCCACGACCAGGGCGTCGCCGTCGTAGTGGCTGCTCCCGGAGCGCGGGCTGACCAGGCCGAACTGCTCGAGCTGCTCGAGCTGCTCCGGCTCCAGACCTGCGGCGTCGAGGAGCTCGCGGCGGGACAGCCGCACCTCGCTGGCGTCGGGCCGGAAGGCCTCGGGACCGGGCATCCCCTCGGCCGCGACCAGCGCGCGCGGGACCTTGGGGCCGGTGCCGCCGGTCGAGGGCGGTTCGAGGCCGCGGTCGATGGCGTCGAGGTGCTCCTTGATGACCCGCAGCGGGAGGTAGTGGTCGCGCTGCGCGGACAGCACGTAGCGCAGCCGGCTCAGGTCCTCCCGCGAGAACTTGCGGTAGCCGGACGACGTGCGCTCGGGCTTGATGAGCCCCTCGTCCTCCAGGAACCGGATCTTCGAGATCGTCACGTCGGGGAAGTCAGGGCGCAGCTGGGACAGCACCTCACCGATGCTCATGAACGCGCGCGAGGGCACGCTCGCGCTGGAGGACACGGTCATCCTCAGCTCTCCTCGTCGCTGGGCCGTGCACCGGCGAGGAACACCAGGCGGTACTTGCCGATCTGCACCTCGTCGCCCCCGGCCAGGCCCGAGGTCTCGATCCGCTCGCGGTTGAGGTAGGTGCCGTTGAGGCTGCCGACGTCCCGGACCAGGAAGCCGCCGTCCTGCCGCAGGAACTCCGCGTGCCGGCGCGAGACCGTGACGTCGTCGAGGAAGATGTCGCTGTCGGGGTGCCGGCCCGCGGTGGTGACGTCGGCGTCGAGCAGGAAGCGGGACCCGGCGTTGGGCCCGCGCTTCACGACCAGCAGCGCCGATCCTGGCGGCAGCGACTCGGCCACGCCGGACGACTGCTCCTCGGTCGTCTCGACCTCGGCCGCCGCGCCGGAGTCCAGCGCTCCTTCGAGCGCGGCGAGGGAGATCGTCGAGGTCGTCTCGACCCCGCTGTCACCCGGCCCCTGGCCGGCAGCTCGTCCGGTCGGTGCCCCGCAGCGCGCGCAGAAGCGGCTGTCGTCGGGGTTCTGCTGGCCGCACTGGGTGCAGAACACGCTCTCGCCGCCTCCTTGTGAATGCAGGCGCAGGCGTCGGCGCGCGGTGCTGCGCAGCCGGGCCTGCCGGGTCTGCACCCGTGGGGGAAGCCCGGCAGAGCCAGGTCACACAGGTGCACCTGCGAACCTAGTGGCGCACCGTGCGAGGGTCAACCCGCGGTCGACCCCCGGTGCCAGCCGAAGTCTCGACTCGAGGTCGAGACGGCGATCAGCTTGCGGTCAGGCTCTCGTATCCGGCGGCGTCCAAGAGCTCGGGGGTGGCGAGCGCAGCGTCGAGCCCCGCCGTCGGGGCGATCTCCACCATCCAGCCCTCGCCGTACGGGTCGCTGTTGACCAGCTCCGGGTTGGCGTCGAGCGCCTCGTTGCGGGCCGTGACCGTGCCGGCGAGCGGCGCGTAGACGTCCGACACGCTCTTCGTGGACTCGACCTCGCCCATGCTCTGGCCCGCCCCGACCTCCGTACCGACCGCGGGGAGCGTCACGAACACGATGTCGCCGAGCGCCTCCTGGGCGTAGTCGGTGATGCCGATGCGCAGGCTGTCGCCCACGGGCTTCACCCACTCGTGCTCGGCGGTGTACTTGAGGTCGGCGGGGTTCAACGGTGCCTCGGCTTCTGCTCGCGGTTCGGGCTTACTCGGGGCGAGCGTAACGAGGCGCCGAGAGCACGTGCAAGGCGCCCACCCGTAGCCGGTTCGACCGCACGACCTCGGTCGTGCCGCCCTGCTGCCGGACCGCGTCCTCGACCCCGCCGGGGATCGCCATCGCGCCGGCCAGCGTCCCGGGGTCCCCCAGCGCGGTGAAGCGGAACGGGGCGACCAGGTGCGTCGACCCCGCCACGATCCCGGTGTCCCGGTCCTCCAGCGCCGTCTGCGCGATCACCCGCACGGCCACCACGGCGCCGGAGTCACCCGTGCCCTCGAGCTGCACCGCCTCGGCCCCCGCGTTGCGCAGCTCCTCGAGCACGTCGAGCAGCACCGAGGCGCTGACCTGGTCCTTCGGGTCGGTGATGCGCACCTGCACGCCCGGCCCGGTCGCGACCACGGTGCCCGCGAGGATGCCGAGCTGCTGGGTGCGCTTGCGGGCCTCGGCGAGGGCAGCCTGGCTGGCGCCCGTACCCGTGGTGAGCCGCTGCTGAGTGGCGGTCAGGCTCTCGGACTCCTGCCGGAGGCGGTCCCTGCGGTTCGACAGCTCGTCCAGGATCTGCACCAGGTCGCCCTGCCGGGCGTTCGCGAGGACGCCCGTCGTCTGCGTGGACCGCACCTGGACCACGACAGCGAACCCCAGGACGCCGAGCAGCAGCGCGACCAGCAGGTCGACGCGCCGGGCGCGGGGCCGGAGCAGGGAGCGCAGCAGGGCCACGGCTCAGGCCCGGAAGACGTGCCGGCGGATCGCGGCCGCGTTGGTGAAGATCCGGATCCCGAGCACGACCACGACGCCCGTGGAGAGCTGGCCGCCGACGCCGAGCTGGTCGCCGAGGAAGACCACGAGGCCGGCCACGAGGACGTTGCTCACGAACGACACCACGAACACCCGGTCGTCGAAGATGCCGTCGAGCTGGGCCCGGACGGCTCCGAACACCGCGTCGAGGGCCGCCACCACCGCGATCGGCAGGTACGGCTGGAGGGCGTCCGGCACCGTGGGGTGCAGGACCAGCCCGAGCACGACCCCGAGCGCGAGGGCCAGGGCGGGGATCATCCGGTTCCTCCTGGGGTGCGGACCGCGTGCAGGACGGGCGGGGCCGCAGCGGGGAGCGACAGCGTGCCGGCTCGCCGCACGCCGAAGCCGAGCCCGTACAGGGTCGTGTAGGTCATGAACCGCCGTGCGGTCGCGCTGTCGGCGAAGCGGGGCTCCATGGCGTCGACGTCGCCCACAGCCGACAGCCGGTACGGCGGGGAGAGCGGCCGGAAGTCCACCAGGACCGACTCCCCGGCCGACCGGATCGCGGTCAGCGCGGTGAGCCGCTGGCCGTTGACGCTGACGGCCTCGGCCCCGGCAGCCCAGAGCGCGTTCGCCACGTCCTGCAGGTCGCGGTCGTAGATCCGGCCGTCACCGAGCTGCCCGCCCCGGCCCGTGCCCGACCCGGCGTCCGCGTCGGGCGCGTCGTCGAGGGTGACCACCAGCCCGGGGCCCGAGACCGGGGTCTGCCCGGTGACCAGCTCGAGGGCGCTGAGCCGGCTGGCGACGGCCCGCCCGTTGGCGTCGCTGCCCAGCCGCTGGTCGCGGGCCGTGGCCACCTGGGCTCGCAGCCGGTCGACCGTGCTGGCCAGCTGGTCGGTCTCCCGGGTCGCCCGCTGCACCTCGGAGACCAGACCCGTGCGCACCGAGGTCGCCGCGTGGGCCTGCGCGCGGACCTGGGCGGCCCCGATGCCGGTCGCCGTCCCGATGACGAGCAGGAGCGCGGCGGCCCGGACGGGTGTTCCCCGCCGCCCACCGCCCTCCGGCAGGGCGGCCTGAGTGCGACGCGCCACGTCGGCGTACGCGGGGTCGAGGGCCGCCTCCGTCATGTCGACAAGCAGACTCATCGATCGATCGACGCGGTGCGTCGTCGAGGGGTCGGTCACGCGCTCATCCTGCCTCAGCGGGCGGTCCGGCGTCGGGAGCGGCGTGCCGGGCCACCGTCTCCTCCACGACCCCTGCCCAGGCCGTCAGCAGGCTGCCCGCCCGGACCGCGTCGGCGCCCTCGGCCCACAGGTGCGTGACGGCCTGCGTCGGGTCGGGCAGCACGAGGGCCCAGCCGCCGTCCTCCTCGACCACGCGCAGCCCGTCGGTGGTGTCGACCTCGCGGTCCCCGGCCCGTTCGAGCACGGTGCGCATGACGGTCCCCTTGGCTGCCCACGGGGTCGGCACGGAGCGCCGCAGGACGTGCGCGGCGGGGATGCGGGCGTCGATCTCCGACAGCGACAGCTGCGTCCGGGCGACGAGCCCGACGAGCGCCGCGAACGCCGCCGTGCCGTCGAAGGCGGTGCCGAACGCGGGGAACGCGAAGCCGCCTCGGCCGTCGCCGGCGAACACCACCCCCGGCGCGCCGGCCTCCTCGGCCAGCGCGTGCGGCGAGGTGGACGTCCAGCGGATGTCGGCGCCGTGGAAGCGCGTCACCCGCTCAGCGACCCTGGTCGTCGTGACGGGCAGCGCCATCGTCGCGCCGCGCCCGCGCTCCGCAGCGACGAGGTCCAGCAGCACCAGGAGCGCCCGGTCGTCGTGGACGAGCTGGCCCCGCTCGTCCACGAGCGTGAGCCGCTCCCCCACATGGTCGAAGCGCACGCCGAACGCCGCGCGCGAGCTCGAGACCAGCTCGCCGAGGCGGTGCACGGCCTGCATGTGGGCCGCGAGGCTCTCCGTCGTCGTGACGTCGTCGAGCCGGTTGTTCACGGTCAGCACGTCCACGCCGAGCCGGCCGAGCAGCGTGGGCAGCACCAGTGCTGCGGCGCCGCCGGCAGCGTCCACCACGACCTTGAGCCCCGCCTCCGCCACGCCGGTCGTATCCGTGGCCGCCAGCAGGTCCTGCGCGTAGGTGTCCAGCAGCCGCGAGGGGAAGCTCAGCTCGGCGATCTCGCCGGGGAACGCCCGGCGGAACTCCTGCCGGCTGAAGGTCCGCTCGATCCGGCGCTGCACGCTGCGGCTGACGTCCGAGCCGCTGGCGTCGAGGAAGACGATGTCGATCGACTGCGGGTCGCCCGGCGTGGTCCGGAGCGCGACGCCGCCCGCTGCTGCGCTGCGGCCGGTCTCGTAGCGCGCGACCGGCAGCGGGACCACCTCGAGGTCCACCACGTCGATCGCGGAGCTGGTGAGCGCGGCGATCACCGCCCGCTTGAACGCGCGCGCGGCCCGGGACGCGTCGCGGCTGGTCGTGACGACCGTGCCCTTCTTGAGCGTGGTCGCGTACGCCGACGCGAGCCGCACGACGTACTCCGGGGTGATCTCGACGTTCACCAGGCCCGAGACGCCGCGCGGACCGAACAGGGCGCTGGAGCCGCGGGACTCCCAGATCACGCTGGTGTTGACGATCGCCCCGGCCTCGATGGTCTTGAACGGGTAGACCTTCACGCCGTCGTGGACGATCGCCTCCTCCTCGACGACGCACTCGTCGCCGATGACGGCGCCCTCGTCCACCCGGGCCGCGCGCATGACGTCGGTGCTCTTGCCGACGACGCACCCGCGCAGGTTCGCGTGCGGGCCGATGAAGGCGTTGTCGTGCACCACGGCCCGGTGCAGGAACGCGCCGGAGCGGACGACGACGTTGTCGCCCAGCACGGTGTACTCGCGCAGCTCGGCACCGCCCTCCACCTGTGCGTAGTCCCCGATGAGCACCGGCCCGCTGATCCGCGCGTCGGGGTCGACCTCGGCGCCCTCGCCGATCCACACCCCGGGCGACACCTCGAAGCCGTTGATCTCGACCTCTACTTGACGGTTGAGCACGTCCGCCTGCACCCGGAGGTAACTCGCGTGCGTGCCCACGTCCTCCCAGTAGCCGTCGGCCACGTACCCGTGCACCGGGGCCCCCTGCGCCAGCAGCGCCGGGATCACGTCGCCCGCCCAGTCGGCGACCTCGCCCGCCGCCACGTGCGCGAACACCTCCGGCTCCATGACGTAGATGCCGGTGTTGACGGTGTCCGTGAAGACCTGGCCCCAGGTCGGCTTCTCCAGGAACCGCTCGACCCGACCGTCCTCGTCGGCGATGACGATGCCGAACTCCAGCGGGTCCGGGACCCGGGTGAGGCACACCGTCACCAGCGCGCCCTGGTCCCGGTGCGCCTTCACCAGGCCGCTCAGGTCGATGTCGGTGAGCGCGTCGCCCGAGATGACGAGGAAGGAGTCGTCCCGCAGTGCCGACTCGGCGTTCTTCACCGACCCGGCCGTCCCGAGCGGAGCCTCCTCGGTCGCGTAGGACAGGTGCATCCCGAGCTCGTCGCCGTCGCCGAAGTAGGTCCGAACGAGCGAGGCCAGGAACTGGACGGTCACGACCGTCTCGTCGAACCCGTGCCGGCGCAGCAGCCGCAGCACGTGCTCCATGATCGGCCGGTTGACCACCGGCAGCAGCGGCTTCGGCTGGTTCGCCGTCATCGGGCGCAGCCGAGTGCCCTCTCCCCCGGCCATCACCACTGCGCGCACGGTCTGCTCCCTAGGCCGGCAGGCCCACGTCACGGTCGGCGAGTCGGTCGGCAAGGACCAGCTGCCGGACCTGGACCACGTACAGCACCCCTGCCCACACGTAGAGCACGGACCCCCACGCGGCGAAGGCCCAGCCGAGCGGCCGGAACACCGTCGCGACCCAGTCGTCCCGACCGGGCAGCGCCGCCAGCAGCATCGGGAACGCGTAGAGCAGGTTGAAC
Source organism: uncultured Frankiales bacterium (assembly GCA_966212015.1). GTDB lineage: Bacteria > Actinomycetota > Actinomycetes > Mycobacteriales > SCTD01 > RYN-111. The sequence continues at coordinate 3,762 of CBIHPE010000145.1, read as the reverse complement.
GTGGCGGCCTTGCCGAGGAAGTGCACCGGCAGCGGCCCGTACCCGTGCCGCTTCAGCACGGGAAGCGTCGGGATCAGCGCCACGTCTCGCAGCACCAGCACCGCCGCCCACCACAGCGGGAGCCCGTCCCGCACCACCAGCGCGACCAGCGTCGACGCGATGTAGAGCCGGTCCGCCGCCGGGTCGAGCAGCTGCCCGAGCCGGCTGAACTGGTTGAAGCGCCGCGCGATCTTGCCGTCGAGGTAGTCGCTGATGCCCGCGGCCATCAGCAGGATGATCGCCCAGCCGTCCTCGTGCGGGCCGAGCACCAGGTACAGGAACACCGGGACGCCCAGAAGGCGCAACATGGACAGCGCGTTCGGGATCGTCCAGATCCGGTCGGCGCCTGCGCTGGTCACGCCCAGACCCTACGGCGCGGGCATCCCGCTAGCGAGGGACACCCCCGCTACCCGGTACGCGTCGTACGCGCGCGGCGTGACAGTGCTCTGGGCAGCCACCAGCGCGAACGGGATCAGGTACACCTGCAGGTCCCCGTCGACGACGGCGAGGACGTCGATCTCGTCCTCGGAGTAAGCGACGCGACGCTTGCCGCCCGGCGCGCTGGCGTACTGGCTGCGCGTGATCCAGCACTCCCAGGCGCCACCTCGGGCTTTGCGAGTGCACGTCTTGACCTGGACCCGCATCAGCCATGACGCGCTCGGGTCATCGACGAGCAGGTCATAGTGGGTAGGTTGCAGCGGCCAGGCGACCTTGGCACCGCTGAAGGAGTAGACCGCAGCAACGAGAAGCTCACCCGCACTGCGCAGATGCTGGGGTTGGACGGGCATGGGCGCATTCCATCGGGCCGACCCGACACACCGGAGTCTGGCATCCACAGGCGGCTCAGCCGAGAGCGTGCGAGGTGCGTTGGGCGGGCACAAACGACGTGGCGGGGCCTCACAAGAGACCCCGCTCCCGACGTCGGGCTGACAGGATTTGAACCTGCGACCCCTTGACCCCCAGTCAAGTACGCTACCAAGCTGCGCCACAGCCCGCGGCGACCGAAAGGCTACAGGATCCGCCGCTCGGCTCGGGCAGCAGCGGTCACTTCTTCTGTTTCTCGCGCACCTTGACGGCGACCTCGATCGGCGTCCCCTCGAACCCGAAGTCCTCGCGCAGCTTGCGCTCGATGAAGCGCCGGTAACCGGCCTCGAGAAAGCCGCTGGTGAAGAACACGAAGCGCGGCGGCCGGACGCCCGCCTGGGTCGCGAACAGGACCTTCGGCTGCTTGCCGCTGCGCACCGGCGGCGGGGTGGCGGCGACGAGCTCGCCGATCCAGGCGTTGAGCTTGGCGGTCGGGATGCGCTTCTCCCAGCTCTCGAGGGAGGTGTGCAGGTGCTTCGCGATCTTGTCGACAGAACGGCCGGTGAGGGCGCTGACGTTCAGCCGCGGGGCCCAGGCCACGCGGGCGAGCTCGCGGTCGATCTCCTTGCCGATCGCGTACCGCCGGTCCTCGTCGACGAGGTCCCACTTGTTGAAGGCGATCACGAGCGCGCGGCCGGCGTCGACGACCATGCTGATCACGCGCTGGTCCTGCTCGCTGATCGGCTCGCTCGCGTCCAGCAGCACGATCGCGACCTCGGCCGCGTCGAGCGCGCTCTGCGTGCGAAGGCTGGAGTAGTACTCGGCGCCGGCGGCCTGGTGCACGCGGCGACGAAGCCCCGCGGTGTCGACAAACCGCCATGTCTCTCCGCCGACTTCAACCAGGCTGTCGACGGGATCTCGGGTGGTCCCGGCGACGTTGTCCACGAGGACGCGCTCCTCGCCGGAGAGCTGGTTGAGCAGGCTCGACTTGCCCACGTTCGGGCGCCCGAGGAGGGCGACGCGGCGCGGGCCGGCCTCCTCCTCGAAGCGCTCAGCAGGCGTCTCCGGCAGCGCCTCGAGGATGGCGTCGAGCAGCTCGCCGCTGCCCCGTCCGTGGAGGGCGCTGACGACGTACGGCTCGCCCAGCCCGAGGCTCCAGAGGTACGCAGCATCGGCCTCGCCGCGCTCGTCGTCGACCTTGTTCGCCGCGAGGACGACCGGCTTCTTCGACTTGCGGAGGACCCTGATGACCGCCTCGTCGGCGTCCGTCGGTCCGACCGTGTTGTCGACGACGAACATGACGGCGTCGGCGGCCGCGACGGCGATCTCGGCCTGGGCAGCGACCGCGACCTGCAGGCCCACCGCGTCCGGGTCCCACCCGCCGGTGTCGACGACGGTGAACCGTCGGCCGCGCCAGACGGCGTCGTAGGCGACCCGGTCGCGGGTCACGCCGGGTACGTCCTCGACGACCGCCTCGCGACGGCCGATGATGCGGTTCACCAGTGTCGACTTGCCGACGTTCGGGCGGCCCACGACGGCCAGCACCGGCTGGTCGGGGTTCTGACGGGGGTCGCTCACGGGTGCTTCTTCTCCTGGACGGCGGGAGCGCCCGGAATGCCGGACTGGGCCTCGAGATGGGTCAGGAGAGCCACGCGGAGCTCCTCCGCGGCTGACCTCACGGTACGCCGGACCCGCGGGTCACCCGTCGTGGTGAGCGTGACCGGGGGTCCGAAGACCAGCGTCACCGGCGCGCGGAGCCGGGGTCGGCCGCCCTTGGGCATCGCCTCGGCCGTGCCGAGGACCGCGATCGGGACCACAGGCGCCTGGCTGCGCAGGGCCAACCAGGCGAGCCCGTCCGACACCTCCTCGAGGACTCCGGCGCCACGGGTGCCCTCGGGGAAGACCCCCATGGGCTCGCGGCGCTGCAGCACTCCGAGCGCGGTGCGTAGCGCCGTGCGGTCCGGCCGCCCGCGGTGCACGGGCACCTGCCCCAGCCAGCCCAGGGCACGCGCGAGCGGGCCGACGAACAGCTCGGACTTGGCGAGGAAGCTGGCCGGTCGAGGGCTGTAGGCCCAGACCAGGGGTCCGTCGAGGAAGCCGGTGTGGTTCCCCGCGAGCAGGACCGCCCCGGAGGCCGGCACGTGCTCGGTCCCCTCGACCCGCATCCGGAACACGGTCCCGAACAGTGCCCGGCCGAACGGGCGCAGCACGCGCACGAGCCACGGCTTCGGTGTCCCCGTCGCAGTCCGCCACACGGGTGACGGGACGTCGTGCGCCGCCCCGGCGCCGGGTCGGGAAGCGTCCGGGGGAAGCGGCTGCGCGGCCGTCATGCCGGCACCGTCGCGATGCCCGCGTCGACCGCCAGCTGGGCGACGGCCGCGACGACCTGGTCAAGGGTCAGGTCAGATGTATCGAGGTGCACCGCACCTCCAGACGGAGCGAGCGTGTTTGTCTGGTTGTCTCGTGCATCACGGGCCACGAGCGCGGCCTGCGTCGACGACACATCCCGAGCACGGCTGGTTGCCTCAGACGCGGTCTCCCCAGCGCGACGGGCGGCCCGCACCTCAGGGCGGGCGTCGAGGTAGACCTTCACCGCCGCCTGAGGGGCGACGACCGTGGCGATGTCGCGGCCCTCCACCACTGCGCCGTCGGTGCCCATCGCGTGGCGCTGGAGCTGGACGAGGACCGCGCGCACACCGGGGTGGGAGCTGACCGCGCTCACGGCGGCCGTGACCTCGGGGGTGCGTATCTGCGTCGACACGTCCTCCCCGTCGAGCAGCACGCCGGTGCCGCTGGGGTCGGTGCGAAGCTCGACGCGGGCGGCCTCGGCGGCGCGGGTGCAGGCCTCGGCGTCCTCCGGATCGGCGCCGGCGCGGAGGCCCGCCCGGGTGACGGCGCGGTAGGTCGCCCCGGTGTCGA